>JAUCGI010000214.1 GCA_030378035.1 Desulfobacterales bacterium HSG2
TATTCTGACCCCGGCGACATCCCGGACAAAAGCCATGAATATTTCGGGGTCGCAGAAGGCTTTTTTGAAGATGACACCGTAGCGGAGCGGGGCAACTTTTTTCATGGCGGACTCCTTGTTTTGTTTGTTTTTTATAAATATAAAAAAGGTTATTTGAGTATGTCAGTCCCCATCTATCTCTCCCCCAAGTTAAGATAAGTTCAGGCTCAATCGCATATTCATAAACCATAATTAGAACAACTCCTTTGCCCTTTCATGAAAAAAGCCTCTTGGCCAAGGTCTTTCAAACTCTCCATCCTTTGTGACGGGAATATGAATCACCTCGGACGATCCTCCGTGTTCATCCGGTTCCACATACAGCACCGACAGATCATCCGGCGTGATAGAGGGAATCCCTTCGGGAAGTTCTCCCTCCTCAGTTTCCCGGACACGCCTGAGCAGGCGCAGAATCAGATGCTCGCTGTGTGTCTCAATGACAAACGTATTATGATTCTCCCCCAAAGCAGACCTGAGAAACATGTCGCCCATCTCCGCCTGAAGGGCGGGATGCAGATGGAGTTCGGGCTGTTCTATGAGAAGTGTCTGATTTTCGGATACCATGCTCTGAACAACAATCGGAAGCAACTGGCTGATGCCAAAACCGACATCCGTAAACCCTACATGGGTTCCGCTGGCTCTCTCTTTCAGTCTGAGTGTCAGAAGATTGTGAATCTCCGAGGTCTGATCTGTCAGATTCGGCACCCTGAGCTCATAGCCCAGACAGAGATGTTCAAACTGCTCATTGATACTGTCCAAAATTTTCGGATCGGAAATGAGGATATCCGCAACAAATTCCCCTGACTTGCCCACATAGCGGGTTTTGTTTCCGGTGAAAGTGTAATATCTTTCTGGGAAACGGCGTAACGGCCCCACATAGACAAGATTCCTCAGAGACTCTTTAAACAGACGGGAAGCATAAAATAATATCTGGTGGGATATGCTTCTGCTCTCTCTGAGAGACATGAATTCCTCTGAAGCATCATCATATACAGACTCTGTCAGATAATTGTTTAATTTAAAATGATCCTTATTCGCCGGTGTCTCAAAAAGACGCTGGTATTTTTGCCAATATTCATGTCCGTCATTAAAGTTTTTCAGCTTGGCGACGTGATGATAGCTTCTGGCAAAACGAATGGTTCCTTCTTTGTCAGCCTCCTTGTCCGGTTGTCCGAGTTCATAAGTGAAAATCGGGTCAGAATTATCACCAACAAACAGTCCGATTTCTGTGACTGCCAAGTCGTTGTCATGTTGGGAAAAAGTGATACCCAGTCCCATCGTCTTAAAGCTGATGAGGCTGTTCAGAATCTCATCTTTCTCAGATATCTCATATCTGTCTCTGATCGGAATTGCCATCTTGAAAAAGAAGTTTTTTGCAACATCATGACGATAGACAAACTCTCTGAAATTTCCAAGATCAGCAAGGCTCCCTTTGGGCAGAAGCGGTGTTTCCTCTCCTGCCCTGTCGTCCAAGGTCTGCTTGAGCATCAGCACAGATTGCAGAAGCGAACTCTTACCCGACGAATTTGGGCCGAATATTAACGTGATCGGCTTTACCGGAATGGTCGCAGGTCCGGCAAATGATTTGAAATTGGTTATCTGATATTCACTTATCATTAGGTTCCTCTCCTCTATAACAAACTCTATGGTAGAATACATTTCTGGCATCCTTCAAAGTAGTTTACACTTTCTTACAAATTTGTAATTTCCGATATCAGGCTCAAATTTGTAAGGCGATGTAAGTAAGTATGGGCGTTGTTTGAAATCACAGGGCTGATTCACAAACGGATGTCCCTCCGAATATAAGGATGCCCATTTTCATAGACGTTAATACAACAACTTGCAAATTCGTCCTCATGCCGGACGGGATTTGCAATCCCGTCCGAACCGTTCTGTGCGGGTCGGAAACATTGCGGACGGGATTGCAAATCCCGTCCGGCATGGTTCATGTCCCTCCGAATATAAGTATGCCCATTTTCATAGACGTTAATACAACAACTTGCAAATTCGTCCTCTCTTATAATGGAAAAGGGAACGAATTTCCAAGTTGTTGTACCAAGCGTTGTCCTCCCTCACTTCAACGATTCCGGTATCCTGAAAACCGGAATGGGATCCATCTTATGCTTGTTGGCCTGATGAAACTTCCGGAAGATAGCCAGAACTTCTTTCTGTCTGGCATTTAACTGATCTTCATCCCCGGATCCGGCTTCAAACTCCATGGCCCATTCAAGTTCGGCATAAGCGGCCCCGATCTGACTTTCATCCGTGCGGTTATCTGTCCAAAGTCCGTCAGTGGGAGGCGCGTTTAAGATGGCTTCGATGACGCCCAGTTCTCTGCCTACAGCATAAACTTCCGACTTCATCAGGTCCGCTATGGGTGAAATGTCAACACCGCCGTCGCCATATTTGGTGTAAAAGCCCACGCCGAAGTCCTCCACCTTGTTACCGGTTCCGGCCACCAGCATCTTATGATGAGAGGCATACGCATAAACTGTGACCATCCGTAATCTTGAGCGGGTATTGGCCATGGTCAGCCCGTCCTGAATATTTGAAGGAAAGGTTTTCTCAAGGGCCTGGAACGCCGACGTAAGGTCTGTTTCAATCCCCCTGACCTGACTGTAATTCTGTTCCAGCCATTCAATATGCTGTCTGGCAAGCGACACTTGTTCAGATGCCTGACAGATCGGCATATTCAGAAGAATGACCTCTTTCCCGGTCTTTGCACAAAGTGTGGAGGTGACAGCGGAGTCTATCCCCCCTGAAACCCCCGCCACAAATCCTTTCAAGCCTGCATTATCACAATAGCCATTCAGCCAGTCAGTAATGCAATCAATTACCTTGGCAGTCTGCATCGTTGAAAACTCCTCTGTATGCGGTTTTTATCCAATTTCTGCTTTCTGTTTACTGTTATACGGAATTTGTGAGCTTGTCAATCCAAAATCTTCCAAAATTTGGCATCCTTCATTTGTCGGTTTACACTTTCGGGTCAGGGTGAATTCTTTTCTGCTCCTCTGTGCCCTTTGTGCCTTTGTGTGAGATATGAAATGCCGCCGGCTCCGATTGGGAAAAAGTGTAAACTACTTCCGGCTTTTATGAAGGATGCCCAAAATTTGTTATAATAATGAACTGTGTACAGGACAAAAAGTGGATTCCGGGTCGGAAGTGACAGGAATCCTGCCGATTCCTGTCACTTCCGCCCGGAATGACAGAATGCCGTGTTCGGGCCGGTTTTCAGCCCTCTGAAATTTTTTGCTGATTATAACGCTTTTCGGGGAGGCTCCGAACCGCGAATGAACGCGAACGGACGCGAACGGACACAGAGCCGTGTGACCGGAATGACGGCCGGCATCCCCGGATCCGGAGGACGCCCGACCGGGGAACGGTGTGACTCCTCCCTGTGATCCGTGCGATTCGTGTTCATTCGCGTCATTCGCGGTTTCGGAGCCTCCCCAAAATCCGTTATAATCAGATTTTTTGTCCTGTACACAGAATAATGAATTCAGCAAACTTTGATATGAAACGATTCTGGTTCCAACGGATTTTGTGGTTTTGTGTGGTTGGGATAACGCAGAGACAGTGATGAAAATGTATTTTCACTGTAAAGGATAGACTCCGGTCCGGGACAATTGCTGACAACTACAGGGATTTCATATAGGAAGAGGATGGTCCCAAATAAATTGTTTTCTTCTGTGAAATTCCTGTTGTTTATGCTTGACTTATCAAATTGAGTTGGTTATGATATGATTTTTCAAAGAATTTCAGAGCAAGTTTTGTTTTGTGTAAATGTTCTGAAATTCATATTATTTTTTTACGGACGGGCAAAGTAAACTTTGCACTCCGGATAATGGCGGACGGGCAAAGTAAACTTTGCACTCCGGATAATGGCGGACGGGCAAAGTAAACTTTGCACTCCGGATGGAGGGATTTATGAATCAAAAAATTTTCAGTCGTTTCTTTTATTCAACCGCGCTCTTTTTCGGCGCGCTCTTTTTTGCATTCCACGCGGCAAATGCGTGGGAGGAGCCGGAAACTATCACCCCCACGGATGTTTACTATCTGGCAAAATCGATTGACGACTCCCTTGTTGCAATGTACGGGCTCACCTCTGAATTCAACAAAAAGCGGCTCAGTAACAATATCAGGCCGAGAAATGTGTATGAGAAACTTTTATCTGTTGCAGATGAATTCAACCTTATTCACGGTAATGTCATTGACCGGAGCAGGCTCAATGCGGCCCGTGAAGTGGATATCCTCACAACAAAACCGAGGGATCCTTACAGGATACTGAGTCTGATCAAAGATTATCTGGTTTTGCAGAACAAATTTCTGGAACACACGGAATCCAGAACGCCGAAAACGCCGAGCGATGTGGCGCATCTTCTGAGACAGATATCTTATCATCATGTTGAGATTGCAAGGAAAAAGGGGATGGTAACCAACTGGTCAACGCCGGGTCAGGTCTATGATGCGATTGTGAAAGATATTCTGCCTGTTGTCAAAGGTGTCGCCAATGAAGCCGGGCTTGAATATGATGACTATCCGTTCCCGAAACAGCCGCTGACCGGCGTGATTCCTCTGAATGTCTCCAAACTTTTGCAGCATCTTTACAAAAATATTTCCGAGCATTATAAAACGAGAGGCTGGTATGATCCGCTGGTTCTCATAGAGATCAATGATTGTGACGATATCTCTCCGGGGGATTCGTTTGACTTCGTCAAAGTCATCTCAGCCGAATTTAAAGCCATGAGCGGAAATAAACGCCTGAGCTCTCAGACCGCCGAACGCTACAGAGTCTGGAAGGATTCCAAGGAAAGAATCGTGCCCGGAGATGTCTATCGGCTGCTTCAGTATAACTACATTCTGAGCAAGAGAGCCTTGAAGAAAGCAGGACGGTGACATTTAAAGCTGTGCCAAACTTTTGGGGACACTGTGGATTCCGGGTCAGAAAGGATAAGAATCCTGCCGATTCTTATCATTTTTGTCCGGAATGACAGGGGCTGGGATCGTACTGATGCGGGTGCGATCCATGCTCATCATGTCATTCCGATCAAACTGAAAGGCGGATATTTTCCGAGTTCGGCTGCGGTGGATTCCGGGTCAGAACTGAAAAAATGTCCCATTTTTTCAGTTCTGCCCGGAATGACAGGTGGAAGACGCGCCAATGTCCGATAGTCAAACCGGTGTGGTGGGTTTCACCCACCCTACATGACATTTTTAGGTGTGTCTAGCCCATCATGTCATTCCGATCAAACTGAAAGGCGGATATTTTCCGAGTTCGGCTGCGGTGGATTCCGGGTCAGAACTGAAAAAATGTCCCATTTTTTCAGTTCTGCCCGGAATGACAGGTGGAGGACACACCCCATTTTTAAAACAGGAGAAGAAAATGAAAGGTTTCAAATCATTGGGAATGAAAATCGCTTTGGGATTCGGAACGCTGATTTTCATCATGCTAATCTTGGGAGTAACAGCATCTTTTAAGATGTGGGGCGTGAAAACGGAGTCGATGACGCTGGATCGGGAATATGTTCCCGAAGTGAAAGTCGCAAACAATCTGGAGCGGTTTTCCCTGCAAATGATGTATAACATGCGTGGTTACGGACTGAGCGAGGATAAGGGATATCTTGAGGAGGGAATGAAGAACCTGGAAGAGGTGAAACAGCATATCATAAAAGCCAAAGAACTGGCAGACCGCTCTCCTCGTCTTGTGAAGCTCAGAGAAGCCATGCCGGATATCGAAGCCGAGTTCTCGGAATATGAAGAACTTGTCAGTGAAACCGTGAAAAGGAATGAGCAGATTGCGAAGAACCGTCAGCAACTTGATGAAGCAGCCGCAAAATACATGGAGAGCTGTTACAACTTCCTTACCCATCAGACCGAAGCCCTGGAAGCGGCAATGGTCGCCGGCTTCAAACCGGACAAACTCGCCGAACGCCTGATGAAAATAACCCTTGCCAACGATGTGATTGATCTGGCGAATGAGACCCGTGTCCTCAATTTCAAATCTCAGGCGCTGCGAGATCCGCAGCTCATACAGGACGTTCAAAAAAACTTTGATAGGATGGAAAGGAAATTTCAGGAGATTTTGTCCCTCACCCGTCTGGAGGAGAATATCAAAGAGATTAATGACACCAGGACGGCGGCCCATGCTTATAAGGATGCGATGGATGATCTTCTGAAAAACTGGCTGGCTGTGCAGGAACTCGGAAAACAGCGCAATGCCGTTGCCGAACAGGTTCTGAAGAATGCACAGGCCGCGGCAATGAAGGGAATGAGCGAAACCGAGAAGATTGCCAATCAGTCGGTCTCCTCTCTTTCGTCAGCTTTTATGATCGTTATGTTCGGAGTCCTTATCTCCGTTATTGTGGGAGTCACAGCGGCTGTTCTGATCACACGGGCCGTCACCAAACCGCTCGGCGAGATTGTCGCCACGGCAAACCGAATTGCCAGGGGCGATCTGAGCGATGAAATAGCGATTCGGCGAGAGGATGAAATCGGCGACCTGGCGGACGCTTTCCGTAATATGCAAAGGGCCATAGAGGATCAGGCTTCCGCAGCCCAGCGGATTGCCGACGGTGATTTGTCCGTGGAGATTGACATCCGTTCGGATAAGGACGTATTGGCGAAAAGCATGAAGAATGTCGCTGATACCCTGCAAACCCTGCAAAATGAGCTTGCCCGGCTTACTCAGGCTTCAAAGGATGGCGAGCTTTCCGAACGCGGAAGGCCGGACCAGTTCCGGGGCGAGTATGCGGAGGTCGTGCAGGGGATCAATGAGATGTTGGACGCGACGCTCCAACCGATCAACGAAGTCAGCCGCGTGCTGAACCTGATCCGGGGCGGAAACCTTCGGGAAAAGGTTGAAACCGAGTGCAAAGGCGATCATGAAAATATGAAAAACGCGGTCAACGGGGTTCATGCGTGGCTGACCGGACTGGTCGATTATGTCACCGGTATTGCCAACGGGGATATGACGGCAACCATGGAAAAAGCTTCGGATGAGGACCAGATTCATGAATGGCTGATGCTGATGAAGAACAATATCCGGGAACTGACAACGGACATTGACGGACTGGCCGGGTCTGCGCTGGAGGGGAATCTGACGGTCCGCGGCGAGCCGGCAAAGCATAGCGGCGAATACGCCAATGTTATCCAAGGGGTGAACCGGGTTATCGATTCCCTTGTGGGACATTTGGATGCCATGCCCGCGCCGGCGTTTATCATTGACCGGGATTTCAGCATCCGCTATGTCAACAAGATCGGCGCGGAGTTTGCGGGGATGACCCCGGAATCGCTTATCGGCAGCAAGTGTTACGCCTGCTTCAAGGTGTCTGACTGCCGGAGCGAAAGGTGCGCGGTGGATCGGTGTATGCATCAGGGGCGCCCGGTGACTTCCGAGGCAGAGTCCCGGGCCCGGGACAAAAAATTCGATGTTTCTTATACAGGCGTTCCGTTAAAAGATGCGGACGGCAAAATCGTCGGCGGACTGGAGGTTATAACGGATCAGACCCAGGCAAAGCATGCGGTTCGCGTCGCCCGGAAGCAGGCGGACTATCAGAGCGCCGAGGTTGACAAGGTGGTTGAAAATCTGAGCAGACTGGCTGCCGGCAATCTGGATATTGAAATTCTCGAATCCGAAACCGATGAAGACACCCGCCTGATCGGAGAGAATTTCAGCAAGATCGGTCAGGCCCTGGGGGATACCGTCAGCGCGATCCGGAATCTGACAGCCGATGCGGACACGCTGGCCCGGGCCGCGGTGGAGGGAAAACTCGATACGCGGGCAGATGTATCAAGACATAAGGGGGAGTTCGCCCAAGTTGTGGAAGGCGTAAACGCCACCCTTGACGCGGTGATCGTGCCGCTGAACAGCTCTGCCGAATATATTGACAGGATTTCCAGAGGCGACATCCCGGAAAAGATTGAAAAGGAGTACAAGGGCGACTTCAATCGGATTAAAGAGAATCTGAACATGCTGATCACCGCGACAAACGAGGTGACCCGCCTTGCCGAAGCAATGGCCAACGGAAATCTGACAACCGAAGTCAGAGAGCGTTCTGAGAAGGATACGCTGATGCGGGCGTTAAACCTTATGCTCAGAAGACTGAACGAAGTGGTCGTCAATGTGAAGTCCGCATCGGAAAATGTCTCTTTCGGCAGTCAGGAGTTGAGCAGCAGCGCTCAGGAGATGGCCCACGGAACCTCGCAACAGGCGTCTTCGGCTGAACAGGTCTCGGCTTCCATGGAGCAGATGGTCACCAATATCGCTCAGAATGCGGATAATGCTGACGAGACCCGGAGGATCGCCATGAAATGCGCGGATGACGCCCGGGAAAGCGGCAAATCGGTTGCGGAGACGATTAATGCCATGAAAAAGATCGTCGAAAAAATCTCTGTCATCGAAGCGATTGCGAGCCAGACGAATCTTTTGGCCCTGAATGCGGCGATTGAAGCGGCCCGTGCCGGGGAACACGGCAGAGGCTTCGCGGTTGTGGCATCCGAAATCCGCAGGCTGGCCGAGCGAAGCCAGGAAGCTGCGGCTATTATTAACAATATCTCGTCTTCCAGCATGGATATCGCGGAAAGAACCAGCGAAATGCTGCTGAGGTTCGTGCCGGATATTCAGAAAACAGCGGAACTGGTTCAGGAGATCGCCGCGGCAAGCAGCGAGCAGAACACGGTTTCGGAACAGATCAACAAAGCGATTCAGGATCTGGATGCGGTGATTCAGCAGAACACTTCGGCTGCCGAGGAAATATCCTCAACATCCGAGGAGCTGTCAGGCCAGGCGGAATATCTCCGGAACACGGTGGCGTTCTTCAATGTCCATGACGAAGGCCGGACAGCAGAGAGCGAGTCGAAGATTTCCGAAAAACCGATGAGAAAAGCGCCGCCCCCGGGCGATAAGGCAGAGAAGATGAAAAAGACTCTCGGGTATTCAGTCGGCGCAGGTGAATTTGAATATGAAGGGGATGGGGAGTTTGAAAGATATTAAAATAATATCTCAAGTTTAGCGGAAGTTATAAGTATCCCGGGTCAGAACTGAAAAAAGTCCCTTTTTTTTCAATTCTGCCCGCAATGATATATGACATGTCCATAAGTGTAAACTTAAAGATTTCTAAATCTCTTGCTCTTTATCAGGATAAAGGATAAAGCTGATTATAACGGATTTTGGGGAGGCCGGAATATGACAACGGATAGAAGGATTAAACGGATATGTCCGTTTAATCCCCGATCCGGGAATATCCGTTTAATCCCCGGAATCCGTTGTCATATTCCCGGGCCTCCCCAAAATCCGTTATAATCAGAGATAAAGAGCAAGAGCAAGATTAAGCCCTAAGTTTACACTTATGATGACATGTCGTGCTGGTTTCTTTTTTTCAATCCTGTTTCAACATATTCATTACCTGCCCGGCAATAACCTTTGGATAAAAATAGGTTGCTTTCCTCGGCATGATCAGGTTCTTTCGGGCGATCTCCTGCACCTGTTCAATTCTGGTCGGATTCAGGATGAAGCAGATGTCGAATTTGCCATGAATGGCAGCATCAATGGCCTCGTCTGCGATGCTGGAATAGGCGATCAGTTTTTCATTATCCAGTCTGGCTTGGTCGAATCCGAGGATCTCCATGAAAATCAGACGGGTCAGCACGGTCACATCAACATTTCTTAACGAATCCGGAAGCTCATCGCCGAAGAGGCGGTCCATAACATTCGGTTTCAGGGTCAGCAGATACAGTTCCTGTGTGTTCTTCATGGAAACGCCGACGGTATTTCGGTCGCTGTTCGCTTTCAGGGCTGACATGAACTTGGTCTTTCCATGCCCGTTTTTTCCGAAGGGTATGGTCATGATGTCAAAATAATCCCCGGCTTTCCGGACAAATGTCTCAAGTGCTGAGTCTGGAACCCCTGTCAGCATCCGGTGAGCCGGAAGGATGATCATCCCGGGGTCTTCCATGCTGCTGAGGTACATCATTACATAATTGGCAGGATGATCCTCGGAAAAATCAGGGTCATTGGCCGCTGCCCAGTCCTTGTAGTTCAGAGCAGTTTCATATCGGTGGTGACCGTCAGCAATAAAAATCTTTTTCCCTTTCATGGCCTCGGAAACGGATGTGTGTATTGTCGTATCGGTGATGCGCCACAGCTTATGCTGCTGACCTTTGTTATCTGTAAAATCCACATCCGGAGTTTTATCGGAAATCGCATCCTTTAATGAACTGAGGATATTCTCCTGATCAGAATAGAGGGAGAAGATCGGGCTGAAATTGACATGACATGCCTTCATCAGCTCAAGCCGCTCTGATTTCACATTGGAAAAAGTCTTTTCATGGGGGAGGACAACCCCCTTTTCAAACGGCTCAAGACGGACCAGCGCAATCAGCCCGAAGCGTGTGAACATCTTATCTCCCGAAGGAAATTCGATGGACGTCAGATAAAACGCGGGCATGTTGTCCTGAATCAGTATATTTTCTGAAAGCCATTGGTTAAAACAGCCTGCCGATCTGGTATAACAGTTGTCCTTGTCTGTGTCGTTTTCTGTCCGCCTGCCTAATATCAGCCGTATAATGTTCTGAGGATGACATTCATGAAAATAACACTGGTCCTCTTCCGAAATCACATCGAACGGCGGTGTGACAATTTTTGAGAAATCATGGATTTTATCCGGATTATACAAGGTACCCTTGAAGGGGGTAATTTGCGCCATCTTCTAACTCCTTGGTTTCCATTCTGCTCCGGATGGGTTAATCCGAATCCGGGCATAAATGGGAATGTTATTTAATTTTTAATATTATCAACTACAGGTCCGTGCTGTAGTGCGATTTTGCAAATCGCATTTGGGCAAATTGCAAATTTGCCCTACAGCTTGGTGTAGTGCGATTTTGCAAATCGCATTTGGGCAAATTGCAAATTTGCCCTACAGCTTGGCGTAGTGCGATTTTGCAAATCGCATTTGGGCAAATTGCAAATTTGCCCCACAGCTTGGTGTAGTGCGATTTTGCAAATCGCATTTGGGCAAATTGCAAATTTGCCCCACAGCTTGGCGTAGTGCGATTTTGCAAATCGCATTTGGGCAAATTGCAAATTTGCCCTACAGCTTGGCGTAGTGCGATTTTGCAAATCGCATTTGGGCAAATTGCAAATTTGCCCCACAACTTGGCGTAGTGCGATTTTGCAAATCGCATTTGGGCAAATTGCAAATTTGCCCCACAGCTTGGTGTAGTGCGATTTTGCAAATCGCATTTGGGCAAATTGCAAATTTGCCCCACAACTTGGTGTAGTGCGATTTTGCAAATCGCATTTGGGCAAATTGCAAATTTGCCCTACAACTTGGGCAAATTGCAAATTTGCCCTACAGCTTGGCGTAGTGCGATTTTACAAATCGCATTTGGGCAAATTGCAAATTTGCCCTACAGCTTGGTGTAGTGCGATTTTGCAAATCGCATTTGGGCAAATTGCAAATTTGCCCTACAACTTGGTGTAGTGCGATTTTGCAAATCGCATTTGGGCAAATTGCAAATTTGCCCTACAACTTGGTGTAGTGCGATTTTGCAAATCGCATTTGGGCAAATTGCAAATTTGCCCTACAGCTTGGTGTAGTGCGATTTTGCAAATCGCATTTGGGCAAATTGCAAATTTGCCCTACAGGTTGGGGCAAATTGCAAATTTGCCCTACAGCTTGGTGTAGTGCGATTTTGCAAATCGCATTTGGGCAAATTGCAAATTTGCCCCACAGCTTGGTGTAGTGCGATTTTGCAAATCGCATTTGGGCAAATTGCAAATTTGCCCTACAACTTGGGCAAATTGCAAATTTGCCCTACAGCTTGCTTATGACCCGATTCAGGCTTCCCATCTGATACCCCTCCAAGTCAAGTGTTACAAACTTGAATCCGAGTTCCCTGAAATATTTCACGACGCGGTTTCGCACCGCGTTTTCTGTCAGTTTCGGGATGTCTTCCGTATCTGGTTCAATGCGGGCGGTTTCTCCGTAATGTCTGACCCGTAATTGGGGATTCAGGCCCATTCCCCGGAGAAATGCCTCGCTCTCCTCCACCTGTCTCAGTTTCTCTGCTGTGATGGAAGAGTGATAGGGGACGCGGGAGGCGAGGCAGGCATAAGCGGGTTTGTCATAAGTGGGAAGATTCAGTCTTTTTGACAGTAAGCGTATTTCAGCCTTTGTCATCCCGGCTTCCCGGAGCGGACTTCTGACGCCTAATTCACGGGCCGCCCGGGATCCGGGACGATAATCGCTCTGATCGTCCAAGTTTTCTCCGTCCGCCAAATAAGAAAATCCCATCTCCCTGGCCAGTTCGAGCATGGCACCGAACCGGCTTTTTTTGCAGATATAGCATCTGTCTGCCGGGTTTTTCACAAATTCCGGGATGTCCAGTTCACGAGATTCCAAAATAATGAGCTTTGCGTTTAATTCTCCGGCGAAGCGGACAGCGTCCTCCTGTTCATGGCGAGGCGTGATTTCCGACACCGCTGTCACCGCCATGACATCATCGCCTAAGATATCCTTTGCGACTTTGAGAAGCAGGGTGCTATCTGTTCCGCCGGAAAAGGCGACAAGCACACGCCTCAGTTCTTTCAATATGTTTTGCAGACTCCGATATTTGATGTCAGTCATTTTGAGAGTTAAGGGGTTAAGGGTTAAGGGGTTAAGGGTTAAGGGGTTAAGGGTTAAGGGTTAAGGGGTTAAGGGTTAAGGGCAGAGATGCGGGAAGTCCTTAACACTTAACACTTAACTCTTAATACTTAACTCTTAACACTTAACACTTAACCTCTTAACCCCTGAGACTATTTTTGCATCCAATCCGGCACGCCGTCTTTACTCCCGGTTTTTTCCTGAAGATCAAATTCAGCGGGGTTCAGGCCCAGTTCCTGGCAGATATCTCTGACCGTCTTTCTTTCCTGTTCATTGAAATCCCCGTCAGCCATTCCCACGGCGCAGCAAACACGGAGCAAAAGTTTTGCTTCTTCGGAATTTTTTTTGACCTTGCCGATAACCTTGAGCGCTTCCGCCTTACCGATCTGAATGTCAAATTCAAATCCCTGCACATACTTTTCAAAGGAAGCGATCACCTCAGACATGTCAAATACATTCAAAGCATCATTCCTTTGGATAAAGCCGGCCATTTTCGCCTTTTCCTCCGGTTTGACCGTGCCGTCGGCAAAGGCTACCATCGCGCACCCCGCGACGGTGGCATCCATGAATCTTTTGTTCTTTATTTTTTTAACCCCTTCTGTAAGACCCGTTGCCTGTGTTTTGGTCCAGCTTTTAACATCATCGAATACACCCATTTTCATCTCTCCTTAAAAAAAGTGTTCAAACTTTATCCGGAGTGCCAAAGTTGTACTTTGGCAGTCTGGCTGAGGCGTTCTGCCAAAGTCCAGCTTTGGCAATCCAGACATTCTGCCACAGTGCAACTTTGGCACTCCGGACAATCTGTTTAGCAATTGTGAACTCTTACTCTTGCTCTTGCTCTTGCTTCTTGCTCTTGCTCTTGCTCTTACTCTTGCTCTTGCTCCTAATCGAATGAGCAGGATTAAGATTAAGAGCAAGAGCAAGAGCAAGAGCAAGGGCAAGGGCTCCTAAATCCGTTATTCCTTTATGTCCGATGGAGGATACACTTCAGTTTTATCTTCATCTGTCCGCGCTTCTTTTACCGCCTCGGACTTATGTTGCTGTTTCACGGTTTTTTTCTCTTTTTCCGCCTGCTCTGTAACTGTTGCAGCTTTATTCTCTTCTGCCTCGTATCCCGAAAGGATATGATAAGCATTTAATATGGCGAGCGCTATGGTCACAGGCAATATCGCCAGAAATGCTCTTTTGTAAAATATGTTCTGGGCATGGATCGTATCAGGCGACTTTGTTTCTTCCTTTTTATCAATGCCTGTCGCGTTCAGGAATCTTTCGACCTCCCTCGCTTTTACCCGCTGCCCGTTTGATTTCAGAATATTCCGGCATTTTTTCAATCCTGATATGGCTTTCTTTTTCCTGCCTTTTTCATCGAGTTTCCCCTGGGAATACATCTTTTTTATTTCAAGAAAACGCTCATAAGCATCCTGAACTTCCCGGTTACTCTTTTCTGAAACCTTGGTATCCCGCTGTTTTTCTCTGACAATATCCTTCTGAAGATTTCCTATGGCTGTCTCAATTGTTGAAATGAAGAACTTGGTCTGCTTTTTTCTGTTATCATCTCCGATACTGTCAAAAATACTGTAGTATCTTACCAACTCCTCTTTCTGCCTCACAAATTCCTCAATGCTGCAAATGCCGGTTCTGGAAGTTTTGTGTTTCTGAAAGACGGCTCTTGCCTGATCAAAAAGAAATCTGGATGTCTTCTGAGTTTGCAGGGTGATACTTTTGAAAGCAAGATTGACAGAGCTCTGTAACTGCTGCAACACATCTGCTATGTAAAAGTCCTCCTTGAGTTCAATATATCGTGATTCTATTTTTTGCAACGCTGACTTCAGAGGTGCGATTTCCTTCAGATATGAAACAGCCGTCTCTTCATCTTTGGGAATCATCGGACCCGGTTCATCCGCGTTTTGTCTGATTTCCGCGGTTTGTTCAATAAGCGCTGTCACTTCCTTTGCCTTACGATACTCATCATCAAATATCTTTCTTCTCCGATATACGATGTTTATCAAATTCTCTTCCCTCAGAGTATTCAGTGACGCGCCTGCCAGCGCTTCGAGCCTGTTTTTTTTTCCAAGATAACTTTCAAATTCTTTTTTATCCAGATCCCGTTTTCCGAAATAGAGTTTCCCCCCCTCCTGTATCTGTAAATATCCGGAAAAAAGCAGGGGGAGATTCGACGCTGTTTTGCCTTTCTGATGGGTTTTGACAATTTCCCTGTTTTTTTTCTCTATAATTTCCTTAACTTTTCGGGGATTCTGTTTCTTCTGTCTTCCGGCGAACCTGTCATTTATTTCCGCTATGATAATTTTATCCAGTTCGGCTTCGATCTTTTGGCACTTTGTTTTTTTCATCTTCCTTACCTTAATCCAGTTGTCCGCGCGGAGCGCCGGAATGCACTTCGGCTTTTTTGAAAAAATCCGGTTTCCATATTTGGGGACATGCAAATAGAAAAGTCCCTGATTATAACGGATTTAGGAGCCCAGTGAACTTAAACTTAAACTTAAACTTAAACGTGAACTTATACCTGAAGCTGCCCGTAAATGAATGTTCAGGTTCCATAAGTGTAAACTTAAGGAACTTGAACTTAAACCTGAACGGGCAGTCAGTTCAAGTTTAAGTTTAAGTTTAAGTTCAAGTTCAAGTTTACACTTATGGTTTTTTGTCCTGTACTCAGCTATATATTATAGAAATCCCGCCTGCATTCCCGAACATATTCCTGAAATTCATCTTTTCTGTTACTATGGGTATTAAGCAGCACCTCGAGTCCCCGATGCATCCGAGGGGAATATCCTTTGGTTGCCAGTCTTTTTAAAAGCTTCCAGCCCTGTTTCAGTTCTCTGACCTCTGTTATTATTTTCTGCTTTCGGCGTTCGATGTCGCTGAAAGAATCCCGGACAAGATCAGAATATACAGCGATCGCTTTTTCCGGAAGATGCTCTTTCCCGTCCTGTTTTAACTTATCACCGAAACTATCCTCGCATTCTCTTATATTTCCGAAAATCTCGGTGAGCTGGCGGGTCTCCTTATCCTTATCATATTTGCATTCTATTTTTAATGAAGGCGGGTTCCACCCGCTGACCACCGCCTCGCTCTCGCCCTCTTCACCGCTTCCGAGAGCTGGCAGAACAAGAGGGATGAATCGCGGCGAAAGCTTTTCCCCGGCAATGTCCATAACGCGCTCGGCTTCCTCAATTGCTTTCGCCTCCTCCTTGTATCCCCCGCTATCGAGAGCCGGTCTGGAAACGGGGGGAATGGTATGCTGCGAAAACCTTTCGCTGATAATATCCATGAGTCGCTCGGTATTCCGGATTGTTTCCGACTGCTTTCGAACGATATGCTGCATCTCGCCGGTTCGCTGAATCGTATCGCGGATATTTTCTATCTCCTCCGATATCCCCATCAGCAGGTCTAACTGCTGCCGCCTCATCTTATTAAAGTACAACAGGGTGTTCCTGTCTGCTTCGGAGATTCCCTTATATTGTCCGTTCATCCTGAATCGGAAGTTCGTCATATCGTCCAGCAACAGCTTTGACTGCGAAAGGATAACGGAAGTTTCCCGTTCAATCCCGGCATAATAAGCCCCGTACTTTGTTTTTTCGGCTCCGGAAAACCTTTTTTTAAAAAACCGGATTCCCCTCTGATGATTTTTCAGACCGTCCGTTACAGACAGGATTTTCACATACCGATCCAAATATGATGTGAATCTTGCCAGAGTAATACGCCGGACTGCCGCTGTGATTCGTTCCACAGGCGTCTTATTTGTCTGATTCTGTCTGGCCACTTACAAGGTCCTCCATTTCCTGCCTGTTGTGCATGATCTGCTTCACTCTCACCTCATCATTCTTCTTATAAGTCGCCTCCGCCTCCTGCAGAGCACTGTATTCCATCTGCCACCTGGAATCGGTCGCGACCTGATCACCTATCAGTGAAGCATACTTGCCGAGAACCCTGTTGCCGTCATCAATGCTTTCCACGATCATAATCATGGACTGGGTGACCTTTGCAACGCCCGAACAGATCTGGGACACATTATCCACCGCGATCTTCATGTGCGCCGCGCCGTCTGCAAACTTGTCAACCATGTTCACATGAATATCACCCCTCTCCCTGAAATCATTGATGAGCATTCTGTAACTTTTCAGGGCGGTCTGATATTTCACCCCCATGTCAATATTGGTTTTGTACTTGAGCTCCATTCCCTGGCTCTCCCTCAGAGCCATTTCCAAATGGTCCCTTACTTTTTCAACCTGGGCATACCTGTCATTTAAGGGGGACATGGTTTCATGGATCGGGACAAGTTCTTCCAACTGTTTTTCAATCTCCCTGCTGTATTTTATCTGGGCGTCATAAGCCTTTCTGTCGCTGTGGATCTGATCTGAGAACGCGTCACTGACTTCAGTCAGATTCTTCACAATGCCGTCAACCTCAACCACCGTTTCCCTCAACCCCTCATTTAATCCCTTGAGACTGTTAATGTAATCATCGATCATGCTCCTGAATTCCGTGATGACCACCTCTTCCGGCTGCCGGGGAATCTCCTTTTTGACAATTTCATAATCGGTGACCGTTTCCGTTTCCTGTTTTTTCAGTCCCAGGGAAACCAGCGTTTTTCCAAAAAGATTGTATTCCACAGGCCTCTGCTTTTCCACAGGCACCTTTTCTTCAACAACCTTCTTTGTTCTTGAGGCGATGATGTTCTTTATCCCATCTTCGATCACTTTGATTTCATCCACCACTCTCTGCAGATTTTCCGCGTCAAAGGAATGGGACCTGACATTCTGGGTTTTATAATAAGGCGTTACCTGCGGTCTGTATCCGGCTGTTCCACTTGGGGCAACCGGTCTGTTTTTGGTGCTGTATTTGCTGAGTATCTTTTCAAGCTTCTGATCCGAGTCTGTCTGATCGGAATTTTCAGGTTTGTTTTCATCTGGCATTTTTTTATTTATCCCTCCTAATATGGCCATAAATTTTTCGGCATTTTATATCCCCACAAAAAATTTATGGCCGGATTTCATTTGTGTATTAAATCCGTTTATATTTTGGCATCCTTCAAGTTCGTAGTTCCGCCTTTAGGCGGCGCGGAACTA
>JAUCGI010000103.1 GCA_030378035.1 Desulfobacterales bacterium HSG2
CAGAATTCGGGAGCCACTCCCGGATGAAAATCGTCGTGAACATAAGTCTGTCCGCCTTCCGAAACAATGGCCGAATGCGTTGTGTCCCTGACATCCTGCCATGTGAAATTAAGGTATGCATATCTGTTTCTGCCGAACGCGGCTTTTATTTCGGCTTCGATACCGTAAGATTCTGTCCTGCCCACATTTTCATACTTACTTTCCGAATACTGAATCAGGTTTTCGGCCTTCACATAAAAGCCGGTGAGACTTCCGCTGACACCCGGGGTGAAATGATACCCGACAAGTCCTTCGGCAGTGGTGATCCTTTCCGGGGTCAGGTCAGGGTTTCCGTTTGCCGGCACGTTCTGAGTGTATAATTCTATAAAGCTGGGCGCACGGAAGGCCTTTCCGTAAAGCCCTTTGAGCCAGAGTTTTTCCGTAGGCGCCCAGACGATGCCCAGCCGGGGATTGGCGGAGGAACCGACATCATCGTAATCGTCATACCGTCCGCCCAGGGTCAGTGTCAGGTTCTGCGTACCTCTTTCCATGGAAAAAATCTTTTTCAGGTCAAAGATTCCCTGGGCATATACGGCGGCAACGCCTCTGTCTGTGTTCCTGTTCCATTTCGCGCTTTCGGGTATGACACCCCCGGGAAAATACCGGAACGGAAACGGCGGATAGGTGACACCTCCGATTTCAAGAGGTTTTCCGGTAAGATTGTAATTTGCATAAGTTTTCACATCATACTGTCTGACATACTCATAAGAGGTCCCCGCGGTCAGCCCGATTCCCGGATATGGTTCGTAATCACCCGTAATTTCAGCTCCTGTGACAGAGACTTTTGCCCAGGAGCCGCCGTAAGTCCCCTCTCCCTCAGGAAATCCGATGTACATTTCCGCTGTCTCCTCGGGAGCATCCTCATATATCGGTTCGTAGTCGCCATAATCATAATATGCCCTCATCCGCAGATTGTCCCCGGTGCCCGTGGGGACTCTGTAGCCGAGTTCGGCAAAGGTGTATGACGTATCAATATCGTCCTCATCTGTCAGTACAGATATCATGCCGACAGGGATTTCGGAATCGGCTTTCTGAAAGAAACCGGAAAAATAAAGACCGTCATAACTGATATTTGTCTGAAAGGTGTAATATTCGCTCTCATCGGTCATTTCTCTCGAAGCGGAAGGCGCAAAAACGGGAAGAATCGCCGCAAAGTCCGATTCAATGGTTCCGTCATATCCGTCAGTCCGGTAATGTTCGGCATACATGTAAGTTTTCAGTTTGCCGTTTTTCAGAGAGAATTCGGCAGAGGGCTTTGCGGTGTCAAAGCTTCCGCCTTCAAAAGATATCCGGGAAGATTCGTCGCCCCCCTCTTTGGTGATAATATTGATCACACCCAGAAAAGCCCCGGTACCGTAAAGCGCGGAACCGGGACCGCGGATGATTTCGATTTTTCTGATGTTGCATATAGGCAGTCTGTCAAAATGCAGGTGGGGACCTCCCCAGAAGGCCTGCATACTGTGCCCGTTTATCATGATTTTCACTTTTTCATTAGCCGGCGAACTCAGCCCGCGTATGTGTATTGCATGCAGAGGCAGGTTGCCTGCCTTTATAATGTCAAATCCCGGCACGGTTCTCAGCACGTCAATGATATTTCTCGCGCCCATGTTTCGGATTTCCTCGCCGGTAATCACCGAAACAATGGACGGGGCCTCCTGCGCGGTCATCTTCGTCTTCGTTGCCACGGTGACGAAGTTGGCCTCAGCCTCTTCCCGGAGCCATCTGAATTCCTCATCAATCTGGGCCTCCACATCCTCTGTCCCGGCAGCATCCGACAGAGAGATGCCGGTGAGCAGGATAAAGAGGCACAATGCAGGCCATTGGTAAAAATGTTTCTTCATTTTTCTTCTCCTTTCCGGTTATGGGTTATGCAGACCTGCGAGGTTTCCACAACCTCGCAGGTCTGACAAGATAACATCAAAACGAATACGACACCCTGCCCATAAACGTCGCTCCCGGGCAAGGGATGTCATTTTCAATATTTACTCCGGTATCCGGGTCTCTGTGATCTTCGTCCAAAAGATTGAATCCGCTGACCTGAAATTCGAGGCCTCTGACAAGGAAATCCCTGAATGTCAGGGAGGCGTTGAGCAGCCAGCGTTCTTCCACCGGGTCTCTCGGATCCTTGTCAATCACCTCATCGCCCTCCCATGAGGTTGTTTTTTCCCCGGTTCGTTCTCGCTTCCCCACATAATTCAGGGAGAGATTGGCGATAATATTTCCGGTTATGTCGTAATTCACGCCCAGGTTGCCGTAATATTCCGGAATTACTCCCGGATTGAAATCCTCCTGCCTCAGACCGGTCCCCGAGATCTCCGCGTGTGTCGTGTCTTTCACATCCTGCCAGGTGAAATTCAGATACGCATACTTATGCTTGTCAAAAGCGGCCTTTATCTCGGCTTCCATACCGTAAGATTCGATTTTGCCCACATTTCTATAGAGCAGGTCCGAATATTGTATCAGGTCTTTGGCCTTGACATAAAAGCCGGTAAGACTCCCGCGGATGTGCTGTGTGAAACGATATCCCACAAGCCCCTCCAAAGTGGAAATTTTCTCCGGATTCAGATCCGGATTTCCCGCAATAGCCATATTTTGCGTATAAAGCTCCGTAAACGCGGGCGCACGGAAAGCGCTGCCGTAAAGGGCTTTGAACCAGAGCTTTTTCGTAGGCCCCCATACGATTCCGAGGCGAGGATTGGCTGTGTCGCCCATATCATCATAATGATCATATCGGCCGCCGATGGTCAGGGAGAGATTTTCCGCACCGCGTTGCAAAGAAAAAAGTTCTTTCAGATCAAAGACACTCTGTGCATATACCCCGATAACGCCCCTGCTTTCGGTCCTGTTCCAGTTTGCGATCCCGGATATGTCAGTGAATCCGCTGTGAAAATACTGATACGGGTGCGGATACGGGAGATAAGGGATACCGTCGATTTCAATCGTATCCGGTCCGGAATTATAATTCGCATACGTTTTTATGTCCGATTGTCTGAAATACTCATAAGAGATTCCAGCGGCCATCCGGACTGAGGGAGAGAGTTCGTAATCCCCCGCCACTTCAGCCCCCGAAACGGACCATTTGCCATGTTGTCCGAAATGCAGCCCTTCATCCGGGGGAAATCCGATTTGCAGCGCCGCTGTTTCCTCCGGAAAGACTTCATAAGTCGGTTCATGCTCGGCATGGTCATAATACATCTTCATCCGTAACGCTCCCCTGTCTGTCAAGGGGAGATTGTAATCGAGTTCGGCGTAAGCATAAGCGGTCTCAATATCATCCTCATCCGTAAGTGTCGAGGCTATGCCGACAGGGATTTCGGACTCGGCTTTCTGAATGAAACCGGAGAAGCGGAGTTCCTTATAACTGATCATTGTCTGAAAGGTGTAATGCATGGTTTCTCCGGTCATTTCTCTTGACTCGGAAGGGGCAAAATCGGGAACATACGCACTCATATCCGATTCAACAATGCCGTCATATCCGCGGGTTTTGTAGTAATCCGAATAAAGATAGACCCTGAAGTCGTCTTCTTTGGATGAGAATTCGGCGTAGGGCCGGACGGTGTCAAAACTTCCGCCTTCGAAAGAGATTCGGGAAGGTGTGTCTCCGCCTGTTTTGGTAATGATATTGATCACTCCTGTAAACGCGCCTGTGCCGTAAAGCGCGGACCCGGGGCCCCGGATGATTTCGATTCTGCTGATGTTGCCAATCGGCAGCTTGTCGAAATGGATATCCTGGTCTCCGCCGCCCCAGAATGCATGCATACTGTGTCCGTTTATCATAATCTTTACTTTTTCGTTCATGATGGACCCCATGCCGCGGATATATATCTTATGCGCCAGATAATCGCCGTAATGGATCAAGTCAAACCCCGGCACGGTTCTCAGCACATCAATGATATTTCTCGCGCCCATGTTTCGGATTTCCTCGCCGGTAATCACCGAAACAATGGACGGAGCCTCCTGCGCGGTCATCTTCGTCTTCGTCGCAACGGTGACGAACTGGGCCTCGGCCTCCTCCCGGAGCCATTTGAACTCCTCGTCAATTGCCGCGTCTATGTCCTGGTCCGGGCCTGCTGCCTGGGACAGCGTCGCGGACAGAATGATGACAAAAAGTGACAGCCAACAAAAACATTTTCTCATTTTTCTTCTCCTTTCTGGTTTATGGAGAGACCTACGAGGTTTTAAAAACCTCGTAGGTCTCTGACACGCCTAAAACGAATACGAAATTCTGCCAGTAAAGCTCCTTCCCGGGCAGGGTATGTCATTCAGAATATAGCCGTCCTGCTCCGGATCCCTGTGATCCTCATCCAGAAGATTGAATCCGCTGATCTGCAATTCCGCGCCTTTGGCAAAAAAATCCCTGAACGTCAGCGACGCACCGAGCAGCCATCGTTCCCTCACAGGATCACGCTGATCCTTGCGCACCAAGGTTTCGCCGAGCCACATCTTTTCCTCGGTCCGCTCCCTCTCTCCCACATAATTCACAGAGATGTTGCCGAGAATTCTTTCGGTGAACCCGTAGTTCACACCGATGTTCCCGTAGAATTCGGGTGCCGTTCCCGGATGAAAATCGTCGTGAACATAAGTCCGCCCGCCTTCTGAGAGAATGGTGGAATGCGTTGTGTCTCTGACATCCTGCCAAGTGAGATTGAGGTATGCATACCTGTTTCTGCCGAACGCGGCCTTCAGTTCGGCTTCCATACCGCAGGATTCTGTTTTGCCGATATTTTCATACATAAATTCAGAATACTGAATCAGGTCCTCGGCCTTCACATAAAAGCCGGTGAGACTTCCGCTGACAGTCCGGGTGAAATGATACCCGACAAGCCCTTCGGCAGTGGTGACCCTTTCCGGTTCCAGGTCCGGGTTTCCGCTTGCCGGTGTGTTCTGCAGATACAGTTCCATAAAATTGGGCGCGCGGAAGGCCTTTCCGTAAAGCATCTTGAACCAGAATTTTTCCGCGGGCGCCCAGACGATGCCCAGGCGGGGATTGGCGGAGGAGCCGACATCATCGTAATTGTCATATCGTCCGCCCAGGGTCAGTGTCAGATTCTCCGTACTTCCTTCCAGGGAAAAAATCTCTTTCAGGTCAAAGATTCCTTGGACATATGCGGCAGCAACGCCTCTGTCTGTGTTCCTGTTCCATTTCGCGCTGTCGGGCAGAATACCCCTGGGAAAATACTGGAACGGAAACGGCGGATAGGTGACACCTCCGATTTCAAGAGGCTTTCCGGTAAGATTGTAGTTTGCATAAGTTTTCACGTCATACTGTCTGACATACTCATAAGAGGCTCCGGCCACCAGTCCGATTCCCGGACACGCTTCGTAATCACCCGTAATTTCAGCTCCTGTCACAGAGCTTTTTGCCCATATGCCGCCGTGAAGCCCCTCTCCGTCAGGAAATCCGATGTACATTTCGGCTGTCTCCTCGGGAGCATCCTCCTGTACCGGTTTGTAATTGCCGTAATCATAATACGCCCTCATCCGCAGATTGCCCCTGTCGCCCGTCGGGAGTCTGTAGCCAAGTTCGGCAAAGGTGTATGATGTGTCAGCATCTTCCTCATCTGTCAGTACCGAGGCAATGCCGACAGGGATTTCGGAATCGGCTTTCTGAAAAAAAGCGGAAAACCAGAGTCTGTCACAACTGATATTTGTCTGAAAGGTGCAGTATTCGGTTCCGTTAGTCATCTCTCTCGAAGCGGAGGGCGCAAAAACGGGAAGAATCGCCGCCCTGTCCGATTCAATGATTCCGTCATATCCGTCTGTCCGGTAATGTTCGGCATACATGTAAGTTTTCAGTCCGCCGTTTTTCAGAGAGAGTTCGGCGGAAGGTTTTGCCGTGTCAAAGCTTCCGCCCTCGAAAGAGACCCGGGAAGGCTCGTCGCCCCCCTCTTTGGTGATAATATTGATCACGCCCAGAAATGCGCCCGTACCGTAAAGCGCGGAACCGGGACCGCGGATGATTTCGATTTTCCTGATGCTGCCTGTCGGCAGTCTCTCAAAATCCTGGCCGGGACTTCCCAACAGCACCCGCATACTGTGCCCGTTTATCATGATTTTCACTTTTTCATTCCCCGGCGAAGTCAGCCCGCGTATGTATATTTGTTGCAGAGTCTTGTCGCCACTCTTGACAAGGTCAAATCCCGGCACGGTTCTCAGCACATCGACAATATTCCTCGCACCCATGTTTCGGATTTCTTCAGCCGTAATCACCGAAACAATGGACGGGGCCTCCTGCGCGGTCATCTCCGTCTTCGTGGCAACGGTGACGAACTGGGCCTCGGCCTCTTCACGGAGCCACTTGAACTCCTCGTCAATCGCCGCTTCCACGTCCTGATCCGGGCCTGCTGCCTGGGACAGCGTCGCGGACAGGATGATGACAAAAAGTGATAGCCAGCAAAAACATTTTCTCATTTTTCTTCTCCTTTCTTTTCTGTGTAAAATAAAACGGTTATATAAAAACCGCCGAGGTTTCCGCCCCGGCAGGTCGGTACCTAAAACGAATACGAAATCCTGCCCGTAAAGCTCCTTCCCGGGCAGGGTATGTCATTCAGAATATAGCCGTCCTGCTCCGGATCCCTGTGATCCTCATCCAGAAGATTGAACCCGCTGATCTGCAATTCCGTGCCTTTGGCAAAAAAATCCCTGAGCGTCAGCGACGCACTGAGCAGCCACCGTTCTTTCACAGGATCACGCTGATCCTTGCGCACCAGGGTTTCGCCGAGCCACATCTTTTCCTCGGTCCGCTCCCTCTCTCCCACATAATTCAGGGAAATGTTGCCGAGAATTCTTTCGGTGAACCCGTAGTTCACACCGATGTTCCCGTAGAATTCGGGTGCCGTTCCCGGATGAAAATCGTCGTGAACATAAGTCTGACCGCCTTCCGAGAGAATGGCGGAATGCGTTGTGTCTCTGACATCCTGCCAGGTGAGATTGAGGTATGCATACCTGTTTCTGCCGAACGCGGCCTTCAGTTCGGCTTCCATACCGCAGGATTCTGTTTTGCCCACATTTTCAAACACATTTTCCGAAAGCCGGATCAGGTTTTCGGCGTTCACATAAAAGCCGGTGAGGCTTCCGCTGACAGTCCGGGTGAAATGATACCCGAGAAGACCTTCGGCAGTGGTGATTTCTTCCGGATTCAGGTCCGGGTTCCCCCTTATCGGCGAATTCTGCGCGTACAGTTCCCCAAAACCGGGCGCGCGGAAAGCCTCTCCGTAGAGCATCTTGATCCAGAGTTTTTCTGTGGGTGCCCAGACGATGCCCAGGCGGGGATTGGCAGAGGAGCCGACATCATCGTAACTGTCATACCGTGCGCCTATGGTCAGTGCCAGATTCTTCGCGCTTCTTTCCAGGGAAAAAATTTTTTTCAGGTCAAAGATTCCCTGGGCATATACGGCGGCAACGCCTCTCTCCGCATTCCTGTTCCAGTTCCCGTTTTCGGATATGTCTGTGAGACCGCTGGGAAAATACTGAAACGGAAACGACGGATAGGTGACACCTCCGACATCAAGGGGCTTTCCGGTGGAATTGTGATTTGCATAATGTTTCACATCATATTGTCTGACATCCTCATAAGAGGTTCCGACCACCAGTCCGACTCCCGGATACGGTTCGTAATCGGCCGTAATTTCGGCTCCCGCGACAGAGAGTTTTGCCCGCGGGCCGCCATGAAGACCCTCTCCGTCAGGAAATCCGATGTACATTTCCGCTGTCTCCTCGGGAAAACCCTCAAACATCGGTTTGAAATCGCCGTAATCATAATACGCTCTCATCTGCAGATTTCCCCTGTCACCCGCCGGGAGTCTGTAGCCGAGTTCGGCAAAGGTGTATAACGTGTCAAAATCATCCTCGTCTGTCAGTACCGACACACTGCCGACAGGGATTTCGGAACTGGCTTTCTGAAAGAAAACGGAAAAATAAAGGCTGTCATAACTGATATTTGTCTGAAAGGTGCAATATTCGGCTCCATCAGTCATCTCTCTCGAAGCGGAGGGCGCAAAAATGGGAAGAAGCGCCGCCTTGTCCGATTCAATGATTCCATCATATCCGTCTGTCCGGTAATGTTCGGCATACATGTAAGTTTTCAGTCCGCCGTTTTTCAGAGAGAGTTCGGCGGAAGGTTTTGCCGTGTCAAAGCTTCCGCCCTCGAAAGAGACCCGGGAAGGCTCGTCGCCCCCCTCTTTGGTGATAATATTGATTACGCCCAGAAAGGCACCCGTACCGTAAAGCGCGGAACCGGGACCGCGGATGATTTCGATTTTCCTGATGCTGCCTGTCGGCAGTCTCTCAAAATTCTGGCCGGGACTTCCCAACAGCATCTGCATACTGTGCCCGTTTATCATGATTTTCACTTTTTCATTCCCCGGGGAAGTCAGCCCGCGTATGTATATTTGTTGCAGAACATCGTTGCCACGCTTGACAAGATCAAATCCCGGCACGGTTCTCAGCACATCGACAATATTCCTCGCACCCATGTTTCGGATTTCTTCGGCCGTAATCACCGAAACAATGGACGGGGCCTCCTGCGCGGTCATCTTCGTCTTCGTGGCAACGGTGACGAACTGGGCCTCGGCCTCTTCACGGAGCCATTTGAACTCCTCATCAATTGCCGCTTCCACGTCCTGGTCCGGGCCTGCTGCCTGGGACAGCGTCGCGGACAGAATGATGACAAAAAGTGATAGCCAACAAAAACATTTTCTCATTTTTCCTCTCCTTTCTTTTATGGAGAGACCTACGAGGTTTTAAAAACCTCGTAGGTCTCTGACACGCCTAAAACGAATACGAAATCCTGCCAGTAAAGCTCCTCCCCGGGCAGGGTATGTCGTTCAGAATATAGCCGTCCTGCTCCGGATCCCTGTGGTCCTCATCCAGAAGATTGAATCCGCTGATCTGCAATTCCGTGCCTTTGGCAAAAAAATCCCTGAACGTCAGCGACGCACCGAGCAGCCATCGTTCTTTCACAGGATCACGCTGATCCTTGCGCACCAGGGTCTCGCCGAGCCACATCTTTTCCTCGCTCCGCTCCCTCTCTCCCACATAATTCAGAGAGATGTTGCCGAGAATTTTTTCGGTGAACCCGTAGTTCACGCCGATGTTCCCGTAGAATTCGGGTGCCTTTCCCGGATGGAAATCGTCGTGGACATAAGTCTGACCGTTTTCCGAGAGAATGGTGGAATGCGTTGCGTTCTTAGCATCCTGCCAAGTGAGATTGAGGTATGCATAGCTGTTCTTTCCGAACGCGGCTTTCAGTTCCGCCTCGACGCCGCAGGATTCTGTTTTGCCTATATTCTGATACACAAATTCCGAAGGCAGAATCAGGTTTTCGGCCTTCACACAAAAGCCGGTGAGACTTCCGCTGACAGCCCGGGTGAAATGATACCCGACAAGCCCTTCGGCAGTGGTGACCCTTTCCGGTTTCAGGTCCGGGTTTCCGCTTGCCGGTGTGTTCTGCAGATACAGTAATACAAAATCGGGCGCGCGGAAAGCCTTTCCGTAGAGCATCTTGAACCAGAATTTTTCCGCGGGCGCCCAGACGATGCCCAGGCGGGGATTGGCGGAGGAGCCGACATCATCGTAATTGTCATACCGTCCGCCCAGGGTCAGTGTCAGATTCTCCGTATTTCCTTCCAGGGAAAAAATCTCTTTCAGGTCAAAGATTCCCTGGGCATATACGGCCGCAATGCTTCTGTCTGTGTTCCTGTTCCATTTCGCGCTGCCAGGCAGGATTCTCCCGGGAAAATACCGGAACGGAAACGGCTCATATATCTCACCTTCGATTTCAAGAGGCTTTCCGGTAAGATTGTAGTTTGCATAACTTTTCACGTCATACTGTCTGACATACTCATAAGAGGCTCCGGCCACCAGTCCGATTCCCGGATATGCTTCGTAATCACCCGTAATTTCAGCTCCTGTCACAGAGACTTTTGCCCATGTACCGCCGTGAAGCCCCTCTCCGTCAGGAAATCCTGTGTACATTTCGGCTGTCTCCTCGGGAGCATCCTCTTGTACTGGTTTGTAATTGCCGTGATCATAATACGCCCTCATCCGCAGATTGCCCCTGTCACCCGTCGGGAGTCTGTAGCCAAGTTCGGCAAAGGTGTATGATGTGTCAATATCATTCTCATCTGTCAGTAGCGAGGCAATGCCGACAGGGTATTCGGAGTCGGATTTCTGAAAGAAACCGGAAAAATAAAGGCTGTCATAGCTCATATTTGTCTGAAATGTGTAATATCGGGTCTCATTGGTCATCTCTCTCGAAGCAGAGGGTGCATAAATGGGAAGAACCGCCGAAATATCCGACTCAATGGTTCCGTCATGCCCGTCTGTCCGGTAATGTTCGGCATACATGTAAATTTTCAGTCTGTCGTCCTTCAGAGAGAGTTCGGCAGAAGGCTCCGCAGTGTCAAAGCTTCCGCCTTTGAAAGAAACCCGGGAAGGCTCGTCGCCTCCCTCTTTGGTGATAATATTGATCACACCCAGGAAAGCACCTGTGCCGTAAAGTGCGGAACCGGGGCCGCGGATGATTTCAATTTTTCTGATGCTGTTTATGGGCAGGCTGTCAAAATGAAAGAGGGGACCTCCCCAGAGCGCCTGCATACTGTGCCCGTTTATCATGATGTTCACTTTTGCCGTCGAACTCAGCCCGCGTATGTATATTGCATGCAGAGGCGCGCCGTCTGCACTGATAAGATCAAATCCCGGCACGGTTCTCAGCACGTCAATGATATTTCTCGCGCCCATGTTTCGGATTTCCTCGCCGGTAATCACCGAAACAATGGACGGGGCCTCCTGTTCGGTCATCTTCGTCTTCGTGGCAACGGTGACGAACTGGGCCTCGGCCTCTTCCCGGAGCCACTTGAACTCCTCGTCAATTGCCGCGTCCACGTCCTGGTCCGGGCCTGCTGCCTGGGACAGCGTCGCGGACAGAATGATGACAAAAAGTGATAGCCAACAAAAACATTTTTTCATTTTTCTTCTCCTTTTTTGTTTATGCAGACCTACGAGGTTTTTAAAACCTCGTAGGTCTGACGCCTAAAAAACTGATTTTAGCTTATTACGGAGGGAATGTCAAGTCTGCTGCATATATTTTTTCCTGAAGGACAGCAAACCTGCGAGGATCAGGGATGTCCGCCGGCATCTGTCCCGTATCAGGCGTGTTTCTTTCCCTGCGTGACTTGGCAGAAATTTGCTTTTACGGCCAATATGGTAACTTTTCTTATGGTAACTTTTCTTATGGGAATGGCAACTACAAGGATTACACATAAGAAAAGGATTTTTCTGATTATAACGGATTTTGGGGAGGCCCGGGAATATGACAACGGATAGAAGGATTAAACGGATATATCCGCTTAATCCCCGCTGTCATATCCGGTCCGGGAATATCCGTTTAATCCCCGGAATCCGCTGTCATATTCCCGGGCCTCCCCAAAATCCCTTATAATCAGGGATTTTTTTGATCTTCCGGCAGGGATGTCTTTGCCGGTATCTGTTCCGCATCAGGTGTGTTTCTCTCTTGCGAGACTTGGCAGAAATTTGTTTTTATGGGGCAATATGGTAACTTTTCTTATGGTAACTTTTCTTATGGGAATGGCAACTACAAGGATTACACATAAGAAAAGGATTTTTTTTGATCTTCCGGCAGGGATGTCTTTGCCGGTATCTGTTCCGCATCAGGTGTGTTTCTCTCCTGCGAGACTTGGCAGAAATTTGTTTTTATGGGGCAATATGGTAACTTTTCTTATGGTAACTTTTCTTATGGGAATGGCAACTACAAGGATTACACATAAGAAAAGGATTTTTTTGATCTTCCGGCAGGGATGTCTTCGCTGGCATCTGTTCCGCATCAGGTGTGTTTTTCTCCTGCGAGACTTGGCAGAAATTTGTTTTTATGGGGCAATATGGTAACTTTTTTTATGGTAACTTTTCTTATGGGAATGGCAACTACTGCCTGACCAAATAAGTTTTGACGGGTGATTTCACATATCCGGCCGGCCGCTGTTCCGTGTCGCCGAGCGGGTTCTCATTTCTCAGCACCGGAAATGAGAAATGCGCGGGCGGAAACGGGCGCGGCCGATTCCGACCGCATGGGCCATCCGTTATAATCAGGGATTTTTTTTGATCTTCCGGCAGGGATGTCTTTGCCAAAAACATGGTCCAATATCAGCAGGGTTTGGAAAAAATTTTCGGGGTCCATATCCCGGGTAATGCACTACAACCGATTTAGACGGCCTACCTTTAGTCTGCTTGCACTTTCAGCCCCGGAATTGATTCCGGGGCTTTTGATTCCAGGGCTTTTATGGCTCGGACAGTGAACTGGCAGGGACAGAGAGCGAAGGGATATTAACAATTGGAAGACTGAACAAGAGGGATGTTGCCGTAAGGATATTCCAAAGTTGGAATCTGTCTGGAATCCCCGGGAAGCCGGACAGGTTTTCCCGGCCTCATCGGTTCCCCGAGATCGCGGGATATCTGCCGGAGAAGCTGTGCAAAGAGATCAAAGGGCGAGGTCCGGGGCGTGTTCTGCCGGCGGATCTGTTGCCGGCGGTGATCAGGATCACGGGGATTCCGGCGTGGCGGAGGGACCGGGCCACGGTGAACGCCGCCGGGCGTGTGACGGATTCCACCGCCCCCACAAAAATCAGAGACTGATCTTCCTGCTCCACATGCTCGGCCCCGAAACTGTCGCCGCTGATCCGGGCCTGCCCCTGCGCCTGCTGCCCGATGTGGGAAGCATCCCGCCCATGACATCGGAACAGCGGCGTCTGCTGAGTCTGCGGGTGAGCTTCTCCGGCACCCCGGGCCGGTCCGTCGGCACCGACCCCGGCGCTGACAAGGACAGGTGGGCGGCGTGGAGACGGCCCCCTGAGTTCGGACCGGCGTTCCCTGCTTCCGAGCCAGTTGGCCATGCCCGGCTCCTGCTCTCGTACCGCCACCTGCGAGGGGAACTCCTCTTCCGTGCCCGTGAGATCGCAGAACCGCCCCGCCTGCGCCCCACCGTGCTGCTCTTAGACGTGTCCCCGCCCACATTCGGCCCGGTGGGGCGGTCTGTATTTGTCGGGGAAGGGGATGCCGTGCAGGAGCAGTGCGGCCAGTCCGATGCGGGACCGGGCGGGCCAGCGGAGTTCGGTCAGTTTGCGACAGTTGGTGTTCATGAGGGGGAAAGGGGATTGTCTGTTTTCTGACCGCCGGTCAGGCTGATCAGATTGTGGATCAGGGAAAGAGGCGGATGTTCAGGCGGAGGAGGTGGGCCAGAGGGGAGGTTACGCGCAATGTATGCATGAGTCCTTCTCACATTCTCATGGCCGTTTGCCATGGTCAGGTAAGCCTTGCAGGTTTTCTCAGCCGCCATCTGAAGAAAATGAAGCCGGTGACATTTTTCCGCATTCCCGCGAACCAGAATTTCCCGGGCGTCAAGGTCTGACAGAGCCTGCCTCGCATAACTTCCTGCCCAGTCCTCATCTTTCGGTTGCATTGCCGTACCCCTCCTTCAGCTCCTTGCCGATCATCCACCCCCGATGACCGAGATCAAGCTTCCCGTCACAGATGTCCCGGAACTCCCTCGGTGACACTTCCACAATCATTGACGGATAATCAATCCCGTGCGCCGGATCGGCGGGAAACGCAATCGGTTCGATGCCGCGTTCGATTGTTCCCTCCACGACCTCCAGAAGCTTGATCGGCTCATCGGGTTTCCCCTCGATGACCGGCTCCAGAAGGAATATGCGTTTCAGGTTCGGTTCGACCCCGAAATGGCCCGTGGCCAGGGTCTCAGCCGTCTCTCTCTTGCTTCTTCTCATGGTTCCTCCGATTTTTCTTTTTACGCTTTGCAGGATATGTTCCTGCCGAAACTCACTTCTGAGGTTTCGGAAGGCTTTCACAAAGAATCTTTGTCTGTGTTGCAAATCCTGTCCGATGATTATGCAGATTCCCCATACCGAATTTTCAGGGCTGTCAAGAGGAAAATGATCTCAGACTGAACTTTTTCAACCCCCGATATTTCACCTCCCGATTCGGCATCGGATCAATGGTTTGATGAAACAGGCTCAACCGAGTTTCCAATGAAAGCCTCGGCATTGCCGGCAAAGCGCGGAACAGAAAAACTTCCAGTTCGGCACGAATCAGCTTGTCCGTCCCGCTCCCGCTCTTCAAAGAGAGTTCCAGGAAACGGACCAGTTGCTCCATGCCCTCATCAACATCGGACTGAGGACTGAAATCATCCAGAGAAAAACTCGTCCATATCTTCAGAGGTGTCGGAGAGGATCACTCTTCCATCTCTTCCAACGCCCCCTCCTCCGAATCACTGACTGACAAGTCATATTTCTTTTTCACAGCCCTCCATTTTTCAGCATACGTCTGCCAGTATTCCTGAAGTGGCGGCTTCCATTCGTTTGGAGCCATGTCGCTTTTTACCCCGTTAATATTATCCTCAACAGCAAGCAGATTCAGCGGATCATTCGCAAACGCCCCTTTCTTTTCTTCGGACCATGCCGATCCGCCTGCTTCATGGGCATTTTTCAGAGGGACAATATGGTCAATATCGAGATCGGACGCGTCAGTGAAAGTTTTTCCTGTATATGGGCATATCCATTCCCCGCGCAACACCTCACACGATTTGTCGTCTTTGAATTCAATCACACCTTTGTTGTCTCTGATCAGAATCTCTGCTCTGGTATCCTGGCAGTCATCATCCTCGTCTGTCCAGCCACGCCACTCATTATCGTCATAAGTATATGAATGAGGAATCAACCCGGCGATCTCCCTCAGAATATAAACCGCCTCTGCCAGACCTATCCTTTTGTCTCCGTTCACATCCGTCTTTATGGAGACCGCTGACGACGCCATTCCCGCACAGACCTGAAGCGTCAGAATCGTGTCTCTCAGATCAATGCTCCCGTCATTGTCCGTGTCTCCCGGTATGATTGCCCTGTGCTCATACGCACCAATGTCAATATGGTCACCCTGTACCCTGCTCTGACCCGCCATATCCTCAACCCCGGCGTCCGATGTGATCTGCCCCACATCAATGGCCGGGGATGTGATCTGCAAATGAAAATCGGCCTGCCCGGGGTTGACAAATTTCGGGTTTGCGAATTTGCTCGGAGAAGTATTCACATAAACATAGTAGTCAGAAAACCCCTGATATGTTTCCCCCTTCCACTCCCATTCACTCTCATCACTGCCGGCCGGGGCGAAATACAGATTGCAGCTCACCACATTCCCCTCATTCTGTGTATAAGGATTTCCGATCAGAAGACTTTGGTCATTGGCGTAAAAGATGTTGTTTCTGATGATACTGTTCCTGACATCATACTGAATGAAAAGCTCGCCGTTCCCATCCTTGAGCGTATCATTCTCATACAGCGTGTTATTGATGATCTTGCAGTTTTCCGTTCCGCCCCGGTCCTCGTCATACCCGCCCATGGCAATACCTGTCATCCGGTTATGATACAGGATGTTGTTGCGGATTATAATACCCTCGGTTGACCGCCCCTGATGCTCGCTCGCGATCTCTATCCCGATATCAGCGGAATAAACGGTGTTTCTCTCCACGATGATGTCTCTGGCACCGTCCGCATAAATGCCGGCCGCACTGTATTCCTCACCGTAAGCCGGGTTGTCGAATGAGGAAATATTGTAAACGGTGTTTCCGACCACAATCCCGTTACGGACCTGATCGAATGAAGGATCCGGAGATACACCTTCAAAACCGATAAGGTCTATGCCGATGTTGTCGCAGTCACGGATGACGTTATTGCTCACCATGAATCTCTCCACATTTCCGTTCAGGACCAGTGCCTCGCTTGATCCCAGTGTCAGGTCATAAAGTTCGTTTCCGTCTATGACAATGTGATGAGCTGACTCGGCAGATGTTCCGTAAACCGCTATGCCGTGGGCATCAGCGCCCATTCGTTCTCCGTCAACAGGCGCGTTGGTTCTGATCTCGTGAAGAGAGTTATCCCTGATTTCGATATGATGAGACGCTCCCCGGACATGGATGCCCATGGGAGCAACATTTGGTGTGACCGTCTGATAATTGAGAATTTCAAAGCCCTGAAGGATAATGCGGCTCTGATCTTCAATCAGAAAGGCAGGCCCTTCTGTGAAACCTTCTCCGTCCAGAACAGGTGTTTCTCCCTCGTAATTTCGGAGAATAATGTATCCGCCGAGCTCGGTTCCCGAAACATTTATCGTGACCTGTTCGTTGTAAGTGCCTTCTCTGACATATACAGTGGTTCCGGGCCCTGCTGTGTCAGCCGCTTTCTGAACGGTTTTCCAGGGCTGTGCCAATGTTCCGGGATTGGTGTCGCTGCCATTGGTTGCGACATAGTAATCCGCATGAGCAAGATTGAAGGCTGTCAGGATTATCTGTAAAGCTGTTAGAATTGGAATGAGTTTTTTCATAGTAGAATGAACGAAACAATTTGCAAAATTGTTTTACATGTTATGAAACAATTTGCAAAATTGTTTTACATGTAGAACAATTTTCCAAATTGTTTCCCGGGGCAGTCATGAAACAATTTACAAAATTGTTTTACATGTAGAACAATTTTCCAAATTGTTTCCCGGGGCAGTCATGAAACAATTTGCAAAATTGTTTTACATGTAGAACAATTTTCCAAATTGTTTCCCGGGGCAGTCATGAAACAATTTGCAAAATTGTTTTACATGTAGAACAATTTTCCAAATTGTTTCCCGGAGCAGTCATGAAACAATTTGCAAAATTGTTTTACATGTAGAACAATTTTCCAAATTGTTTTACATTAGAATTAGCCGCTGAGGATCACATCTTTCCCGCAGTATCCGGAGTTCTTTGTCCGACGGCGGCGGCGTCTCTCCGGCCCTTGAAACATCTGCTTCAAAGCCCATGTTGTCGAGAATCTGCCGGGGAGTGATGCCCGGAAAGCAGCTTTGCAGATACATCTCCTTTGTCTCTTCATCAAAGCCCATGATTCCCATGTTTGTTATCACAGCAGAAGGCCCGCCCCCGGGAAGACCGGCGTTTTTACGCGCTTCCGGCCCGTCCAGCCATCCCGGAGCAGTGAGATAGTCGAGTTTCGGAACGAATTTCCGTTTCTCATGCTGCATGAAGATAATGGTTCTGCTGACAAAGGAAGAGACATCGCACGCGCCGCCGCTCCCTGAAAACCGGACCCGGGGCTTGAAATAATCTCCGATCACCGTGGAATTCAGATTTCCGTATCTGTCAATCTGAGCCGCACCCATGATTCCCACGACTTTGCAGCCGGTAAACCGGTTCTGCATGATCGCGAACGCATCCGCCAGACTGCCGTTAACAGATGTCCGGTACATCACCCGGGGATCCGCCACAGCCATGGGAACCTCTTCGAGCTCAGAATCAATCGCGCCAGTCTCAAAAAATATCACGCTGTCCGGAGCGCTGATGTGCTTGGCAGCCATGGCCGCAATCATTGAAATCCCGGTCCCGCAAAACACGATATCGCCGTTCCTAATCTTTCGGGCAGCGGCGATGGTCATCAATTCTCTTAGTGTATAGTTCATAGTCAGTTTACGGTTTACGGTTTACGGTTTACGGTTTACGGTTTACGGTTTACGGTTTACGGCGGCAACTGTCAACTGTCAACTGTCAACTGTCAACTGTCAACTGTCAACTGTCAACTGTCAACTGTCAACTGTCAACTGTCAACTGTCAACTGTCAACTGTCAACTGTCAACCGTCAACCGTCAACCGTC
>JAUCGI010000104.1 GCA_030378035.1 Desulfobacterales bacterium HSG2
AAAATCACACGGCATCCTCCCATATCAGCCCAAAAGCAGTTTCCGGGCTGAGAGTCAGGAACCTTAACCCTTAACTCTTAACTCTTAACCCTTAACTCTTAACCCTTAACCCTCGGAAGGACAAGGTAATGAGTGAAAACAACTCTCAGGTTCACGAAACCTCTTCAGCGAGTTTGAAAGGAATTAGGCATCTGTTGTGGGTAGGTGTCATATCAGTTTGGGCGGCCATGTCGCTCATTCTGTACACCGCATCCGTGAATTATCAAAACTATCAGGAAGTCCGGAGTATGCTGAAATCTCAGGATACCGCGGCTTTGGTTAATGATTTGACAGCAAATGTTGCAGAAATAAATGCGTCCGTTGAAAAATTATCCGGAGAACAGGAGGCGATAAACAAAAGAATCAGGGAACAGGTTGCACTATCTGTTCAAAAGATCGCCCAGGAGATCAGAGCTGAATTGTCGCCGAATATTGTAAAGATGAATGAGTCCGTGGAAAAATTGCGCAGAGAGCAAAAAGCGATAACCAGCGAGGTCGGGGCTGAGTTGTCAGCGAATATTGCAAAGATGAATGAGTCTGTGGAAAAACTGCTCAGAGAACAGAAAGCGATAATCGGCGAGATCAGGACCGGACTCGCATTAAATGCTGAATCTGTTGAAAAACTGCTCGGAGAACAGAAAGCAATGACCGACAAAATCAGGACGGGATTGGCGTCAAATGCCGAAGCTGTCGGAAAACTGCTTGGAGAACAAAAAACGACAATAACCCGGGCGGTCAGGGGCAACAAATCGGTTCTGGATGAATCTTTTCAAAAATTATCCGGAGGACAGAACGCGATAATCGAGGAAATCAAGAGCGATAACCTTTATAATTCAGAAAAAATGAAGCTCTTAAAGAAATTCATTGAAAATCAGACGACTCTGCTGAACCAGTTATCCGGCATCCTCGCAGGACCTGAAGCGAAACCCGGCGCACAGGAATAAGCTGCACACTGACACAATTAAAAAGGTTCGGGAACCTTTTAATTCTGACCCGGAATCCACTGATAGCAGAACCGCTCAGACTGGCAGAGCCGGCCCGCCGGATTTGCCAGTCCTGCTGGGATGACACTCTGCACCGACACAACATGTCATTCCGGGCAAAATTAAAAAGGTTCGGGGAACATGTCATTCCGGGCAAAACTAAAAAGGTTCGGGAAACCTTTTTCCGACACAGCATGTCATTCCGGGCAAAACTAAAAAGGTTCGGGAACCTTTTTCCGACACAACATGTCATTCCGGGCAAAACTAAAAAGGTTCGGAAAACCTTTTTCCGACACAGCATGTCATTCCGGGCAAAACTAAAAAGGTTCGGAAAACCTTTTTCCGACATTCCGGGCAAAACTAAAAAGGTTCGGAAAACCTTTTTCCGACACAGCATGTCATTCCGGGCAAAATTAAAAAGGTTCGGGGAACCTTTTTCCGACACAGCATGTCATTCCGGGCAAAATTAAAAAGGTTCGGGGAACCTTTTTCCGACACAACATGTCATTCCGGGCAAAACTAAAAAGGTTCGGGGAAACCTTTTTTCGACACAACATGTCATTCCGGGCAAAATTAAAAAGGTTCGGGAACCTTTTTCCGACACAGCATGTCATTCCGGGCAAAATTAAAAAGGTTCGGAGAACCTTTTTAATTTTGACCCGGAATCCACTGTTACCATAGCAGAACTGAAAACCGCTCAGACTGGCAGAGAGCCGGCCCGCCGAATTTGCCAGTCCTGCGGGATGACACCGGTTCCCATTTGGAAATCAGGGCATTCAACTTTTGGCATCCTTCATTTGTCATTTGACACTTCTGAAAGAACAGCGGGACGCGGACAAACGCGGACAAACGCGGATGAGTTCGTTCCTCAAAAAAAGTGTGAACTGTTTTTGAAGTAATATGAAAGATGCCCAACTTTTAACTTAAAAACTACGGATTCAAATATATAGTGACAAAGATCAGCATTATTTCTCTGTTGTGCATCCTGACCATCCTCTCGTCCGGCTGCTCCGGCACCCGCCCCCGAAACCCGGATAATATCTGTGAAATCTTTCGGGAAAATGAGAAATGGTACGGAAGTGCATACGCGTCCTATCAGAGGTGGAGCGTTCCCATTCCGGTGTTAATGGCCATCATGTATCATGAATCCGGCTTCGATGCCGAAGCCAGACCCCCTCGCACCACCTGCTTTTTTATTTTTCCCGGACCCCGGCCTTCCACAGCTTACGGTTATCCCCAGGCACTGGACGGAACCTGGGATATGTACAGACGATCCACAAATCACAGCGGAGCGGCAAGAAATGATTTTGATGACGCCATAGACTTCATTGGCTGGTACTGCAACCAGAGTTATATCCTGTGCGGCATCCGTAAAAATGACGCGTATAATCTTTACCTGGCCTATCATGAAGGGCAGAAAGGGTTCCGCCGGAAAACCTATCAGAAAAAAGCATGGTTAAGGCAGGTGGCCAATAATGTTCAAACCAGAACCAGAATCTATTCGGGGCAGATGGCTTCATGTGAAAAGGAATTCAGAAAGCCCGGGAAAGGGTGCTGTCTCTGGCCTTTCTAATTAATTACTAATATTGTAAAAATCTTTCAGCTAGGAGGATAAACAATGGCTGAAGCACTTCTGAAAGAAATAATAGCCGAAGAGCCGGATTTCAGCCGGATCGTTACGGAGGATGACGAACCCGTGGACAACATGTTTTCCGAAAAACAGCAGCGGATGCTCACAGAACCGCTATACAGTTCCTGGAATCCGGGCCGGCCCTTTGTGGCCGCGGCCGACGTGGCCATTTTTTATGACCTTGATGAACCTGCGGTCGTTCCGGACACATTTGTAAGCCTGGATGTGGAGGCACCTGACGATATGTGGAGCAAGAGAAACCGTTCCTACTTTCTAAGTGAGTTCGGGAAGCCGCCAGAGATTGCCGTCGAGATTGTCTCGAACACCAAAGGCGAGGAGGCCGGTGAAAAATTCAGGAAGTACGCACAGGCCGGGGTCAGATATTACATTATCTTCGACCCGCAGAAGCTGATTCAGAAGGATGCTTTGCGAATATATGAGCTGTTCGGGCGACAGTACATCCCGAAAGTTGACCGCGGCCTGCCGAAAGCCGGGCTCAGTGTGACCCTGTGGAAAGGCGTGTTCGAGGAGAAGCATAACACTTGGTTGCGCTGGGTTGATCATGAGGGAAAGCTTATTCCCCTAGGACGGGAACAGGCCAAAACTGAAAAGAAACGGGCTGATAAGGCCGAAAAACAGGTCGAAGTTGTAAAGAAACAGGTCGAAGTTGTAAAGAAACGATCCGAAAAACAGGTCGAAGCTGTAAAGAAACGGGCTGAAAAGGCCGAAAAACAGACCGAAGATGTAAAGAAACGGGCTGAAAAGGCTGAAAATCGGGCAGAAGCTGAACGGAAACGGGCAGAAAAGGCCGAAAAACAGGTTGAAAAACAACGGATTTCGACTGCGCGAAATCTGCTTTCAGCAGGAATCTCCTCTGAGCAAATTTCCCAAGCCACTGGGATGGGCCTGGCGGAAGTGGAAAAACTGCGAGAAACAGACAGTTCGTAAGCGATACGGGGCACCAGAAAACTCCCGCCGGATTGGTAAATCCGGCGGGTCTTCTGATTATCAGCAACTGGAATACTGATGTGCCGGCAGAGGCTTATGCTGTGCCATTCCGAATTTTGCGCAAATATTTCAACCGAGAGGATGAACAATGGATGAAACACTGCCGAAAGAAATAATAGCCGAAGAGCTGGATTTCAGCCAGATCGTTACAGAGGATGACGAACCGGTGGACAGCCTGTTTTCCGAAAAACAGCAGCGACTGCTTGTCGGATCTCTGTACAGTTCATGGGAACCGGGCCGGCTCTTTATGGCCACGGCCAACGTGGGTATTTTTTATGGGTCTGAACCGTCGGTCGTCGTGCCGGACACACTTGTGAGCTTGGATGTGGAGGTGGCTGACGATATGTGGAGCAAGAGAAACCGTTCCTACTTTCTGAGCGTGTTCGGGAAGCCACCCGAGGTTGTCGTCGAAATTGTATCGAGCAGCAAAGGCGGGGAAACCGGAGAGGATATCAGGAAGTACGCACAGGTCGGGATCAGGTATTACATTGTCTTTGATCCGCAGAAGCTGGTTCAGAAGGATGCCTTACGGATATATGAGTTGTCCGAGGGACAGTATATCCGGAAAATCGACTGTAGTCTGCCGCAGGCCGGACTCGGTGTGACCCTGTGGGAAGGCGTGTTCGAGGGGATACATGACACTTGGCTGCGCTGGCTTGACCATGAGGGAAAGCTTATTCTTGCCGGACAGGAACTGGCCGAAAAGGCTGAAAAATGGGCCGATGAGGCTGAAAGTCGGGCCGAAGAGACTAAAAGACGGACTGAAGATACCAAAAGACGGACCGAAGAGGCTAAAAGACGGGTCGAAGCTGAACAAAAACGGGCTGAAAAGCAACTGATTTCGATTGTGCAAAATCTGCTTTCAACAGGAATCCTCTCCCCCGAGCAAATTTCCCAAGCCACGGGGCTGGGCCTGGCGGAAGTGGAAAAACTGCGGGAAGCAATGCAGACAGACAGTTCGTAAGCGATACGGACCTTGTGCATAATTTTTTCAACCAATGTTGTCAGTTGTCAGTTTCCCGATATCTGTAGCGGACAGCAAATAACGGACAACAGGCAACGGACAAAAGGACAAAAACAATGCGTATCATCCGCTTTTTTGATGAAGATGACAAAGAGTGTTACGGACACAATTACCAGAACGGTACCGCCAACCTGTTGGAGGGTCAGTTATTTGGCGAACCGTTAAAGGATACCGGGCGTCAGGCCCGTGTGAAAAAACTGCTGGCACCGTTGCAGCCGACTGCCATTCTCTGCATCGGGCTGAATTACCGGGAGCATGCAGAAGAGACCGGGACACCGCTACCGAAATATCCGATCCTGTTTATGAAAAATCCCGCGGCGCTGAATCATCCGGGGGACCCGATTGTATTGCCGCGCCTCTGTCTGGATCCTCCGGAGGTGGATTATGAGACCGAACTGGCTGTGGTGATCGGCAAGCCAGCAAAGAATGTCCCGGCAGCCGAGGCCCTGAACTATGTGACGGGATACACCGTGGGCAATGATGTTTCTGCAAGACGGTGGCAAAAACACGGCGGCGCAGGCCAGTGGGTGCGGGGCAAAAGCTTTGACACCTTCTGCCCGCTGGGCCCGGAGCTGGTGACAACTGACGAAATTCCTGATCCTCAGTCCCTGCAACTCAGATGCATCCTTAATAATGAGGTCATGCAGGACGCGAATACGTCTGACATGATCTTCCCCGTGGCTGAACTGATCGAGTACCTGTCCGGAGGCACGACGCTCCTTCCGGGAACCGTTATCCTGACCGGAACACCCAGCGGAGTCGGTTTTACACGCGAACCTCCGGTGTTCCTCAAGCCAGGCGATGTGGTCGAGGTGAGCATCGAAGGGATTGGGAGATTGAGGAATTCGGTTGTGTCGGAATAGGACGCAAAAAGCCCCGGAATCAATTCCGGGGCTAAAAGCTAAAGCGGGCTGAAGCCAGCTAATACAAACATGGTGTATGTCATTCCCGCGAAAGCGGGAATCCACCGTAGTAGCCGAAGTGAAACTTTCATGTAAAAGCCGGAATGGGCGCATTTACAAATTGGGGGGCATCACTTATTCCACCTGATCAGGACGCGGATGAACGCGGACACACGCAGATTTTTTTGTTGTCAGCGTGTTTGATCAGGACGCAGATGAACGCGGACACACGCAGATTTTTTTGTTGTCAGCGTGTTTCCGCGTTCATCTGCGTCCTGATCAGGTGGAATTTGAACATCCTCCCCTAAGTCGTGAATACGCCCAGCCGGAATTCATTCTTGCATAAGTCAGGACTTTCATATAATTGCAATAGGAGGACGCAGACAAAAAACGGACATCCCTGACTCTCGGATACGGGACGTAAAACATCCTATCCGCATAAGAGAGCATGGAACGAGAGCAAGTCGGTAACAAAAAAAATACGTCACTCAGAAGGATATTAAAATGACCCAGCAAGATGATTACGACAGCTCCTGGAAAGAGATGCTGACCGCTTATTTCGAGCATTTCATGACATTCTTTTTCCCGAAAATAGCCCGGGATACTGACCGGAGCAGAGGCTAAGATTCTCCGGACAGGGAACTGCGTCAGGTCACCCGTGAGGCCGAAACCGGAGAGCGTCCGGCCGACAAACTCTTCCGGATCCGGAAGAAAAGCGGGGATTCCTTATCCCGGCTAAGACTTCAGCAACTCCGTCACAATCTGCTTCAGCACCTTCAGAATACGGAAGATGTCGAAAATATCATCACGGGTGGCCGTAAGCGGGGTGCTGATGCAGTATTCCTTCCCCTCCAATATCATAAAAAACCAGATCTGACCGCGTATGTAACAACCGTAAATCGGATGTCCGTGCTCATTGATTTCCTGGGCAACCAGCATGGCGGCCAGGGCCTGTCCGGCAGGGTCTCCGTCAGGATCCGTCTCTCTCTTGTATTCCTGAAAACAGAAGTACGGTTTTTCCGGCACGCGGAAACCGCTGGCAACCATGCCGTCCGGTTTTCCGGACATTTCCGTTCCCTCAACCACGCCGCTGAACGGCCTTTCGGCAAAGAGGCCGAATTTTTTGCATGAGAAATTGACCAGGGCGAACACAGGCCCGATGAAATGCTGAATCAGCTCCGCCTCGTTCCAGTCATGGACATGATATCTGAGGGTCTTTCCCAGCATCGTCAGAATCTGATGCTCCAAGTCGGAAATATCTGCTTGGCCGTCAAGCCATGTCTTAAACGCCTGAGTGTCGTCAATCTGTTCCAAACCGAACAGCTTATCCAACTGGGCCAACGTGCAGTTTTTGAAATTAAGCATATCTCATCCCCCATGTTTGTCAAAATTAAATATGAGCAGAAGACATGGATGAGCAGAACACCGGATTTCGGGTTAAAATGACATGAATTCCGCTGATTCCTATCATTTTACCCCATTCCTCAAAAGACATTATAATCAGAAATTATAGCAGAAAATGATGCCTGTCAACCCGTTTTTGGAGGAGTGACAAAAGCCGCATTATAAGGAGTGCCAAAGTGCAGCGATCTGATGAAGTTATTCAGCTCAACCTGCTCCACCTACATCAGAGTTTTATTTTTTATTTTAAACAAGCCTCCGGAAGCGAAAGGCTGAATGATTTTGCTTTATTCAAAACTGAAATCCTCAAGCGACTTTGAAAAATTCGGATTAAAATAAGGTCAGCGTCAATGACATGCTGCCACCGGCACCTGAAATATGTAGCATCCGGATCCACGACCATCTCGTGAATCGCTTTTACCAGGATGTGATGACGAAATTTCGAGTAAAACCTGTAACCATTTCGGAACATTCTCCGTATTGTGTGCGGACTTCATCAACGGGTCTGAAATCTTTTCTGATGCCATGCCCATGCGGTTTCAATGATTTTGTCAAGAGACGCATATTTCGGCTGCCATCCCAGTTCCGCCTTAATTCTGGCGGAAGAGCCGATGAGTCTTGCAGGGTCGCCGGGCCGACGCTCTCCCTCAACAACATGGATATCGCGGCCGGTTACGGCCTTAGCCTTTTCGATAACCTCTTTGACAGAGAAACCGTCTCCGTTTCCCAAGTTGTATATGCCACTTTCAGCATTCAATGCCTTTTCAGCCGCGAGAACATGGGCCGCGGCAAGGTCTGTGACATGGATGTAATCTCTTATACATGTTCCGTCGGGCGTATCATAATCGGTCCCGAATATCTCAATACCACGTTTTCGTCCCATTGCCGCATCCAATATCAACGGGATGAGGTGGGTTTCCGGATCATGGTCTTCCCCGATTTCTCCGGCGGGGTCGGCACCTGCCGCGTTAAAGTATCTCAGGATGGAGAACCGGATGGGATAAGAAGAAGCGAAATCCCGCAAAATCTCCTCAAAAAAGCGTTTCGACTTACCGTAAGGGGTAAACGGGTTTTGCGGATGGGATTCGGTCATCGGGATGTGTTCGGGATGCCCGTATGTTGCACAAGTGGATGAAAACTGAAAGACTTTCACATCATTTTTTACTGCATGGCTTAGGAGAACCAGAGCTTTCGCCAAGTTATTATCATAATATTTCCGGGGATTCTGCACAGATTCCCCCACATACGCGAATGCCGCGAAATGACTTACGATATCAATTTGGAACTGGCAGAACAGAGATTTCAACAGATAATCATCGCCAATATCTCCGTTAAAAAAATCTCCCCACTTCACAAACTCTTTGTGTCCATAGATCAGGTTGTCAAGAACGATCACCCGATATCCTTTTTCCGAAAATGCTTTTGCGGCATGCGAGCCGATATAGCCGGCACCGCCTGTAATTAGAACTGTTTTCATGTGTTTGTCCGTTGTTTGTTGTTTGTTGTTTGTCCGTTGTTTGTTGTCTGCTGTCTGTTGCGGACAACTGACCACCGACCGCTGACTACCCCCATTCAAAACTCTGCACGACCAACACCCCTTCCTCAGCAGCTTTCCTAAGAATATCCGGATGAGCGAAATGGGTAATGATCAGAGGGACAGTCGGCAGGTCATATTCTGCTCTCACTGCTTTTATATTCTTTTCCAACTGCCCCATCTTTGCACGGTCATCCAGCTTGAGAACGGCCTCACCGACAACCAGCACCTCCTCACCGTTCCGCTCTGCCCTCGCAAACACATTGATCTCCTCTCCCTGGACATACGTCCGGACAAACTGCTCCCTGATATTCAACTGACGATGTCTCTCCAGATACGCGGGCAACTTTCGGAATGCCTCGTTTTCCAGAGCGTAGGCCATGCTTTTGGACAGCCCGCCGACCTGACTTCTTGTTCCGCGCTGTGATCCGGAAAGCCAAGCCATCTCTTTCTCTGTCTGTTTCTGGGCTTCGGCCAATTCTTTCATCGTCGCTCTCAGGTCTTCCATTGTTGTTTCCGTGCGTTCCTGGGCTTTGGTCAGGCTCTCCATTCTTGCTTCCGTGCGTTCCTGGGCTTTGGTCAGTCCCTCCATTCTTGCTTCGGTGCGTTCCTGGGCTTTGGCCAGTCCCTTCAGACTCTCAGCCAATTCCTCCATTCTCGCTTCCGTGCGTTCCTGGGCTTTGGCCAGTCCCTCCATTCTCGCTTCGGTGCGTTCCTGGGCTTTGGCCAATCCCTTCAGACTCTCAGCCAAGTCCTCCATTCTCGCTTCGGTGCGTTCCTGGGCTTTGGTCAGCCCCTCCATTCTCGCTTCGGTGCGTTCCTGGGCTTTGGCCAATCCCTTCAGACTCTCAGCCAATTCCTCCATTCTCGCTTCGGTGCGTTCCTGGGCTTTGGCCAGTCCCTCCATTCTCGCTTCGGTGCGTTCCTGGGCTTTGGCCAGTCCCTCCATTCTCGCTTCGGTGCGTTCCTGGGCTCTGGCCAGTCCTTTGGTTGTCTGACCGAGTTCCCTTACAATCTCTTTTAATTCGTTAAACTCATTTTTTGTAACGGATGCTTCCCGGTGCTGCTCAATTTCGTCAAGAATGGTCCACAGAATTTCCCTGAGTTCCGGATCCAGCACGTCGAGCTTCCGCATTAATGTGACACTGTACGGCATGATTCACCTCCTGAGATTTGTCCGTTGTTTGTTGTCCGTTGTTTGTTGTCCGTTGCTGACTATCAACAACTGACAACTGACAACTGACCACCGACTACTCCCATTCAAAACTCTGCACAACCAACACCCCATGCTCACTGGCTTTCCCAAGAATATCCGGATGAGCAGAATGGGTGATGATCAGAGGAACAACCGGCAGGCCGTACTCCGCTCTCACAGCCTCCACATTCTTTTCCAACTGCCCCATCTTCGAGCGGTCATCCAGTCTGAGAACGGCCTCGCCGACCACCAGCACCTCCTCCCCGTTCCGCTCCGCTTTCGCAAAGACGTTGATCTCCTCTCCCCGGACAAATGTCCGGACAAATCTTTCCCTGATATTCAACTGACGATGTGTTCCCAGATACCCGGGCAACTTTCGGAACGCCTCGTTCTCCAGAGCGTAAGCCATGCTCTTGGACAGACCTCCGACCTGCCCCCTTGTCCCGCGCTGCGACCTGGAAAGCTGGGCCAGCTCTTTTTCTGTCTGTTTCTGGGCCTCGGCCAATTCTTTCTGGGCCCCGGCCATTTCTTCCATTCTCACTTCCGTGCGTTTCTGGGCCTCAGCCAATTCTTCCATTCTCAGTTCCGTGCGTTTCTGGGCCTCAGCCAATTCTTTCTGGGCCCCGGCCATTTCTTCCATTCTCACTTCCGTGCGTTTCTGAGCCTCGGTCAACTCTTCTACTTTCACTTCCGTGCGTTCCTGGGCTTTGGCCAGTCCCTTGGTTGTCTGACCGAGTTCCCTTACGATCTCTTTTAATTCGTTAAACTCATTTTTTGTAACGGATGCTTCCCTGTGCTGCTCGATTTCATCAAGAATGGCCCACAGAACTTCCTTGATCTCCGGGTCCAGCACATCGAGTTTCCGCATTAAGGCGACACTGTACATGATTCACCTCCTGAAATGGTCCGTTGTTTGTTGTCTGTTCTCCGTTGCTGACCACTGACCCTCGCCGATTAGTTGGGGCGCTCAGACAAATACTTCCGGATCCTTTTATTTGCCAGTGATATATATTCCTCATTAATATCATAGCCGATATAATTGCGCTCTGATTTCAATGCAGAGAGACAGGTGGTTCCGCTGCCGGCAAACGGATCCAGCACCACGTCCTCTTTGAAGGAGTATAACTGTATCAGGCGATGGGGAAGCTCTTCAGGAAACGGGGCCGGATGTCCGATCTTCTTTGCCGAGACCGCGGGAAAGGTCCAGATGCTTTTGGTCCAATCCAGGAACTCCTGTTTCTGTATGGTATTCTCCCTCTCCTCACGCTTTCTTGAAAATGTGTCTTTGGAAAAGACGAGGATATACTCATGCACATCTCTCAGAACCGGATTTCCGGCCGAGAGCCATGTCCCCCAGGCTGTGGAAGGACTTGCGCTCGATGCCTTGTTCCATATAATTTCCCCCCGCATCAGAAAACCGATATCCTGCATATCCTCAATAATATAGCCATGCAGAGGGATGTAAGGCTTTCGTCCGAGATTCGCCACGTTCACACAGGCCCGCCCGCCCGGAACCAGCACCCGATACGTCTCCTGCCAGACCCGCTTCAGGAACTGAAGATATTCATCCAGACTCAGATTCTCATCATAGTCTTTGGACGCGTTATACGGCGGCGATGTGATCATCAGATGGATGCTGTTGTCCGGCAGTTCTTCCATAAGTTCGCTTGATTTGCAGAATATCCGATTCCGATATTTTTTGGGGATACTCTTTTCAACATATTTTACCTCTTTCCCCTTCTTAATCCCCTCATATAAACGACTTTTATAAAACTTTGATGAATCATGACCGATGCGCCCGGGCGTTCCGAACGAACTTGTGGATGTTCCGGTACGTTTTGATGACTTTGATGACATTTTAACCTTTTTAAAAACCCCGAAAACTCCGAAACTCCGAAACTCCGAAATTCCGGAGTGCTAAAATAAAATTTTAGCACTTCAAATGCTAAAATTGCATTTTAGCACTCCGGAGGGTTTGCTAAAATTTTATTTTAGCACTCCGGAGTTATGGGGCTTTCTTTTTTGATGTTAATATTTCCCGCACGGCCGGCACAACATACACCTCTTCATGGGGCATGTCGCTGAGGCAGGAGGCGAGTATCTTATTTTTTCTGTAAATCGGCAGATGCTTGTTCATTATAAAAAATTTTTTGCCCTTTACCTTGCACAATCCGCTTTTCACTTTTATCCCCGTATTCCGAAAGCTCTTTTCGGATACTGTGATTTCAAGCTTTTCAGCAAGCTCCTTCAGATTCTGATATAATTGCTCCGGTCTCATGCTATTTTTTTCATTTTTGTCTTGAACTATTTGGAAACTGTGTTATATTGAATTTAAACTTAATTTTAACTTTAGTTTCAAAAACTACAGGAGGCAATCATTATGGAACTTTCACAAAAAAGAACACAGACAGAAGTGGTGGTCAGTACCTTTATACAGAGCGTGTATAACTGGATGGCCATCGGGCTCGGGCTAACGGCACTGGTTGCATACATTGTTGCAAACAATGAAACCCTGCTAAATCTGACCTATAAGATTCGTTTTTTTCTTATTATCGGCGAGCTTGCACTTGTTTTTATTCTTGCCGCAAGGGTGCATAAAATGGAAGCGTCAACAGCAACTGCCCTGTTTCTGTTCTACTCGGCCTTGAACGGGGCGACCCTCTCTATCATATTTATTGTATATACGATGTCGTCCATTGCTTCAACATTTTTTGTCTGCGCCGCGACATTTACGGCATGCAGTGTTTACGGATGGATAACGAAGCGTGATCTGACATCGATTGGCGGGTTCATGTTCATGGGACTGATCGGAATTATCATCGCGTCCCTTGTCAATCTCTTTATCCAAAGTTCGGCCATGGCCATGATTATCAGTTACATCGGCGTGTTTATTTTCATCGGCCTGACCGCTTATGACACGCAGAAGCTGAAAGAGATGGCAATGTCCCAGCCTGTCGGACTTGATGCCGCGGTAGTCAGAAAAGGGGCCATTCTGGGCGCGCTGACATTGTACTTGGATTTTATCAACATGTTTCTGTTTCTTCTTCACATATTAGGGGGAAGCAGGGATTAAGAGTTAAGGGTTAAGGGTTAAGGGTTAAGGATTAAGGACTTCCCGCATCCGGCCTTAACCCTTAACCCTTAACCCTTCAAACTTTCCTGAACCACATCCACAATCTGCTGACAGCAACGCTCGGTTTCATCAACGGTCGGCCCCTCGACCATCACCCTGCAAAGGGGCTGTGTGCCGGAATAACGGACTAGCACCCTCCCCTTTTCCCCGAGTCTTTTTTCAACTGATTCTATTTCACTGACAATCTCCGGGATCGTTTCAATATCCGGCTTGCTTTTCACTTCCACGTTCATCAGAACCTGGGGAAAGACCGACATAATCTTGCCGAGTTCGGACAGGGGTTTTGATTCTGCTTTCATGGCTTCGATCAGTTTCAGAGCCGACAGAATCCCGTCGCCGGTGGTGTGATGATCCAGGAAGATCGTATGGCCGGAATCTTCCCCGCCGAGCACCGCGCCCGAAGCTGCCATTTCCTGCAAAACATAGCGGTCCCCCACGTCAGCGATGATGTTGCTGATCCCCATCCCCTTGAGTGCAAGCCTGAATCCGATATTGCTCATCACCGTGCTGACCACCATGTTATTTTTAAGAAGTCCCTTCTGTTTCATGGTCTTTGCGCAGATGGCAAGCACCTGGTCCCCGGTGATGACATTCCCTTTTTCATCCACTGCAATCAGGCGGTCCCCGTCACCGTCAAACGCGAGGCCGACATCTGCCCCGGTTTCCACAACCCTTTTTTCCAGGGTCTCGGTATTCTGAGAGCCGCAGTCTTTGTTAATGTTCTTTCCGTCAGGGGAAACAAACAGAGCCTCAGCATCCGTGCTGAGATCAGCGAATATTTCCGGCGCGACCTTGTAAGTGGCACCGTTTGAGCAGTCCAGGATGATTTTCATTCCGCTGAAGCTGCATTCTTCAGGTATCGCCTGTTTCAGGAAAGCGACATAGCGTTTGCCCGCGTCCGATATCTGATGAACTTTCCCGGTATTCCGGATGGAACCGCACATTGACGATATTCTGTCATCCAATATCAGTTGTTCGATCTCGGCCTCTTTTGCATCCGACAGCTTGTAACCATCCCTTTTGAAAATCTTGATGCCGTTGTCATAAAAAGGGTTGTGGGACGCGGATATGACGATGCCGGCGTCCGCGCCAATGGAAGAGGTCATAAAAGCGATACCGGGGGTCGGAAGTACGCCGGTAAGATATGCGTCCGCTCCCATTGAACAAATTCCGGAGACCATGGCATGTTCCAGCATGTCTCCGGATATGCGGGTATCCTTTCCGATAATGATTTTTGCCTGATGACCCTCTTTCCTGAAAACAGAGGCAACCGCCCGCCCGACATTCAGCGCCGTTTCCGCGGTCATCGGATATTCATTGGCCGCGCCCCTTATTCCGTCTGTGCCAAATAGTTTCCCCATGATTCCAACCGATCCTTTTTTCTTAACAATTATTACTAATCATTAACTGCACAGATAAAATCTGTGGGTGAATCTGCCAAAGCCCCGCAACAGAATGTTCCGGGCACCTGCAATATCTCTGTCTGTCACTGATCCGTTTGTCAGTCTTATGTTCCTGACTGCGGGTGTGTTTTGTGTAAGCCTCACAGCAGTCAGCAACCACAGAACCATTTAAAGATGCTTTCCGTTTCAGGATTTGTTTGAATCTGTAACTGGAAAAAGTCAGCATCATCCAGGCTGATCCTGCGGTCGCTTTTCAAAGTCATCTGACTCGTTTCAAAAGTCGGAATCACGCCAAAATTATCAGTCAGAAATTTTGCAGTCTTATAATGGAGTTCCGTAAATCAGTTTTTCAACCTTACCTTTGGATATTTATTATTTTTTGCAGATGAATGTCAAGGGAATTGGACAATTTGCTCTTAATCTATTTTGTTGTGATCAGGATCAAGATTAAGAAAAAGTGGCCGAAACAAAGATCATGGCCACTTATAATGATTTACAGAGAAGGAAAACATGATTGTAAGATTGTAAGATTATAAGCTTGACTATTGACTATGCACACACTTTAGGCTATAAGATGTTTCTGACAGTTGATAATAAATATGAAGAATAAAATTCCCGATATACTGCTAATTTGGAAAGGATTTTTCACAATGTATCAGCAAATGACATTGTTTGCCGAACATCCTGACATGCCCATAGACACGGACTTCAGGAGCAATATGGAGCGCCACAGATACAGATTCAGGGAGACAGACATCGGAGATATTACATTTCAGACTGGGCAGAGGGAAAGTGTCCACAGATGGTACAGGCTGACACCGAGCTTTTCCCCCGGAGTGGTAAGGTTTTTTCTGTCATATTTCGATATTGACAGAAATTCCGTTGTCCTGGATCCGTTCAGCGGACGCGGCACGACAATAATAGAATGCCAGAAGCTGGGAATCCCGGGAATTGGCTGCGAAATAAACCCTCTTTTGCACAAAACCGGGGTATCCTCACTGATATGGAAACTGTGCGATATTGGTTTGTTTGACAACTATGCGGAAGAATTGCGGGACAGCTTGGACAAATATGGAAAAAAGGACATTCATGATGTTCTGAAAAAAATAGGCGCGGAACTTCCCAATATCCATGATGTGTTCAGATGGTGGAAGCCGGATGTCTTAAAAGATTTGCTGATAGCAAGAGAACTGTCCAAAAAATCTGAATATAAAAAAATATATAACTATCTCTGGCTTTGCCTGAATCAGACATGCCTGGACTGTGCCAATATTCACAGAAATCACCCGACAATTAGTTTTGATGACAATCACAATCGAAATATTGATGTTTTTTCGTGTGTAAACGATTTTCTCAGCACTGTCAAAACCGATTTGAAATCCATTACAAAAGAAGAACGGTTGTTCAACGGGCTTGGAAAGATAAAATTGCATGACAGCAAGGATATGGGGCTTTTAAACGCAGAAGAAAAAATTTCATGCGTCATCACATCCCCGCCCTATCCGAACAGATTCAGCTATATCCATCAGACAAGGCCGCAATTATATTTTATGGAAATGCTGAAAGAAAGAAAAGATGCGACAGAAATTGATCTGGAAAGCATAGGAGGAACATGGGGAAGGGCGACATCCGTACTGACAAAAGGCGACAGACTGATTGATATTCCCGATGAACTCGCAGACATTCTCAGCTACATTCCCCGTCTCAGAGAAAAAAGCCTTCTGATGTGCAACTATGCGACAAAATATTTTCTGAATCTGCATCAGCATATCCGCAGTCTTAAAAAAATTTGCGGAAAAAATTTCAGAGGGGCTTATGTGGTCGGGAATTCAAGACTTTCCGATGTTGAGATTTACACGGAAACCATTCTTTCAAAAATATTCGGCCTGAACGGTTTTGATGTGGATGAAATCATTGTTTTTCGGAAACGCGGGGGACGAAAAAAATTATATGAAAGTGCGGTGTGTGTCAGACGGTCATAAGTGTAAACTTAGGACTTGTGACTGAATCATAAGTGTAAACTTAGAACTTGCCCGTTTTCCTGCTCTTATAATCAGAGAATATCATGTACGGCATCGGTAAAAAACTTTCTGTGATTTCTGAAAAATCCGTATAAATCAAAGCCGGTAAGTTCATGGACAAATCGAAATGTGTCTTCGCCTTCAAACAAATTCCAGCTTTTGGCAAGGCGGGTAACCGGTGAGACAAGAGATGTATTGCAAAAGATCAGCATGACAGGAATCAGATTTTTCTCAGATAAGGCAAGTGCCATATCCCAATCAGCCTGTATTCTTTTAGAATCACCGATCTGATAGCAGAATCGAATCTCAAATCCTACTCCGGCACTTGATTGCCAATTTTTCAACGAACTCGGCAAGTTTATATTTCCATATTTTTTTGCCGGTATCAGACCGTCAGTTGATCTTTTCTGAATTCGCTCTCCGATTTTGATATCAACTGAAAAATTCAGTTCATCATCAGTCAAACCGAATCTCTCCTTTAAAAGATATTGAAAGATTTGCTCGTACATGTCCCCTAATTTACGGTGAAGAGAGGAAACCAGATTTCCGCCCATTCTCGCAGTTACATAACGGGAATCATCTAATCCGAAAAATTTAAACGCTGGATCATTTGCTATAAGCTTGCAGAACTGATCCGCATTTTCTATTCCGGCAAATTTTTTATATGGATCAAAATCACGCACTTTTTTTACATGGTCCATTGCTATTTGCAAGACAGCATCTTCTGTACTCATAATTTTATCCTTCATTTTTTGTCATTATGATTCAATAAAAAACGAAACGGGTTCATTTAGTGCGTTGGCGATTTTCATCAGTGTCATAACTGTTACGTTCTTTTCCCCTCGTTCAAGCACACCGATATAAGTGCGATGCAAATCACACATTTCTCCCAAAGCTTCCTGGGACAACCCCAATTCGATTCGCTTTTTTCTGATGCGATTTCCGATTCGTTTTGCTATACAGATATTCGCCATAAAGCCTTTTCCAGCTATTTGGAACTTAATTTTTGGCATCCTTCATTTGTCGGTTTACACTTTCGGGTCAGGGTGAATTCTTTTCTGCTCCTCTGTGCCCTTTGTGCCTTTGTGTGAGATATGAAATGCCGCCGGCTCCGATTGGGAAAAAGTGTAAA
>JAUCGI010000105.1 GCA_030378035.1 Desulfobacterales bacterium HSG2
CGAGTTCAGAGAAAAATGCAAAGTCGCGGGAATGGATGATTTTGTCACCAAACCGGTGGATTCGCCCGAACTGGGGGCCGTCATTGAAAAGCATGTTTCCGGCACCGCTGTTGTCTCTGAGACACCGGAAAGCGAAACGTCTGAAGACTGGCACTCCGTTCCGGACAAACCGGAAAGCGAAAAGACTGAAGGCCGGCATCCTGTTCTGGACAAAAAAGAGATTCTGCTCCGCGTCGGCGGAAATGAAGCCGTTTTTGAGACGCTCTGCAATCTGTTTGTCAGAGACATACCGAAAATGACGGAAAAGCTCCGACAGGCGATCAGCAGGAATAATATGGAGGAAATCCGTCTTCAGGCTCATGCCCTCAAAGGGATGTGCGGGAATATGAGTGCGAAATCCTGCCAGAATCTTGCCAAACAACTGGAAGATGCTGCCAAGGATGAGAAATCAGAACAGACCGCTGTTTGAAAAACTCGAACAGGAACTGGCCCGGGCTGTGGAACTGTTGTCCGAAGGGTTGTAGGGTGGGTGCAGCGAAGCGAAACCCACCACTCGCACCTGCCCGGGCGACAACACACAAAAGCGCAAAGGCACAAAAAAATTTATGGCCGGACTTGAAACATTGATTGTGGTATGCTATGCTACACATTTTTAATGGAAACACGGCAACTCACGGAGGATCGGACTCCCCGGGTTTTCAAAATTTCGGAAGACTTTATGGCATAAAGGAGTGGAACCAAATGAAAGCATTATTCAAAACAATTCTGCTGGCCGTTTTGCTGGCCATCTCAGCGTCAGCGTATGTGATGTCCGCACGGGCCGGCGATGCGCCTCCGACCCGGGCGGGGCAACCTTTGAAATTCCGCCATCTCACCACTGAAAACGGGCTCTCCAATGACAATGTGTGGGGCATTGCCCAAGACAGCCACGGCTTTATGTGGTTCGGCACATTTGACGGACTGAACCGGTATGACGGCAGCACTGTGAAAGTGTTCCGCCATGACCCGGATGATCCCCGGAGCCTGAGTGACAATACAATCCGGGGGATGTGCGTCGATCATACCGGCACACTCTGGGTTGGCACATGGGGTAAGGGACTCAATCAGTTTGACCGGAAAAGGGAGCAGTTTGTCCGTTACCGGCATGATCCTGATGATCCTCGGAGCCTGAGCAGCGATGCCGTTCGAACAATTTACGAAGACCGGTCCGGAACGCTCTGGATTGGCACGGCGGGGGGACTCAGCAGACTTGCCCTGAGCGAAGTCGAAGGGTTTACTTGCTACCGACACGATCCTTCCGATCCCCACAGCCTGGGTCATGATGGCGTTTTTTCAATCTGTGAGGACCGGTTCGGTGTACTCTGGATCGGCACTGACGGCGGTCTCAGTCGGTTTGATCCGGAAACTGAACAGTTCGTTCACTACCGGCATAACCCCGATGATCCCCACAGTCTCAGTCACAACAATGTCCGGTCAGTTTGTGAGGACAGGCGGGGCAGACTATGGGTTGCCACTTATGGAGGACTGAACAGATTCAATCGGGACACGGCGCAGTTTGTCCGTTATCTGCATGACCCGGCCGATCCCTCCTGCCTAAGTCACAATTCCGTCATGCTGGTGTATGAGGATCAGGCCGGCATACTCTGGGTCGGCACCTTTGGGGGCGGTCTGAATCAGTTTGAGCAGGAAACAGAAACCTTTGTCCGCTATCAGCACAATTCCGCGGATACATACAGTCTGGGCAACGACAGTGTGTGTCTTATCCATGAGGATCATGCGGGGATGTTCTGGATAGCGACCGACGGCGGCGGTGTCAGCATCCCTGACCGCGGAGGAAAGGCGTTTCGCCATTACCGGCCCATCCCCGGCGATCCGAACAGCCTGAGTCACAATGCTGTCCGCGCCATTTATGAAGACCGGGCGGGAATGATCTGGATCGGCACCAACAGCGGCGGGCTGAACAGACTTGACCGTCAGACAGGGCAGTTCACGCATTACAAACATGACCCTGATGACCCGGACAGTCTGAGGAGCAATTCTGTATGGGCAATTCATGAGGACCGGACGGGGCTGCTCTGGCTTGGCGGTTTCGGCTCCGGGCTGAACAAATTTGAGGGGGATACGGAGAGATTCACGCATTACCGGCATGATTCCGCCAATCCCCGCAGCCTGAGCAGCAACAATGTTTTTGCAATTCATGAGGACCGGACAGGAATCCTCTGGATCGGCACATGGGGCGGCGGGCTGAATAAATTAAACCGTGAAGCAGAGCAGTTTGCCCGCTATCAGCATGACCCGGCTGACCCGGACACGCTGAGTCACAATCAGGTGACGAGTGTTTATGAAGACCAGGCAGGTGTCATCTGGATTGGCACGATGGGAGGGCTGAACAGATTTGAGTCTGAAACCGGGATATTCAGCCGTTATCATCATGACTCCGCCAATCCGAACAGTCTGAGTCATAACTCTGTGATGTCAATGTATGAGGACCGCGGAGGCAGGTTTTGGATTGCCACCATGGGAGGTGGTCTGGACAGACTTGACCGTGAGCAGGAACGCTTTGTTCACCACACCGTCAAAGACGGATTGCCAAGCAACACGGTGTTCGGGATATTGGAAGAGGATGTCTCCGCTGACAGCCGCGGCGGAAACCTGTGGCTCAGTACCACCCGGGGGCTGTCACGATTCAATCCCCGGACAAAAACTTTCCGGAACTACGATGTGAGTGACGGGCTTCAGGGCAATTCGTTTCTGCCGATAAGCGCATACCACAAAAGTCACAGCGGTGAGCTGTTTTTTGGCGGGACCAACGGATTCAGCGCCTTTTATCCGGATCAGATCAGGGATAATCCGCATGTCCCGCCCGTTGTCATCACCGATTTTCAACTGGCGAACAAGCGCGTCCCCATCGGCGGGGAATCGGTCCTGCGCCAGTCCGTCCTCGAAACGGATCATCTCACCCTGTCCCACTCAGACCGCGTATTTTCCTTCGAGTTTGCGGCCTTAAACTACCGGGCGTCGGGGAAGAACCGGTACAGGTATAAAATGGAGGGTTTTGAAGAGGAATGGAACGAGGTTGACAGCGCCCGGCGTTTTGCCACCTACACCAATCTGGATCCGGGCGAATATGTGTTCCGGGTGATCGGATCCAACAATGACGGGCTGTGGAACGAAGAAGGGACTTCCGTCAGGATCACCGTCACCCCGCCGTGGTGGAAAACCCTCTGGTTCAGAGCTTCCGTGCTGATACTGGTGATCGCCCTGATTTTCGGCGGATTCAGTTGGCGGGTGAGAACCATCGAGAGCCAGAAGCGTCAGCTTGCAACTCAGGTGGAGGAGCGGACACAGGATCTGAGGGATGAAAAAGAGAGGGCTGAGATTTTGCAAAAAAAAGCCGAGGCCGCCAACCTGGCCAAAAGCACGTTTCTCGCCAATATGAGCCACGAACTCCGCACCCCGCTGAACGCAATTCTCGGCTTTGCCCGGCTGATGGATCGCAGCCGGGCAATGCCGCCCGGGGAAAAGGAGAGCCTGGCAATCATCCGCCGCAGCGGGGAACATCTGCTGAACCTCATCAACGATGTGCTGGACATGTCGAAGATTGAAGCGGGCCGAACGGTTCTCACTAAAAAGGACTTTGATATCTACCGCCTGCTGGATGATGTGGAGGAGATGTTCTGCCTGAAAGCCGAAGAAAAGGGGCTGCGACTGGCTTTTGAGTGCGATGTCGGTGTTCCGCAACATATACGGACAGATGGGGGCAAATTGCGACAGGTGCTGGTGAATCTGCTCGGCAACGCGATCAGGTTCACGAAGAAAGGCGGCATCTCGGTGCGGGTCAGGCGTCTGCCTGCTGAAAACGGGGAAGCGAAAAAGACCGACCTTCAATTTGAGGTCGAAGATACCGGCGAAGGCATCGCGCCCGATGAACTGGACGCCCTTTTCAAAGCCTTTCTCCAAACCGAAACCGGACGGAAATCACAGGAGGGGACAGGACTGGGGCTGCCCATCAGCCGGAAATTCGTTCAGATGATGGGCGGCGATATCACCGTTGAAAGCGAGGTCGGCAGAGGAAGTGTTTTCAGGTTTCGGATTCGGGCTGAGGCGGCAAAAGGCATGGAAACCGAAACCGCGCAGCCGGAGAGACGCGTCATCGCGCTGGCACCGGATCAGCCCCGTTACCGGATTCTGATCGCTGATGACAAGGAGAACAACCGGCTGCTGCTGATCAGACTGCTTGCGCCCCCGGGCTTTGATCTCCGGGAAGCCGGAAACGGCAGGGATGCGGTGGAAATCTGGGAAAAATGGGAGCCCCATCTGATCTGCATGGATATGCGGATGCCGGTCATGGACGGTTACGAGGCGACAAAAAGGATAAAGGGCACGACAAAAGGGCAGGCCACGGCAATCATCGCGGTGACGGCCAGCGCGTTTGAGGAGGAGCGGGCTGTGGTGCTGTCCGCGGGCTGCGATGATTTTGTCCGCAAGCCGTTCAGGGAGTCGGAGATATTCGACGTGATACACCGGCATCTAAGGGTGCGATATGTGTATGAGGAGGATGCGGATTCCCCTGCCCCGGAATCCTCTGAAAAGGAGAAGCGGAAGGCGCTCACACCGGAAGCCCTCGGGACTTTGCCGCATGAACTGTTAGCCGCTTTGGAACAGGCATCCGTTGAGGGCGACACGGACAGAGCCGAATGTTTGACAGCGGATATCCGTTCATACAATGCCGCTTTGGCTGATGCGCTGGCGGTGCTGGTCGCTGATATTGAGTATGGCAGCATTCTGAAATTAATCAGAGAGACAAAGGAGTCAAAAAATGATCACAAAACACACGGATGAGTCAAATGCAAAAATCCTGATAGTTGATGACAAACTGGAAAATCTGCGTCTTCTGGCCCGAATATTGAAGGAAAAGGGATATGTTGTCAGGCAGTTGCGTGAGGGAAAAATGGTGATGTCATCCGTACTCAGCAACCCCCCGGATCTGATTCTGCTGGATATCGTGATGCCGGAAACCGACGGTTACGAAGTCTGCCGGCAACTGAAGGCGGAAGAACGGACCTGTGACATACCGGTAATCTTCATCAGCGCCCTGAATGACATGCCTGACAAAGTCAGGGCCTTTTTTGTCGGCGGAGTGGATTACGTCACCAAACCGTTTCAGGAGGAAGAGGTGCTGGCCCGCGTTGAAACTCATCTGACTCTGCGAAGACTGCAAAAGGCACTTGAGGAGAAAAATGCCCGGCTTGAGGAGAAAAATCTTCAGCTTGAGGAGGCACTTGCCAATGTCAGAACACTCAGAGGGCTGCTGCCGATATGTGCGAACTGCAAGAGAATCCGTGATGACAAAGGATATTGGAATCGGATCGAGGCTTATGTTGAGAGTCATTCGGATGCCCGGTTCAGTCACGGCCTTTGTGAGGAATGTTCGGACAAACTTTACGGTGATCAGGAATGGTACAGGAAAGCACGGAAAAACATAATAAAATAAGTGAATTTTTCATGATTTGAAAATTTCGCCTGAAACACTGATTATGGTATGCCATACTGCACATTTTTAACGGAAACACGGCAACTCAGGGAGGCTCGGATTTCCCGGGTTTCCAAAATTTTTGATGTCTTTTATGGTATAAAGGAGTGGAACCAAATGAAAGCATTATTCAAAACAATTCTGCTGGCCGTTTTGCTGACCATCTCAGCTTCAGCGTATATGATGTCCGCACGGGCCGGCGATGCGCCTCCGACCCGGGCGGGGCAACCTTTGAAATTCCGCCATCACTGAAAACGGTCTCTCCAATGACAGTGTGTGGGGCATTGCCCGGGACATCCACGGTTTTATGTGGTTTGGCACATCCGGCGGGTTGAACAGATATGACGGCAACACCCTGAAAGTCTATCGCCACGACCCGGATGATCCCCACAGCCTGACTGACAATACCATCAGAGTGTTGTGCGGATCATAACGGCACACTCTGGGTTGGCACATGGGGCAACGGACTCAATCGGTTTGGTCGTTCGGCAGAGCGATTTGTATATCCGTTACCGGCATGATCCTGATGATCCCCGCAGCTTGAGCAGTGATGCCATACGGGCAGTATATGAGGACCGGGAGTCCCTGTATGAAAGGTTCCCTGATTATATGGAAAAAGGTTTTTATCGGTTTGCACTTTATCGCAGGGCAGCTTGCACCACATTAAGTATCCAGTTCGCCTCGTGTCTGGATAGTCGTCTGAAACGTCCCTATCGTCCCTGTTTTTCTGTAATCACTCTCCTTCACATCCCAGTTCTCCACCCAGCTTGAGTTTGACCCTGCCTCATCCATGGTCACATATTTCTTTCCCACAATATACGTCGGAAAAATCTCGAAATTGGGGACATATCCGAGATTGTGAATAAAACCGATGAGCTGGAAATTCCCTTTCACATATTTCAGGGATTCCAGAGAGTTGTTGATCACCTCCTCATTGCTCAGAGTGGAGAAAAGACCGTCAATGAACATGAACCCCATCTCCTGCTCCTTCAGTTTCCGTCTGGCAGAGTAGGAATCGGTGGTCGTCTCGATATATCTCATCTTGGCAAACTCCGCCAGCCGGGTCATCATCATCAGCGCGACCCCTGACTGCTCACCGGTGCTCACTTCCGAAGAGAAGAGCATCTTTCTCCCCTGCCGGATATTCGGGTGAATGATCTTTATGGAGGGATCACGAAAGATATCCCGATAGATCTGCGTCCTGATAAAATCGAGATCCGACTGGCTCTGCTTCTTCTTTTTCCCGGGATTTGACGCCGCTTCTTTCTGGGCATATTCATGGCGGTCCTGCAACCTCTGAATAATGTTCGTTATCGCCTTCTCTGTCTCCTCCTCTGTGGCGACCCGGGCGTTAATGTCAAACGTCGCCGTCTTGTTCTTGCTACAAACCTTTCTCAGTATGGTCAGATTGTGCTTCGCACTGTCCGCAAACTTGACCAGACGCTTGATCAGTTCGGACATCAGACGGCTTTCAATATCGATAAACTCATTCAGTTCCGCCTCCCTCTCAGCAATGGCGGATTCAATGGACTGATGCAGGGTGATGATCCGGGTTGGCTGATATTGCGTCTCCCGGATTCTGCTCTTAACGACCTGGGAGAAGCCGTCCAACTGGGAGTCAAGCAGTTCTTCGCATCGCCGGGCATACATTTTTTTCGCATCATCCAAGTCTTTTTTTGCCGATTTTCTCCGATGCTCCTGATCTTCGAGGCCGAACTGTCTCACGATGCCGAAGAGATTCGCCGTCAGTGCGGCAATATCATTGGCACCGGTCTTTATGTCATCAAACAGCCGGAGCAGTTGGCCCGATGTCGCCCGGATCTGATCCAAATCTTCGCTCTCCTTTTCAGCGAACGTATCCCCGGATTCCCGGATAATCTGTCTGAAGAGATTGTATTCACTCAGAATTCCTGATAAGGCCTCATCGTATTTTGACGAAGCGGACCGGAGTTCCATCTCCTCTCTTTCCCGGGCCAGTATGCCTTTCTCCGTCTCATTTTTGTCATGATCTATCCGGATCAGCGTTTTGCGGAGCATCCCGATATCCCGCCCGATCTGTTCGCTGCCGGACCGGTTTTTCGTATAAGCCTCGGCCTGATCAAAATCGAACCGCAACTTTTGCCTGATCTTATCCAACTGTTTCCGGATCGCGGTCCGCTTTTTCTTTGTCTGTCTGATCGCGGATACTCCGCCGCTCTGGAAAAACTGCACCGCCTGTCCGAAATTCACCCGGGATAATCGCTGATTCACCACATTCAGCGACTCCTGAGACGCGTCGTTCTTTCTCCTCAGAGATTCAATCTGCGCCTCAATATCGGACAAAGCATCTCTCTTCTCATTTTCGACAGCAGCCTGTCTCTCGTGGGCGGCCTTGTATTCCGAATATCTGGGGAAGCCTCCGCCCCTGTCAAATTCTTTGGCCCCGCTGAGAATGGTTTCAAATTCTTTGTCATATTGCGCGTCATGTTTTGCCAATTCCTCCTGAATCTCCTCATATTCACGCATGGCCTCTTCCAGTTCCCCTTCCGCATCAGAGAGGATCGCCTGGTTGGCCTTTTCTGCCAGAATCATATCCGGAGAATCTTTGCCCAGAGATATCAGTTCGGACGCCATGGAATCGAGACGGACTTCGATTTCCCTGATCTCACTGCTGATGACCCGTTTCTCCTCTTCGATCCGTTCAGGGGACAGAATACATTCGACAATCGAAGTTCGCTCCCCGAGCCAGAAAGTACAAGCAATCCCCTTATCCGCCTCATCTCGGACGCTCCCCTTGCGGAGAAAGTGAATCAGTTCCTTTTTCAGAAAAACAAGCACAGGAAATTCCTTCTCGCCGAGCCTGCGGACAGCCCGCTTGGCGTCACGCAGATTCGTGACCACCGGGGAAAAGAGAACCGGGGAAAAGAGGGTCAGCAGAGACGCCTTTCTGTCTTGGTGAATATCCTGCTCGCTGATCACCTCATAAAGAAACTGTTTGCGGATGTTCCCGGGCAGAGCATCAAACGCGTCATAAGCGATTTTGCCCGGGGCGACCTTCTGCGCTTTCAGAAATTCCCGCTGTCTTGTCAGGTCTCTGAGCCTGTGGTTTGAGGTCTTCTCATCCTCCTCCAAAAGAGATCGCTTCTCTCTGATGCGTCTCAGATATTTATCAGGAGACTCCTTACCGAATCTCTCCCTGAACAGTTCAATATCTCTGACCCGCTTCTCAATCGCCCTGATCTCCCCTGAAAGCTCGAAACCGCCCATTTCAAGGTCATGCCTTTCCTGTTTGATGCGATCTTCACAGTCTTCGGGAGTTTCATTGGGGCAGGCTTTCTGAAATCTCTCGGCTCTGTCGTAATATATCTGAAGTTTGAAGAAATTCTCCTCATTCTCCTTCATGGTTAGCTGAAGTGACTCTATCTCCTCTTTTGCAAGGCTTTTCCGGGTTTGCATCGATTTTTCTTCTGCTTTCGCCGATTCGATCTCTTCTCTGAGATACTGGCCCTCCTCCTCCAGTTCAGACAGAATAAGGCCCGGATCAGCATCGTCCCCGTAGATTTTCACAAACGCGTTCCAACTCTCCTCCCACGCTTCAAATTTGGACTGCTCTTGCAAATACTGCTCCAGCCTGTCTCCTGATTCTTTCTCCGCTTTTTCAATCCGTTCCTTTGTTTTCAGGGGATGGGAAAGTTCATCTTCTGTGAAGAGAGCGGAGTCGCGTAACGATTGGAAAGCGGCTTTCCCCTGCTCCACCGCCTTTTGCTCATCTTCAAGACGCATGATCCGCTCCTTACTATCTGCTGCCTCTTGGTCCAGACGTTGCAAAGCTGCGTCCGCGTCACTTATCTCCCCTGCAATGAGATTACAGGCTTTGCGAAAAAGGCTGGTGTCCGAATGTTCCTCAAACCATTGGAAAGCCTTGTCAAGAATGGTTTTAAGATCGGATTTGGATTCAGAGAAATACAAGTCATGCATTTTATCAATGAAATCTGAGACCGCGCTCCGGGAGTACAGCTTCTTCCCATGTCCTTTCCCGGGAACAGAGTATTCGGGAATCTCAATGATCTGGGACGCGTTAAACGCATTCAGTCCTATCTTCTGAGCGTTCCGATTGATATCTCCGATATCTTTCCGAAGCCACTCAGCAAGGCCCTTATCCCTCAGCATGATCTTCTGCCCCGGGACGATCACGATATGTTTCAAAAGTCGATTGACCGTTTCATCATCCCCTGCAAAGGGTTTCGGAATTCCGGGCAACGCGATCTCTTCTGCAAGAAATTTCAGGCATTGCCCGATCTCGCTGATCCGTTCCTTTTTCTTTTCGTATTCCTGCTCTTTTTTCCCGATCTCTCCGGCCCGCTCCACGAGACGGGTGAGGTTTCTGTTCGCGGCTTTTTCATTGTTCAGCCGGATTTCAGCCTCCCGGGTTTTGAACTGGGCCGCAATGATCTTTTCGGATGACTTGAAGATCGTCTCCTCAAAATGATATTCGTCCTCGTCTCCTTCCGGGCCCATGACTCCAGCGAGCAAATTCGGCGCGACGTGCTCGTAAAAAAACGTCTGATCATATCGCTCATTGGTTCTGGATTTTATGTTATAAAGCTCCGCGGCCTTGTCTCCGCCTCCCACGGTATGAAATTCGACCATTTGTTTGAGATGATACGGCGGAATAAAGCGGGAGGTCAGTTCAAGCCAGTCCTGCCTCCCGACCCCGAACTGATTTGAACGGGTCTTCCTCAGCTTCTCCCGGAATTCGGTCTGGGAAATGATGCTGAACTGCTCAGAACTTTTATCCGCAATCATATCCGTCTCTTCCAGCCGTCCCTCATAACAGTAGAAATGCACGTCCTCGCCCCGGTGTCCGCATATCCCCATCACCCAGGACTCTCCGGTGGTGTCATACATCTCATCCGATAACGGCTGCTGCTGATAAGGAGAGGCTGTTTTGTTCAATATCAGCTCGACCCGGATATGGGTCGGCGGAATATGGGGCCTGGCCGGCGCCATAAACGTCTTGGTTCTGCTGATAAGCGTCTTCTTCCGGGAGAGAATTGCTAACAAGGCGTTCACAAGCCGGGTCTTCCCGGTCCCGTTTGTCATAATAATTGCCGCTGACCGGCAATACAGATTGAAGATGTTATGCCGGAAATCCGGATTCCATTCTTCTGTTCTGCTGGAATCTAAAAAATTGACTACTTCAAAACGATTAATAAGAGCCATGTTTGTACTCCTATGGTAAACTTAAACTTGAACTTGAACTTGAACTTGAACTTAAAACTTGAACTTGAACTTGAACATAGTGGCTTAAATTCAGGTTTAAGTTCAAGCCAAAATGCGGCACTGTTGTTTATAACAGTGTTAAGTTTAAGTTCAAGTTCAAGTTCAAGTTCAAGTTTTGATTCTACAAATCCGGCAACGGCCTGAGTCCCAAGTGAATCAGAAGCTTGTCAAATTCCTGCCGTGACGACCAAAGGATGCCGTGTTTTTCGGCAAAATCCAGGGCCGGTCCGCTCAGCCCGTTGTGGGCGAAAATCCACATCCGCACGGTTCGGGGATTCATGTCCTTTCTGACTGTCTCAGCCTGGGCCACCAGCACCTCCAGCACCCCGCGTCCTATTTTCTGACCCGTGACCCATTTGCTCTGACACACCCACTGCTCGGGACCCGCGGCGCCCAGAAGGTCAATCTCACGCCCTCTTCCCGATCCGAGCCGCATCCTGTGCCGCACAAACACGAATCTTGTCGGCATCCGGATATCCCCGCCGGAGTTGAAAAAGGCTCCCGGCAGTGTGCTGTTCTGGGCGTTCAGCAGGGCCTGGCTCATGTGCACCTCGGCAAGATATCCCTTGTAGTCGGAAATCTTTCCCACAAGCCGCTCATAGCGGATCAGCAGGTCATTCCGCACACGACTCTGATCATGACCTTCGACCTCTATCCTTCCCCACACCCTGAGAAACTCCAGCAGGATCGGGTCCTTTACCCTGCGGAACCAGTCCCCCAGTTCCAGATACTCCAGCAGGTCTCCCCGGGACAGCCTGATCAGCACATCCCTGATCGTCTCAAGAGGGACTTCCGTGCCCTCACGCTTTCTGATTTCTCTCTGAATTCGCTCCAGGTTCAGGCGGTTTCTTTTGTCCTTCTCCTCGTTCTCCTCCAATGCGGAGAGATAAAGAATCCACTTGGTGATCTGATGCTCGTTGACACGCCTGATCCATCTTGTCACCTGGTCGTTCAGTTCTCCCCAGATGAATCCGGAGGTGATATCCACCGCCAGAATTTCGTTCAGGGCCTCCTCATCGGAAACGGGTTTGCCCAGTTCGGCCGCCTGCTGTGCAACAGCCGTGATGTAAAAGGGATTTCCGCCGCACCGCTCCGCCAGAACCGGCGCCATCACCTCGGATACTTCGGCTCCGTAATGCCGGGCAGTCCTCTTGGCAAGCGCCGCTCCCCAGTAGCCGGACATCGCTTCGATATCTTTGCCGCGAAATCTTCCGAACAGCGATCCCCTGCCGATAATCTCCCTGGCCAGAATGCTCATGGCAGAACCGGTGACAAAATGGGGACAGGTCGGGGATTCCACGGCCTCCTGCATGAATCCCACGATTTCAAATTCGTATTGGGGAAGCCGGGTGTTCTGAAACTCGTCCAGAAACATCACGATGGTGGAGTCGTCTATGTCTGAAACTCTGCGGGGAACCTCCACTGCGGTTCTATGGGGAAACGTGCTGTCTCCCGTCACAACGGATTTATACCATCCGAGTATCAGATCCAGGGTTCTGCTAAAAGGAAACAGCGGTCTCACGTCGTTTATCAGGGAGAGAAGTTCTTCCGGTTCCGGTCTGTTCAGTACCAGTTCCGGGTGGCCCGTGTAAAATCCGACGTAATACCGCATGAAGTTTTCCAGGTAATCCCTGCCGAATCCTATTTCGTCCATATACGCGTCCGGGAAACTATAGTAAACAGGCACGACCGCCTTCGGATCTTTCGGATCCTGTTCAAAGAAAAGCCGGTTCATCACCCGCTTGAATATCTCGGTCTTTCCCATGCGCCGCTGGCCCAGCAGCACGGTGGACATGGTCCTCCGCCCGGCCGCGGCAAGCGCGGCATTGTAAAAGTATTCGAGAAACTCCTCCCTGTCCGTATAGACATCTTCCGGCACAAGCGGCCTGACCACCCATCTGTTCTTATTCTGTGATTTCATCTGCCCTCCTTATATATGTTTGGCTCATAAGTGTAAACCTAAAAATTCTTGCTCTTGCTCTTGCTCTTGCTCTTAATCTTAATCTTGCTCTTGCTCTTAATCTTAATCTTAATCTTGATCTTGATCTTGATCTGCTCCTAATCGAACACAGGTAAGAGCAAGATTAAGATTAAGAGCAAGAACAAGAACAAGGCTGAGTTACACTTATGTATGCTTGGCTATTGTCTCAGTGTCAGCCACCCCGTTTTCATCACGAGAAACACAGCCGTTACGAGAAGAAAGATCATCATAAAAATCAGATGGCTGATATCAACAAACATTGTGAAACCCGGGGAAAAAACAATATCCGGGAGATTCTTTAAGACTCGGAATATGCCGGTTCCCGCTATGGCTGTCAATAGGACGATCCGAATGTATGCTGACCCGGTCAGTCTGAATCTCTGCCTTCCGACCAGAAGATAACCCACGATGCAGTACCCGAAGATGGCGAAGAGCAGAATGGCCCCGATATAATGGACATAATGGGTAAAATAGAAGTTGGCCAGCCAGGCCAGCCCCGGGATGTCGGCAATATAATATCTTTTGAAAATCGGCATCTGTCCGAATCCCGTAATGCTCATAAGAAAGAGGATAAAGAGATAAAACCGCTTGATAAGCCGCTCCGGGAAAAAGTCTTCTTGCATTTTTATTCTCCTTTCCCGTCAGTTTCACTGACGGACTTGGCCGCTTTGTAAAACCGCCCCACCGCTGCGACTGCACCGGCAACAGGGGCAATGATCATGGCTTTGGCAAGGTTGTCCGCATGGGCCATTGAATCTTCGACTGCTTTAAAATGGGGGCGTCCGGGGCCTTTCTCAATGGCCTTGTTCAATGTTTCAAACGGAACTGGAGAGACATAAAGGGTATTTGTTCCCCCGTTTTCCGTTTCCCCGTAAACATACCCCCCGATCTCTTTGGCGACAGCATAAGCTCTCTTAACGATCTCGTCTCTGGGGCCGATGGTCTGAACATCCTCGGGGCATTCTTCAATGCATGCGGGGGGTTCTCCTTTTTCAATCCGATTGTAACAGCGGTCGCATTTGAACATGACCCCGTTGCCGGCAAGGGATGGGAGCAGATCAAGATAAAGCCCCACGCCAGTCTGCCGCTCCGGGATCTTCCAGGGGCAGACCACCTTGCACTTATTGCCGCCCATGCAGATATCCGCGTCAATTCGGGTAATACCGTTCTCCAGTTTCCGGGCCGCGCCCCAGGGACACAGGTCAGCACAGGGCGGATTCTGGCAGTGCATGCACCGCCGGGGAATGGTCAGGGTCTGTTCTTCGCCGTTTATCGTAACCGTTGCGCTCTGGATAAAGAGCCAGGTGTAAGGGGTCAGGCGGTCCTGAACATCCCGTTTTTCCGACCAGTCCGCAGCCCTGACCCGGCTCGGATACATCTTGGGAAACGGTTTCTCGGGTTCGGGAAATTTTGACGCATTCACTTCCTTGCACGCATCCACACACGCCTCGCATCCCACGCATTTCCGAATGTCGATAAGCGTCGCCAGCTCTTTTGGGTCAGCCCCCTGCACCGAAGCCGGCAAAGCAAGGCCGGACGCGCCGACCGCTCCTGCCGCGGCCAGCGTTGTTTTCAAAAATGATCTTCTGGATATTTTTTTCATTGTTCCTGCCTTATCTATCCGGAGTGCAAAGTTTACTTTGCTCCTGTCCTGTCCATCCGGAGTGCAAAGTTTACTTTGCATGAACCAGTATTTCCAGTATTTCCAGCGGAAGACACGCAAAGCAAGCTTTGCACTCCGGACAAGCGTTGCACTCCGGAATCATCTATCCGGAGTGCAAAGTTTACTTTGCTCCTGTCCTGTCCGGTCCGGTCCGTCCGGAGTGCAAAGTTTACTTTGCATGAACCAGTATTTCCAGTATTTCCAGCGGGAGACACGCAAAGCAAGCTTTGCACTCCGGACAAGCGTTGCACTCCGGAATCATCTATCCGGAGTGCAAAGTTTACTTTGCTCCTGTCCTGTCCGGTCCGATCCGTCCGGAGTGCAAAGTTTACTTTGCATGAACCAGTATTTCCAGTATTTCCAGCGGGAGACACGCAAAACAAGCTTTGCACTCCGGACAAGCGTTGCACTCCGGAATCATCTATCCGGAGTGCAAAGTTTACTTTGCTCCTGTCCTGTCCGGTCCGGTCCGTCCGGAGTGCAAAGTTTACTTTGCATGAACCAGTATTTCCAGTATTTCCAGCGGAAGACACGCAAAGCAAGCTTTGCACTCCGGACAAGCGTTGCACTCCGGAATCATCTATCCGGAGTGCAAAGTTTACTTTGCTCCTGTCCTGTCCGGTCCGGTCCGTCCGGAGTGCAAAGTTTACTTTGCATGAACCAGTATTTCCAGTATTTCCAGCGGGAAACACGCAAAGCAAGCTTTGCACTCCGGACAAGCTTTGCACTCCGGATAAGGTTGCTAAAAAATGGACTTTATCTCATCATTGATAATCTCGATGGTTTTCTCCTGTCCGATCATCTTGACAAAAGTCCCCAGCCTCGGCCCCCTGTCCTGGCCGATGAAGACAAGATATATGATTTTGAAAAAGTCCCGGGGGTTTCTGCCGTTTTTCCGTGCGATGGTGTAAACGGAGTTGTGAATCTCCTCTGATGTCAGTTCCGTATAAAGCAGTCCGACAAACTGACCCAGAAGGAAAATATCCTCCTCGGAAAGCGAGATTTCCTGCTTCTTTGCGGATATGAAATCGTGATGGAACTTTCCGGCTTTCTCAATCATGTCATTCATAAAGTCGCTGTTCAGAGCCTCATCCGTCAAATCCTTCTGCGCGGACAGATAATTCTTTATCAGTTCCTTGTCGTCTGACTTGAGAGCGGTCATCAGGTTGCATATCAGCATATAACTGATGTTCGGAAAAACCCTCTCTTTTGCATGAAAGCGGGTGATGAAATCGAATTCATGCTCCTTTGCCTCAGGTTTGCCGTGATAACTCGCGGAGAGCGAAAACACGTCATCCACATAAGAAGGGATGATGTTGAACGACAGTTCTTTCGCCTTTCTCGGCCGGCGGTACATCAGCAGGTAAAGCGATTCTGTGGTGCCGTATTTCAGCCACTCTTCAACTGTCAGCCCTTTCCCTTTTGATTTTGAAATCTTCGCTCCGGCCTCGTCCAAAAACATTTCGTAAAACATGTTCTCAGGATCTTTGACGCGGAATATCTGATTCATAATCCGCTTGCCGATTTTAAAGGATTCTATCAGATCCTTGCCATACAGCTCGTAGTCAATGCCCAAGGCATACCATCTCATGGGCCAGTCAACCCGCCATGTCATTTTTCCGCGGCCGCCCAGCGCACTTTGTGAGCCTTCAAACCCGCAGCCGTTCAGATCTCCGTGCGTTTTGCTGCATGAATATTGCACGGTGCAATCTTCCGGATTGACCTTCCTGACCACAGTTGTCAGAACGCTTCCGCATTTCTCGCATATCGGAAAAAACGGATACCAGTCCTTCAGCGTCTCTTTGGATAAGGTCGGCGCGATGATTTTTTCCAGTTTGTCGTAATTACTCAGCAATATCCTGATCGCTTCATCAAAATCGCCGTTTTCATAGCACTCTTTTGATGACCTGAACTGATAGTCGATCTCCATCCAGTCCAGCATCTCTTTCAGCTTCATGTTCATGTGATCCGAAAAGGACGCGCATTCTCCGTAAGGATCGGGTATGGATGAGACCGGCTTCCCGAGATGCTCCTTCAGCCATGCGGGCATATCCTCCGGGACTTTGCGTAATCCGTCCAAATCATCTGAAAAAACGATCATTTTCGTTTTGAATCCCGCCTCTTTTAACGCGTTAATAATAAATTCGGTCCTGACCACCTCACCGAATGTGCCAATATGCGGAAACCCTGACGGCCCGAATCCGGTCTCAAATGTATAAACATGATCGCCGGCATAATCATGCCGGCCCAGCACCTTTTTCGCCTCGGCATAAGGCCAGAGTTTTTTTTCCTTTATATCGGCAGTTGCAGTATTTTCACTCAATTTTTTCTCCTTTTATGGCTACCAATCTAAAGCGGGACAGCTTGTGTCAGACCACGAAAGACACGAAAAGACACGAAAAGACACGAAAAATTTACGCCCGCAACCGAGTCTCTGTTTCGCGTGTTTCATGGTATGAATTATTACAAAAAATGTCCCGCTTTATGTTGATAGCCTCTTTTATCATATAATATCAATCCTTCGAATGCCAAAATTTCACTTTCTGAAACTTTTCCCACACACTCCCCGCACGCTCCTGGTTCATTCCACCTCCCCCACTTCATCTTACGCTCCCGCCGGATTGCTAAATCCGGTGGCCCACACACGCTCTTCGTTCAGCCCACACGTTCATAGTTCAGCCCGCACGCTCCCGCCGGATTGCGGGTCAAATCCGGCGGTCCACACACGCCCTTAGTTCAGTCCGAACGCTCCCACACGCTCCCGCCGGATTGCCAGCTTCATCCCACGCTCCCGCCGGATTGCCAGCTTCATCCCACGCTCCCGCCGGATTGCCAGCTTCATCCCACGCTCCCGCCGGATTGCCAGCTTCATCCCACGCTCCCGCCGGATTGCCAGCTTCATCCCACGCTC
>JAUCGI010000106.1 GCA_030378035.1 Desulfobacterales bacterium HSG2
CTTGATGCTTGATGCTTGATGCTTGATGCTTGATGCTTGATGCTTGATGCTTGATGCTTGATGCTTGATGCTTGATGCTTGATGCTTGATGCTTGATGCTTGATGCTTGATGCTTGATGCTTGATGTTTGATGCTTGATGTTTGGGGAGAGAAGAGTTTCATATCTGCTGACTTTGATGGTAACAAAAAAGAGAAAAAAATGAAAATCTTTCTCGGCAAAAGAGTGCGGTGGGGCGACCACAGCAGGATACATGCCGCAACGGTCAGGATGCTGGAATTCATAAGATGTTCCTGAAACAGCACCTGAACAAATCCCGCGCCAAGTGGAAGCTTTATTGGAAGCGGATGGTTTTCACTGGCAGGGGCGTGCCGCCCATGTCCTTCGGCACGGAAGCGGAGATTCTCGCATACATTGCGGAAACGGAGGGTGCCGTGGGATATGTTCTGATGCTGATTGCACACTTTGACGGTAACAGAAAAGGAAAAAAAAATGAAAAGACTTATTGTCGGACTGCTGGCAATGATGGCGTTTTCCTCCGCGGCTTGTGCCGATGTCATCATCATCGCAAACAGGGGTGTGCCTGAAAACACCCTGAGTCGGAAGGAGATAAAGGAAATCTTTCTCGGCAAAAGAGTGCAGTGGAGCGACCATAGCAGGATACATGCCGCAACGGTCAGGGATGCCGGAATTCATAAGATGTTCCTGAAACAGTACCTGAACAAATCCCGCGCCAAGTGGAAGAGTTATTGGAAGCGAATGGCTTTCACCGGCAGAGGCATACCGCCCAGATCCTTCCGCACGGAGGCGGAGATAATCGCATACATTGCGAAAACAAAAGGGGCTGTCGGATATATTCTGTCCGAGAGGGTTCGGGATGAATCCGAAGCCGCTGTGAAAATCATCAGAATCAGATAAAAATGAGGCATGTTATGAAAAAAACAGTTATTCTGCTTTTCACCTTATGCGTTACCTTGCTCCCGAATGCACACGCATTTGATGCGGATCAGATACAGATTCGAGGTTTCATATCCCAGGGGTATCTGGTATCCAGTGATCATGATTTCTGGTACACACCGACCGAAGACGGCACATTCCAGTTCAATGAGACGAAAATCCATGTCATGGCGGAACCGCTTGACAATCTCCGACTGGGGATTCAACTGCTTTCCCGCGATATGGGGGAAGTGGGTAACAACGAAGTCGCCGTGGACTGGGCTTACGGGGATTACAGCTTCCGGAACTGGCTGGGCATAAGGGCCGGTTTGCTGAAAAGACCTTTCGGACTGTATGATCAGAGCAGGCATGTTGACGCGGCGAGGACGGAGATTTTTCTGCCCACGGGTGTATATCCCGACATAGCCAGGGAACTCTTTTTTAGCACCCGGGGTGTCGGAATTTACGGCATACTACCCGGAAATCTGTCTTACGAACTTCAGTACGGCGTAGCTCCTCTGGATACGGATGGCGGTGCTGTGAAAATGGCGGACGGTATGCTCGGAAGCAAAACGGAAAATATAGAGAATGATTATGTGATCGCCTTTATGCTTCGGTGGGACACACCGCTTTCAGGGCTGATGTTCTCATTCTCAGGCTTCAGTATGGGAGATATCGTGCAGGAAGCCGATATTGGCAAGATAAATACTTCCACGTTCGAACTGTATATATCTTCTTTGGAATATGAATTTGAAAATTTCACATTTTCTTCCGAATACAGGCATGAATCAGTGGAAACCAGTCTGAACGGAAACATGAGTCTGATGGATCAGATTTTGGAAGCTTACCATATTACCGGAAGCTATCGTTTTACCGACTGGTTCGAACTGGGTTTGGGATATTCGGAGAGATATACGGACCAGGATGATAAGGACGGAGATCGATTCAAAAAAATCGGCCAGCCAGCCGCCAAGGCATGGTGCAAGGATCTGACCATGATCACCCGTTTTGATATCAATGACTATTGGATATTCAAACTGGAAGGTCACTACATGAACGGACTTGAAGGTGTGACCAGCGAACTGGGCGATGATCCTTCGGAAGACTGGTTTCTGTTTGCGGCGAAAATGACCTTCAGTTTTTAAGAATCAGACCGACCAGCAGCGCAACGCCCGCAGCCGGGAATTATCGCTCTGATGCTGATTGCACACTTTGACGGTAACAGAAAAGGAGAAAAAAATGAAAAGACTTATTGTCGGATTGCTGGCGATGACTGCGTTTTCTTATGCGGCTTACGCCGATGTCGTCATTATCGCAAACAGGAATGTTCCTGAAAACACCCTGAGCCGGAAGGAGATAAAGGAAATCTTTCTCGCCAAAAGAGTGCGGTGGGGCGACCACAGCAGGATACATGCCGCAACGGTCAGGGATGCCGGAATTCATAAGATGTTCCTGAAACAGCACCTGAACAAATCCCACGCCAAGTGGAAGCTTTATTGGAAGCGGATGGTTTTCACTGGCAGGGGCGTGCCGCCCATCTCCTTCGACACGGAAGCGGAGATGCTGGCATACATTGCGGAAACGGAGGGTGCTGTGGGATATGTTCTGTCCGGGGAGATTCAGGACGAATCCGAAGCATCTGTGAAAATTATCAGAATCAGATAAAAGGGAGTGCGTTATGAAAAAAACTATTGTTCTGCTTTTCACCTTATGTGTTACCCCGGGTTTGTCGGAGGGTTTCGGCCTGATCCCGGATGCACACGCGTTTGATGCGGATCAGATACAGATTCACGGTTTCATTTCCCAAGGGTATCTGATATCCAGCGACCATGATTTCTGGTTTGTAGCGACCGAAGACGGCACATTCCAGTTCAATGAGATGGGAATCAATTTCATTGCGGAGCCGCTTGACAATCTCCGACTGGGGATTCAGCTACTGTCACGGGATATGGGAGCAGTGGGAAACAACAAAGTCGAGGCGGACTGGGCTTACGGGGATTACCGTTTTCGGAACTGGCTGGGCATCCGGGCCGGTCTGATGAAAAGACCTTTCGGACTGTACAATCAGATCAGGGATATTGACGCGGCAAGGACAGGGGTTTTTCTGCCTATGGGTGTATATCCTGACATAGCCAGGGATTTCTATCTTGCCACCCAGGGTGTCGGAGTTTACGGCATACTGCCCGGGGGGCTGTCTTACGAAGTTCAGTACGGCACGGTTCCCCTGGATACTGATGACGGTATTGTGAAGATAATTGAGAACGATTTGGGATTCCAAACGAAAAATATTGATAATGATGATGTGTTTGCCTTTATGCTTCGCTGGAACACACCGCTTTCCGGTCTGGCCCTCGCGTTTACGGGGTTAAGTATGGGAGATGTCGTTGCAGAGACCAATGCCGGCCGGATAAATGCAACTAAATTTGACGTGTATGTACCCTCTTTGGAATATGAATTCGGGGACTTTTCATTTTCCGCTGAATACAGATACCAAAATACCGAGATGAATCTGAACGGCCAGATTATGATGATGGATGAAATTTTGGAAGCCTGGCATACCACTGCCGCCTATCGTTTTACCGACTGGTTTGAACTGGGTTTGGGATATTCGGTTGTATATGACAACAAGGATGATAAAGACGGAGAGCGTTTTAAGCAAAGAGGTCTGCCGGGAGCCAGAGCATGGCGCAAGGATATTGCCCTGAGCACCCGTTTTGATATCAATGATTACTGGATATTCAAACTGGAGGGGCATTATATAGACGGCCTGAGAAACGTGACCAGCGATCTGAGCGGTGATCCTTCGGAAGACTGGTTCCTGTTCGCGGCGAAAATGACGTTCAGTTTTTAATTCTGAGAATCAGCATGTTAAAACCTTCAAGGTTTTTGAAACCCTGAAGGTTTATATCGCAAAAAGGAGGCGACAAGCATGAGCGCAGGAAAAAACTGCTGCTTGCCCGGCATAAATTCCCGGAATTTGAAGACCGACAAAAAAAGACAGGGGTATCCTGATTTTTCCCTTGCATTTTTTTTCAGAACATGGTATCAGTATCTTCAAGATTATACAAGTTGCCGGATGACATGCCTGTGACAAGGGAAAGCATCAGGCAGGTTTCTGGCCAGCAGGAAGACCGGAACCCGAAGCCACGAAAGAAAACACCATGGCCGATATTTTTCAGGTAGCATTATAACAAAAAAGATGGCATCCTTCATTTGTCGGTTTACACTTTCGGGTGTCAGGGTGAGTTCCTTTGTTCTTTGTGCCCTTTGTGCCTTTGTGTGGGATGTGAAATGCCGATTGGAAAAGTGTAAACAACTTTCGGCTTTTATGAAGGATGCCAAAAAGATCATTGTATAACTTTGGTGATCGTGAAAAGAAAAGGAGGTTCGGATGTCTGAGGAAAAAACGGTTAAGATCGGAGATTTTCTTGATCCGAAAGAAATCATGCAGTTCGATCTTTCGAGTACGCTGCGGCTACGAGCCAGATCAATTGATCAGAAAAGACTCTGGGAATCAAAGAATCGTTCGGCGGAATTCATGGGAGATATCTGGTCGCTGTTTGTTGATCCGGAAAAGGAGGAGCGGATAAAAACGGTTCTGCACTCTGTATGTGTGGAACTGATAGAGAATTCGGTAAAATACGGCTATCAGGATCAGGATTATACCATCGTCACAGACTTATACCTGAAAAGTGACGAACTCCTGGTTTATGTGATAAACAAAAGCGACCAGTCCCGAATGCCGGACCTTGAAACTTCTGCCCGCCTGATTCTGGGCACGGATAACATCAGAAAACTTTTCAAGCAGAAAATGAAGGAGGCAAAGGCGGCCAAAAAGCAGGGAAAGAGCAAGTCACAACTCGGATTTATCCAGATTGTGATGCAGAATGTCAGGCTGGCCTGGCGGATAGAACTGGGATCAGAGTCCGCTGTTGTGACAACTTTGGCAAGGATTCCACTGACAGAAAAGGATGCGTGACATGAATATCGAAGGAAAAGACTACAAGGTGAGTTTTGACGGCAGGGGAACCCTGACAATGTCGGGAAAACTCGCCGCGATGACCGAGGAATACGAGGATATCGAGGATTTCTTTGAAAAGGTGATCGAGGAGGTCTCGGAAGCGAATACGACGGAACTGATTCTTGATCTGAGAGAGCTGACATTTCTCAACAGTTCGGGCATAAAGACAATCTGCGTCTCCCTGGTGATGGAGGCTGACGACGTGGACGGGCTTTGTCTGAAGGTTCTGTGCAGGAATTCGCTGACCTGGCAGGTCGAAACCGTTCCGACCTTTAAGGATCTGATGGACAATCTGGAAATTGTCTTCGAATAATCTGCAAAAACCCGGAATGGGTGCTGAGGAAACAATAATGACGAACGACAAAGATAATGTGACAGAGAAGTTGCAAAAAAGAATAAGGCAACTGGAAGCAGCTTTGGGCATAGTCGCGGATCATTCCGGAAAGACGGAGAATCGGATGCGAAAACAGTTTGAGGTGGTCTCGGAAACCATTCCCGTTCCGATGATCATCTCAGACGAAAACGGCAAAATTGTTTTCGCCAATCTGAATGCACAGAAAACATTCGGCTATTCTCCTGAAGATTTTACCGGAGTTGAAGCATCATCATTGTATGATAACCCTGAAAAATGGAAGTTGTTTTTGGAAACTTTGGCAAACAGGGAAGAAGTGAGCGGTTTTCGTGTTGAACTCAGAAAGTCGGAAGGTCCTGTGTTTCCTGCGGCACTCTTTTCCCGGGAGATTTATTTTGACGGTCAGGACTGTGTTCTGACAATTGTACATGATCTGACCGAGGTGATGGCTTTGGAAAAACAGCTCCGGCAAACTCAGAAGATGGAAGCTGTCGGAACCTTGACAAGTGGCATCGCACACGATTTCAACAATATTCTGACGGTGATTTTCGGCTATGCGCAACTGACAGACAGTCTGCTGGATTCGGATAAGGACAGGGAAAAAAAAGAATATCTGGATTATGTGGTGAAAGCGGCGATACGGGCAAAATCCATGATCAGGCAGATGATGGATTTTTGCAGGAAGACCGAGAAAAAGAAAAAACTGTTTCATATCAGTGCAATCGTAGGTGAAGTTGTAAAAATGATGAGTGATCTGACACGTTCCGACATTGATATCCGATCTGACACCAGGGATAAGGATATGTTTGTCAAGGGTGAGCCGACCCAGATACACCAAATGGTGACAAATCTGATTACAAACTCGGTTCATGCTTTGTCGGATAAGGGAGGAAAAATTGAAGTCATTCTGGAAAAGGCGGATATCACTGAGAAACAGCGGGGCGAGATACTGATTCCCAAGCCTGAACCCGGAATATATGCCAGAATCACGGTAAGGGATAACGGGCCGGGAATCGGCAAAGGAATCATTCACAGTATTTTTGACCCGTTTTTCACGACCAAGCCGGTCGGACAAGGGAGCGGCATGGGACTCGCCGTGGTTCACGGAATCATCCGGGGACACAGCGGATATGTAAGCGTGGAAAGCGGGCTCGGAGAAGGGGCCGCTTTTCATTGCTATTTCCCTGTCACTGAAGAGGATGATGAAAATGCCGAACCTGATGCTGAGACCGAAAGGGTCGGGAAAGGAGATGAGAGCATCCTGCTTGCAGATGATGAACCCATGGTTCTGGGTGCATGCAGCAAATTTCTCCGAATCATGGGATATAGTGTGACCTCCTGTTCGGAAAGCATGAAGGCCCTGAAGATTTTTAAAAATCACCCGGAAGCCTTTGACCTCGTGATTACGGATAACATCATGCCGGAAATGAGCGGGACAGAGCTGAGTAAGGAGATCCGGAAAATCCGCCCGGATATCCCGATTATTCTGATAACCGGAAGTTTATTCAAGAGAGAGTCCGATCTGAAGAAAGCAGGTATTCGGGCATTTATCCAAAAGCCTTTTGATCAGAGAAAAATGGGATCGGTGATTCGGGAAGTTCTGGATGACGGAAAGAAAGTATAACGGATTTAGCCTTGAACTTGAACTTGAACTCAGACGTGATCATAAATGAATGTTCACGTCGGGGTTCATGTTCACGTTCACGTTCACGGGCACGTTTCACGTTCACGTTCACGGGCACGTTCACGGGCACGTTCACGTTCACGGGCACGTTCACGTTCACGTTCACGTTCATGTTCACGTTCACGGGCACGTTCACAGGGTTCCCTAAATCCCTTATAATCAGTAAATGAGAACAGATTAAAGTATGGTTTCCCATGGATATATACGATGAATTGGAAAAGCTGAAGAAGGAAAATAAGAAGTTAAAAAAAAAGGTCAAAGGTCTTAAAGCGACTATAAAAATCACCACTCAGCACGGTGACACAACAACGGAGGAACTGGAACAGAAAGTCTCCGCTTCCGAGGAACAGTACAAAAAGATTTTGGATGTAATGCCTGTTCCGGTTATATTTGTCGTGCGGACCAGCGGCATGATTATTCATGCAAATCAGCGTGCATGTATGACATTCGGATTTCCTTACGAAGAATTCTTAAAACAGACAATGCCCTGTCTCTATGAGATACCTGATGACAGGGAGAAATTTTTAGAGGAGCTGGAAAAAAACGGGAAGGTGAACGAATTCGAAGCGCGGATGAGGAAATCCGACGGTTCCCTGTTCTCTGTCTCTCTCTCTTCCGAGCGGATCACCTTCCGGGATGAATCCTGTCTGCTCACTGTCATATACGATCTTACGGAAAGAAAACGGGCAGATGCAAAAATCCGGGAACTCCGGGAACTCGTGGAGAGCAAGGAAGAAAAATATCTGACATTCACCCTGGCAGGGGAGGAATACGGCATACATATCTCGGAGGTCAGTGAGATTATCGAGATGATGCCCGTGACCCCTGTTCACGGAATCTCCGACCACATAAAGGGCGTTATCAATCTTCGGGGCAGAGTGATTCCGGTTGCGGATCTCAGGCTCAGGTTAGGCTTTGAATCGACCGGCTATACGGACCGGACCTGTATTATCGTTGTGGAGATTGAAGAAGAAACGGAAAAAAAGATGATCGGCCTCATCGTGGATTCCGTTTCAGAAGTCCTGAATATCAAAGGAAAAGATATCGAAACCGCGCCGGAACTTGCCTATGCCGATCTGAGTTTCATATCCGGCATGGCAAGGCCGGAAGGATCTGTGAAAATTCTTCTCGATGTCAAAAAGCTCTTGGAAGAGATAGCGTAAAACAATTTTGCAAATTGTTTAAAGTAAAACAATTTTGCAAATTGTTTAAAACGAAAGTAAAACAATTTTGCAAATTGTTTAAAGTAAAACAATTTTGCAAATTGTTTAGGCATCATGTTCCAGGCGGCAAAGTATAAAAATACAGTAATATTACCGTATTTCATCCGTAATACATCCGCATTGTATTTCCGGGGTCAACAATATAATCGGATTTCCTGAAAAGCGGTTTTTTTCAAAAGACTGGCAAAAAAAAATGGATGTGTCCCATCTACCATCATGTCAAATTGAAAGACGGACATTTTCCGACTTCGGCAACGGTGGATTCCGGGTCAAAACTGAAAAAATGTCCCATTTTTTCAGTTTTGCCCGGAATGACAGGTGGAGTGGAACACACCCAAAAAAAATTGGGTTTTCCCCCTTGCATTTCCTTTCAAAAGCTGATACTGATTTTTATTTTGTATGTGACAGGCGATTTTTCAGAAGGTTGCAGGGAAAATATTTTTCGTGTTCTTTCGTGTTCTTTCGTGTTCTTTCGTGGTTTAATATAAGGTATCCCGGCTTACATTGATAGCCGCACTCCGTTTTATAAACGCGGAGGACACAGAGGAGACACGGAGTCCCTTCCGAATCTCCGCGGCCCTCCGTGCCTTCTCTGCGTCCTCCGTGGTTTGCCGGCGTGCTGAAACCTTGCGGAACCACAAAATCCGCTAGAACCAGCCATGTTCGCGTTCACGAGTATGTTCACGAAGCGAAGGATGCCCGTAATAGGTGGCTAATTATGAAACTTAAAAACAAACTGAGCCTCATGACTCTGTGCATAGTGATTTTTATCATGACACTTTCGACAGTCAGCGTATGGGTGATCATCAGTCAACAGAACCGCGAAGCGTCTGCCGATCTCATCAGAAAGTCATTCGGAGTCATAAAAGACGATCTGTCATCAAAGCGGGAAAAGCTTCTGGCCGATTCCCGCCAGATTGCCGGGCTCAGTGATATGAACATGAAAATCGAATTGCTGGGAGGAGCCGAGTCCGTATTAAGTTATGCTCTGACAAAAAACATCTACAGGGATCTTTCCGAAATGCTGTCCGACGACATGCTGAGACCGGAGCTGGGGACTGCACGGTGCTTTTCACGGATGGAATAACCGAGAGGTGTGAGGAGTTCACGATCTTCGGAAACGAACACCTGACAGGGCCTCTTGAAAGCTCGCGAAACGGAAACGCACAGAAGCATCCTTGACGCGCTGGAGCCTTATGAGAATCCGGATGACGTGACGCTTGTTTTTGTGAGACGTTTGAAAGGCTGCGATTTTGCAGCATAACAACAAATTGTTTTTGAAAGGAGATATAATAAAATGATGTCAGTTCGGTTTATTGCGATCATGGCAGTCTTATCTGTGTTCGGCAATATGTCTTTTGCAGAAGAACTGAGACTGGGAGCCTACGATCAGCCTCCCTATATGATGAAAGAGGGGGAGAATCCCGGAATATGTGCTGACATTGTCCGGGAAGCGGCCGGAAGAGCGGGATATGACACGTCATACAAACTGCTGCCTCACAAAAGGGAGCTCATATACTTCGTTGAAAATCGCATAGATGTGGAAACATGCGTCTCCCCGGAATGGCGATCCAAGTACAGGGAAATATCAGCCTACACGGAAGCATTTTTCAATACCGAAAATGTTGTCATTGCAAGAAAGGACAGCGGCATGGCGACTACGGGGGACATCCGGGATTTCCGCGGAAAAACCCTGGGAACCATACTGGGGTATTTCATCACAGACGGGTTTCAGGAAGAGTTTGAGGCGGGGAGAATTATCAGAGAGGATGTGGCTACTCAGGATAAAAATATCAGAAAACTGGCTGCCGGCAGATTTGACGGAATCATCATTGACAGGATAACCGGATCATATCTGATAAGACAACTGGGTTTTAATCCTGCCGATTTCAGAACAGCATATGTGTTTGAAACGAAATCACTTCTTGCGGCCAGGATTCATAAAAGCAGGGAAGACGTGATTCCAAAGCTGAACAGGGCACTGGCTGAGATGAAAAAGGACGGCACAATTGACAAAATCATCAGCAAATATATGGGTACCGGACCGAAAAACGAATAACTGCTCACATTCGTTATTTTTTCCCGGGCAGCCAGTCGGAATCAGACATGATGAGGCAATCCGGGTTCCGACGAAAGAAATCGGCTGTCTGACAATGCCTTGCGAAGCATTCCGGATTCCGGGGAAAGAAAAATCGTTCCGAACGGCGGATTATGAAATATTCCGGTTTCTGACGAAAAAAAGCTTTTCGCAGCAGAAGGCGGTCGGGACAGACGGGATGCGGATAGGAATAACGGACGACATTTCCGAAATGCTGTCCGACGACACGCTGAGACTGGAACCCGGGGACTGCATGGTGCTTTTCACGGACGGCATAACCGAGGCGTGGGACAAGGAGGACAACCTGTTCGGTGACGAGCGTCTGACAAGATAATCGGAGAATCCGGGGACGGTCCCGCATCCCGGATGCACAGAAAGATAATCACCGCGCCGGAACCCTGGGAAAAGCGGGATGATGTGACGCTTGTTCTTGTGAAGCGGCTATAACGGAAAACGGAGAAAAGTGCCTTGATGAAAGCATGTTGAAATTTTTTTGTCATTGTCGCAGGGTTCCTTATCTTCTCTCCGTTTCACCCTTTAACGGGAAGTATCTGACAAAATTACAGGAGTTGCAGGAGATGAACGAAAAAATATTAATCATAGATGATGAGGAGATGATTCTGGAACATCTCACTCTGTTGCTGACATCTCAGGGGTTTCAAGTCAGAGGCGCGATAAACGGCCAAGCCGCGATAGAGATTTTCAAGTCCGAATCTTTTGATCTGGTAATTACCGATATCAGGATGCCGGAGATGGATGGCCTGGAAGTCGTGAGACAGATCAGGACCCTGGACAAAGATGCCGAATTCATTATTCTCACAGGTTTTGTCACCTCGGATAACGCGCTGAAGGCCAGGAAAAACGGGGTCTCTCATTTCCTCAGCAAACCCCTTGAAAGTCTGAATGAACTTCTGATTCCGATCGGGCGTTCTCTGGAAAGGCGCAAATGCAGATTGCGTTCAAGAAAGGGCATTGTCCCGGAATTATGGTGGTCTCTGGCATCTGGCTGCTGGTTACTTTTTGGTGGCTCTTGGTTATTGGCCGCCGAATACCAGCGAGCCGTTGCTTTTTGTTTCTATTCATTGTTCAAATCAGGATATTTTGGCAAATCATATAACTTTAAGTGACAAAGGATTGCTCCGGAATGTATTCTGATATTGCGCGGCCACTGTATTAGCAGGATGTAATCAAGGTATTTCACTGGCCATGCGTTTCTGCACAAAAAGCACAGGGAACTTGTGCCGAAACTTTCGGATATTCTGAAGCCGGTTTCCTGACAATGGAAAAATAATGAACCACACAGGAAACAAAACTTTCCCTCTGCTATTGCATGTTATTCCAGCTAATTAACTCATTTTATTCACACAATATGTTCCCTGTTCTGATTTTTCGGATGCCCGCAATTTGTTCTGAACGGATACAGAAAAAAGATTTCAGACAAGTGGTTGTATTTTCAGCATATTATGAATAAATTTCGGCAATTTCGCAAATTGCTTAAAACGACCCGGAAGCAAAACAATTTCGCAAATTGTTTAAAACGACCCGGAAGCAAAACAATTTCGCTGATTATAACGGATTTAGGGAGCCCGTGAACTTGAACTTATGCCTGACCCGCCTGTAAATGAATGTTCCGGGTTCTGACGGATTTTGTGGTCCGAATTTGTTTTTTTAACGCGGAGGACGCAGAGGACGCGGAGGACGCGGAGGGCCGCGGAGTCTCTGCGGTTCTCTGCGTCCTCTGCGTCCTCTGCGTTTTTCTTACCGTCTGAAACAACACAGAACCCACAAAATCCGTCAGAATCAGGAATGTTCAGGTTCACGGTTTTTTTAACGCGGAGGACGCGGAGGACGCGGAGGGACGCGGAGTCTCCGCGGTTCTCTGCGTCCTCCGCGTCCTCCGCGTTTTTCTTACCGTCTGAAATAACACGGAACCCACAAAATCCGTCAGAATCAGGAATGTTCAGGTTCACGGGCAGGTTCACAGAGCTCCCCCAAATCCGTTACAATCAGCAATTTCGCAAATTGTTTAAAACGACCCGGAAGTAAAACAATTTTGCAAATTGTTTAAAACAACCCGGAAGTAAAACAATTTTGCAAATTGTTTAAAACAACCCGGAAGTAAAACAATTTTGCAAATTGTTTAAAACGACCCGGAAGTAAAACAATTTTGCAAATTGTTTAAAACAACCCAGAAGTAAAACAATTTTGCAAATTGTTTAAAACGACCCGGAAAATCGTTCCAAGTAAAACAATTTTGCAAATTGTTTAAAAAAGTAGGCATCATGTTCCAAGCGGCAAAGTACAAAAACACGGTAATATTACCGTATTTCATCCGTAATACATCGGTATCGTATTTCCGGAGTCAACAATATAATCGGATTTCCTGAAAAGCGGTTTTTCTCAAAAGACTGATAAAAAAAATTGGAAAGTCCTCTTGCATTTCCTTTCAAAACCTGATATTCACTTCCATGTTGTATGTGACAGACAATTTTTCAGAGGATTGCAGGGAAAAACATTTCTGGCTGGGTCCGGCCAACAGGATGACATGCTGTGACAATGGGAAGGAACCCGAAGCCATGAAGGAAAACATCATGGCCGATGTTCTGTAGAACAAATTTGCAATTTGTTTCTGTTCGTAAGCAATTTGAAAAATTGCTTTACAGTAAAACAAATTTGCAATTTGTTTTCACAAGCAATTTGAAAAATTGCTTTATAGTAGTACAGCAACTTGTAAATTCGTCCCCTGTGCCGAAATATTTTTTGAAAAAATTCCAGTGATTCAGAAATAAAATAATGGTTAGGTAATATGGTATTATTTCAGCCGGATACGAAATGTGTCGAAAAATATTTTCCCGATGTTTCAGCCTGACCGAAAATGACAAAATGATATTTTGTCCCTGTTCCTTGAAAATTTGTAAAATTATGGCAGTTTCGATTTTGGAAACATTTTGTGGCATCCTTCATAAAAGCCGGAAGTAGTTTACACTTTTTCCCAATCGGAGCCGGCGGCATTTCATATCTCACACAGAGGCACAAAGGGCACAAAGGGGCAGAAAGGAATTCACCTGACCCGAAAGTGTAAACCGACAAATGAAGGATGCCCATTTTGTGATTGTTTTTTTTGTTATTGGTATGGTATTGTTCCGGTCAAATGGTCAAATGACCTGATAGTTTCAAAAGAATCGTGTGTTATGCCTCACCCCGAAGCAGTGTCACAAAAAACAATGTTCCGGCTGAATTTCAGGAGAAACTCAAAGATTTGAATAACTCAAAAAAACATGTTATGAGTGTTCTCATGGATGCTAATGAACAAATCAGTTTTGATGTCAGGAATATTCAGAAAATGATTGAAGGCAGAATACAACTATACAAAAGAATGACCCTGTTCCTGTCAGGAGCAGTCTTTTTTGTCATATCGCTCATAACATATTCCGTCATGAACACGTTCAGGGAACTGAAAAAAATCAACGAAGCACTTGCTCTGGATCCTTATGAGAAGCCGGATGATGTCACGCTTGTGGTGTTGAGGCGGTTGGAATAAAGCACATCGACGGGTTTGTCAGAATCGTGGAAAAACATGCCCGCCGGCGGCCCGAGGCCATGAAGGAGAGCATCATGGCCGATGTTCTGGAGTGGTGTGACAACAAAAGGGAGGATGACATGACTTTGGTGATCGTGAAGAGAAAAGAGCATTAGAACCTGTTCCCGGGCTTCCTGCCCGGGAACGCATATCCGGAGTGGCTCTCTGGTTCCGTTGCGGATGAGGCAGAGCCTCACGACATGCGTTACGAGGCAGAAGCCCTCGTAACGAGTGAAGCATATTTATTTGAAAGGAGACACGATAATGAAAAATTTGCATGTACCCGGGCAGGGTCCCGGCCTTCGGCGATGTTTCATCCTTGTCATGGTAGCCTTGGCGGTTGGAATGTCTGTTTTCTCCGGGATCGCATATCCCGATGAGATAACGATAAAAAAATTCAATATGGAAAAGGAGATAATATCGTTCCTGAAAGATCATGAAGGATTTATCTGGGTCGGGACAATAAACGGGGAACTGATCCGGTTTGACGGATTTGATCAGACCGTCTATAATCTGAAAGGCGGTCAGATCCCGTGTATTATGGAAGATGACACCGGCAGCATATGGACGGTATCTGATAATCTCGGATTTGTGCGATATGACAAAAAGTCCGACACTGTGACAGTTTTCGGGAAAGAGAGGGGACTGAGTTCGGACGGTTTTAATTATAGCAGCTCACTTCTGGCAACAGATAGAAAAGGAAATATCTGGATCGGCACAAAGGACGGCCTGAGCATGTTTGCTCCTCGGACAAACAGATTCACAGCATACAGGCACGATCCTGAAAATCCTGAAAGCCTGAGTCATAATGATGTTTATGCCGTAAGCACAGATTCCGAAGGAACGGTCTGGGCAGGCACGAAGGACGGCCTGAACAGAATTGATCCTGAAACAAAAACTTTTACCGTGTACAGGCATGATCCTGACAAAACCGGGAGTCTGGGCTGCAAATCTGTCTCCGCCATTTTTATTGACGAAAACATACTGTGGCTGGGAAGCAATTCCGGCCATCTGGTCAGATTTGACCCCGAATCACAGAAGAGCGCTCTTTATACGATTAAGGAGAAAGTCTCACAGATCATCAGCATTCTGAAATATAAGGATAAGCTTGTAGTTCTTACATTCATGGGAGCCATCATGTATCAGTTAGATATGACAGATGGACTGTTTTCTCCTTTTTTACAGGATATTACAGCCTACTCGGCCTATTTTTCCAAAAAAGAGGGATTGTGGGGAACGGCTGGAAGTTCGATATTCAAAGAGTACAAACCGAAATTCACAAAGTTTCCGGTTGAGGCAAAGAATCCTGATGCTCTGAAACATGAAGGGGTGTTTCCGCTGCTGGCTGACAGAGACGGCCTTATCTGGCTCGGATATGTCAAGGAGGGATTCGGGAAATATGATCCCGATGCCGACAAATTTATCCATTACGGCTATGACTCAGATGACGAAACCAGGGCCAGTCATAATTATGTGTGCGGAATATACGAAGACAGCGAGGGGAAAATCTGGGTCGGAACATTCGGGGGCCTGGGAGTTTTTGATAAGAAACCGGACCGCTTTGTGAAACAGGACGACAGATTAAAACCGATATACACCATGGTCGGGGATTCCCATGCTCCCGATATAATGTGGATGGCGGGCTGGGGGACCGGCCTCTGGAAGTATGACAGGAAAGCCGGAGAACCTCTCCGCAATTACACTCATGACAGAGACATGCCGGACACACCCGCCGGAAACTCCTCTTTCTCGATGATAAGGGAAAAAGAGACCGGAATTCTGTGGATCGCCTATTTTGACGGGGGAGTCACCAGATTTGATCCTTCGGCGGAGACCTTTGCCAATTTCACCCATGACCCCGAAGATGAGAACAGCCTCAGCAACAATGCGGTAAACAGCGTGTATGAGGATTCGGAGGGGAACATCTGGGCGGCGACAAACTACGGACTGAACAAATTTGACAGACAAACCCGGAAAATCAGAAGGTTTACCAGGGAAAACGGTTTTCCCGCCGACAATGTTTTCTGCATGGAAGAGGGAGACGGCTATCTGTGGGTGGCCACCGGCAGCGGGGTATTCAAATTCAGTCCGGCCTCGGAGACGGTCGAAAAAATCTACACAAAGGATGACGGTCTGCACAGCCACGCTTTTTTCGGTTCAAGCCATGCGAAATCGGCTGACGGAAGAATATATTTCGGCGGACACAACGGCCTGAACGCCTTTTATCCTGATGAGATAACGGAAAACCCGAACAAACCTCCTGTTGTTCTGAAATCATTTGCCCAGGGTGGTGAGAGCGTTTCCCTGGATGTGAGAACTGATTTTGTCAGAACAGTCTCGCTGCCCTGGAACAAGAACTTTTTTGAATTCGGATATGTGGCGCTGGACTATGAGAATCAGGAAAAAAATCGGTATATGTACATACTGGAGGGATGGGACAAAGACTGGTACGATGCCGGAAATCAGAGAAAAGGCCGCTACTCGGGGATCCGCGGCGGCGAGTATCTCCTGCGTATCAGGGGATCGAACAACGACGGTGTATGGTGCCGTCCGGATCAGGAAGTGGCGTTAAAGGTTGTTGTCGGGTCCCCGTTCTGGAAAACAGGGTGGTTTTATACGCTCTGCGCGGTTTCCGTTCTCGGAATATTCGGATTTGTATTCAGTTCCCAGCGCCGGATTGCCGAGGAGCAGCGGAAAGCGGCCGAGGAGCAGCGGAAAGCGGCCGAGGAGCAGCGGAAAGCGGCCGAGCAGGAGCGCAGGACAGCCGAGAGTCTGCGGAGAATGGATCAGTTGAAAGACGAATTCCTGGCCAACACCTCCCACGAATTGCGGACTCCTCTCAGCGGCATCGTCGGCATTGCGGATTCGCTGATAGACGGATCCGTCGGACCGCTGACAGAAGAGCAGCGACACAACCTTTCGCTAATCGTATCCAGCGGGCGCAGGCTGACCAATCTGGTTAATGACATACTCGATTTCTCAAAGCTGAAAAAACGAGACATTCAGCTTCGGTTGAAGCCCCTGGATATGCGGTCGGTTGCCGACGTTGTCCTCAGGCTGTCACAGACGCTTCTCGGCAACAGGGAGATCCAGCTTGTCAATGAGATCGGAGCCGATCTCCCCGCCGCCCATGCCGATGAGAACCGGGTGCAGCAGATTCTGCACAACCTGGTGGGCAACGCGGTCAAATTTACAGAGACAGGAACAATCTCTGTATCGGCCCGGGTTCAGGACAAATATCTGG
>JAUCGI010000215.1 GCA_030378035.1 Desulfobacterales bacterium HSG2
TCTAAGAGCAAGATAAAGAGCAAGATCAAGAGCAAGATAAAGAGCAAGAGCAAGATAAAGAGCAAGAAGCAAGATTATTATTCAATCATTTTGCTCTGTAAGTTATTCTGCCGCGTGAGAGATCATAAGGTGACAGTTCAACCGTAACTGTGTCGCCAGGCAGGATTTTAATGAAATGCATACGCATTTTCCCGGAAATATGCGCAAGTATCTGGTGCTTGTTTTCCAGTTCGACTTTGAACATTGCGTTGGGCAAAGTCTCAATCACCTTGCCCTGAACTTTGATCGCTTCTTCTTTTGCCATACCCGTCCTCCGGTTATCAGCAATCCGTTATCAGTTATCACACACAGGGCCCTGATAACAGATCGCCGCTCACTATGTTAAAACCTGCCCTTTATCTTAGTTCCGCCGCTTTTTTTCAGAAACCCCTCATAATGTCTGCTCAACATGTGGGACTCAATCTGTGCAACCGTATCCATAGCCACGCCAACCACAATAAGAAGCGCGGTGCCTCCGAAATAAAAAGGAACATTAAACTTTGCGATCAGGACCGAGGGAAGCACACATATTGCTGAAACATATGTCGCACCCCCCAGCGTAATTCGGGTTAACACCCTGTCAATATAATCCGCCGTGCGTTTGCCAGGACGTATCCCCGGAATATAACCGCCATGTTTCTTCATGTTGTCCGCCACTTCCACCGGATTGAAGGTGACAGCAGTATAAAAATAGCAGAAAAAGAATATGAAACCGATAAACAGCAGCTCATATCCGATATTCCCCGGCATCATTGCAGCGGCAATATTCTTCATCCAATCGACCTCTATGAAACTGGCCAGAGTCGCCGGAAACATGATAATTGACGATGCGAAAATCGGCGGAATCACTCCGGAAGTATTGATTTTCAGCGGGAGGTGCGTACTCTGCCCGCCGTACATTCGCCGGCCCACAACCCGTTTTGCATACTGAACCGGTATGCGGCGCTGACCCTGTTCCACAAATACAATGACTGCGATCACAAGAATCATGAATATCAGCAGGAGCAGGACGATAAAAATCCCCATCTCACCCGTGGAAAGGAGGCGAAACGTGTTTATGATAGCATCCGGCAACCGGGCCACAATGCCCGCAAAAATGATAAGGGAAATACCGTTTCCGATACCATGTTCGGTAATCTGTTCCCCCAGCCACATGATAAAAGCAGTTCCCGCTGTCAGGCTGATGACCGTCATCAGTCTGAAACCCCAGCCCGGAGACAGGACCGTTCCCATCTGCTCAAGCCCCACACTGATACCGAATCCCTGGATAATACTCAGGATGACAGTGCCGTAACGGGTATATTGCGTTATCTTTTTCCGCCCCTGCTGACCCTCCTTTGACAACCGCTCAAGATGCGGTATGACCACTGTCAGCAATTGCAGAATGATGGACGCACTGATATAAGGCATAATCCCCAGCGCAAACACAGACAATCGCTCCAGCGCTCCCCCTGAGAACATGTTGAATATACCAAGGATTCCTCCCTTGTGCGCCTCAAAAATTTTCTCCAGCGCGTTGCTGTCTATCCCCGGAGTCGGCACATGGACACCGATGCGATAGACTGACAAGAGCGCAAAGGTATAGAAAATCCGCTTTTTCAGTTCGGGTATTTTAAAGATATTCTGAAACCCGCTGCCAATCATGTTATCCCTTTCGTGTTAAATATCTGAACACTTAGTCACCCAAAATCTCTATGGTTCCGCCAGCCGCCTCAATTTTTTCCCTGGCGCCCTTGCTGACCTTGTTCACTCTGATTGTCAGCGGATACGTCATCTCCCCCTGACCCAGCAGTTTGACCCCGTCTCTTTTGCCCTTCACAAGACCCGCCCGAACCAGTGCGGCTTCATCAATCACATCCCCGCTCTCCCGGCCGAGTTTTTCCTTGATCCGAACCAGATCCCGGATATTGACAATTGCAAAATTTTTCCTGAAAATATTTGTGAAGCCCCGCTTGGGCAGGCGTCGCTGGATAGGCATCTGACCGCCTTCATAACCCGGCCTCACACCTCCGCCGGAACGGCAGTTATAACCCTTTGTTCCCCTGCCTGCTGTCTTGCCCCATCCGGATCCCACACCGCGGCCCAGACGTTTCCGAGGTCTGCGTGACCTCTTTGGCGGTGACAGTTCATTTAATTTCATCAGTTTTCTCCATGTTCAGTCTTTTCTCACTTCCACCAAGTGCGATACCTTGTTGATCATCCCCCGAACAGGAGGGGAGTCTTCAAGTTCAACAGTCCTGTTGAGTCTGGTCAGCCCCATGCCCCGCAAAATTTTGCGATGCTTCTCCGGACGTCCGATCATACTTCTGACAAGCGTTATTTTTAACATCACGCCATCCTTTTGCTGAATTGGGAACCGGTAATCGTCATATTCAAAACCCGGCTCCAATCTTCATTTATAATGCGAATTAAGGGGTAAGGAATCTTTTAATCAGCTTCCTGTAATTCCTAGTTCCTGATTCCTGATTCCCAAATTCCCCATTCGCATTTATAATTCCTCTGCACGCTTGCCGCGTCTCGCGGCCACATCTTCCCGGCTCTGGAGCTGACTGAGTCCCATGATAGTCGCCTTCACCACATTATGGGGATTGTTTGAACCCATACACTTGGTCAGAATATTCTGAACCCCCACAGCCTCAAGCACAGCACGCACAGCGCCGCCCGCAATAACACCCGTACCTTCGGAAGCAGGCTTCAGTAACACCCGTCCCGCGCCGAACCTCCCGATAACCTCAAAGGGTATCGTCCCTTCGATCAGAGGCACCTTAACCATGGTTTTCTTTGCCTTGTCAACACCCTTGCGGATCGCTTCAGGAACTTCGCCCGCCTTACCCAGACCGAATCCGACGCTTCCTTCACCGTCTCCCACCACAACAATGGCGCTGAAACTGAATCTGCGACCGCCCTTGACCACCTTTGCCACCCGGCTGATATGGACGACTTTATCTATGAACTGATTATCTTCTGCATCCTGCTGCTGCTTTTTCTGATAGAGCGCCAACTGCCGTCTCCTTGTGAATTGTGTTTAGTGTTTAGTGTTTGGTGTTTGGTGTTTTGAAAATTGAAAATCGGATATTGAAAAACATTCGGTTCCAACATTCGATGTTCAATAATATTAAAATTTCAAACCCGCCTTGCGAGCGCCGTCAGAAACAGCCCTGACCCGCCCGTGATATAAAAAACCGTTCCGATCAAAAACAATCTGCTTTATCCCTTTTTCGAGAGCGCGTTCAGCCGCAAGCTTACCCACGAAAGCCGCCATGACAGCCTTATTGCCGTCCTTGGCAGGCTTCTTCTTCTTGCCCTTGGCAGGCTTCTTGCCGTCCTTGGCAGCTTTGCCAGCCTTCTTCTTGCCCTTGGCAGGCTTCTTGCCGTCTTTGGCAGCCTTGTCGTCCTTGGCAGCCTTGTCGTCCTTGGCAGCCTTGTCGTCCTTGGCAGCCTTGTCAGTCTTGTCGTCCTTGACAGCCTTGTCGTCCTTGGCAACCTTGTCGTCACCCTTGTCGCCGCCCTCGCCGGATTCCGACACCTTCTCCTCATGCAAATCAGGAGACGCGGAATTCTCGGATGTTCGGGAAAACTGATCTTTTACCAACTTTTCAACGCTGGATGCCGAAGCAAGAGTCTGGCCGGATATATCATCAACGACCTGCACATAAATATGTCTTGCACTCCGAAAGACGCTCAGTCTCGGCCGCTCCTGCGTACCCAGTATCTTTTTTCTGATTCTTTTTTTTCTCTTCAAACGCGCCTGTTTTTTTAAATCCATCGACACCGTCCTTTGGCCTGAAGATTGAAGAATTACACCTCTTCAATGGTCACCAGTCGTCAGTTATTTTGTTCCGGTCTTTCCTGCCTTCTTCTGGATATTCTCTTCAGCGTATTTGATTCCCTTACCCTTATAAGGCTCCGGGGGTCTCAGTCGTCTGATGGAGGCAGCAGTGTGACCTAATTTCTCTTTATCGATTCCGGTAAGCTTCAGTACATTATTTTTATCAACCGTGATAGATATTCCCTCCGGTATCTCAAAATTAATGGGATGCGAATATCCGAGGTTGAATATGACGCTCTTACCACTGACTTCAGCCCGGTAACCAATGCCGTTGATCTCCAGTACCCGTTCAAATCCCTGACTTACGCCATTAATCATATTGGATATGAGACTGCGCATAAGCCCCTGTAAAGCACAAGTGGGGCGGTCATTCTTTTCTATGGTGACATTGATCACCCTGTCTTCTATCTTCAAATCCACAGATGGATGTACCGATCGTGTAAGACTCCCTTTCTCGCCCTGCACAGTAATCATCCGGTCCTTATACAAGACCTTTGTATTATCCGGAATCGGTATCGGCTTTTTTCCTACTCGGGACATTTGCTCCTCCCCTGAATACTGAACATTCCTGGTTTGGCGTTTTGTGTTTCGTGTTTCGTGTTTCGTGTTTCGTGTTTTGCCAAACATCAAATACCAAATACAAAACACAAAATACAAAACACAAAATCAGGAATTCTCATTACCATAATTTGCAGAGGATCTCGCCCCCCACATTTTCTATCTTTGCCTGTTTGTCCGTCATGATCCCTTTTGACGTGGAAAGAACCAAAATGCCCGTACCATTAAGAAAAGGTTTTATCTCCTTTTTCCTGACATAAACCCGCCGACTCGGTTTGCTGACCCGTTCAAGGCAAAAGATAACATTTTTCTGATCTGAAGTGTACTTGAGATAGACCCGCAAAATTCCCTGCTTGCCATCTCTGATGAATTTATAATTTCTGATAAATCCCTCATTCTTCAATACTTTTGCCACCTCAGTCTTCACCCTTGACCCGGGTATATCCACACTGTTGAACTTGGCTTTTCCGGCATTTCTGATACGGGTCAGCATGTCCGCAATCGGATCACTTATCACCGCCATTCTCTTCTCCTGTCAAAAACTGAACATTGGAACATCGGAAAACATTCAATTCTCAATATTCAATGTTCAATGTTCAATGTTCAATGTTCAATTTATTCTGATTACAGCACCTTCCGAAGAAGCCGCTCTGTCCGTGAACTTAAACTTAAAACTTAAAACTTGAACTTGAACTTACACATTCATTTACGGGTGAGTTCAGGTTCAGGTTCGGATTCAAGTTCACGGATCCGTTATAATCAGAATTTATTTACCAACTGGACTTAACAACGCCCGGAAGTCTACCCTGTGAGGCAAGGTTCCGAAAGCAAATACGGCAGATTCCGAATTTCCTCAGAAACCCCCGCGGTCTGCCACATATCGGGCATCTGTTATAAACCCTTACCTTAAACTTGGGTTTCCTCGCCGCCTTTATTCTTAACGATTTTTTTGCCAAATCATTCTCCCTTTGAATTGAACATTGAATATCGGAACTGAACATGTTTCAACATTCGATTCCCAATATTCAATTTCTGAATGGCATACCTAACAGTCTGAGCAGTTCTTTGCCTTCCTCATCCGTGTTCGCCGTGGTGACAACGGATATATTAAGCCCTTTGATCTTATCAATCTTATCGTAATCAATTTCGGGAAAAATAATATGTTCCTTGATACCCAGTGAATAATTCCCCCGGCCGTCAAAAGCCTTTCCCGGGACACCTCTGAAATCACGAACACGCGGGAGGGCAATATTCACCAACTTGTTATAAAAATCATACATACGCCGGCGACGAAGCGTAACCCTGCATCCGATAGGCATCCCCGCTCTCAGCTTGAAAGCCGCGATAGACTTTTTGGCGCGGGTAACCACCGGGTGCTGACCAGCTATCATTCTGAGTTCCTCAGATGCTGAATCAATCAGTTTGATATTATGGATGGCTTCTCCCAATCCCATATTCAGAACGACCTTTTCAAGCTTGGGAACCTGCATTACATTTTTATACTGAAATGTTTCGGTCAGCTTGGTAATGACCTCTTTTTCATAAAACTCTTTTAATTGTGACATCACAACTGTTCCTTAAAAACCTACTCAATTGTGTTGAAACCTGTTCAAACAGGGTGATTTTGCATGATTGCCACCGGTATCTCCGCTCCCCAATCTGAAAATCAGCCTCGGATGAGCTATTGCCGAATCTTCAGAAATCAGGCATCAATGATTTCGTCGCATTTTTTGCATAAACGCACCAGCCTGCCATCTTCCAGCCGCTGCATCTTAATACGCACCGGCTGAATGCACTTGCCGCACATCAGCATAACATTGGATATATGGATCGAGGACTCGCTCTCGATAATTCCGCCCTGCTTGTTCTTAGCATTCGGTTTTGAGTGGCGTTTAACCATATTGATATTCTCCACCAAAACCCGGCCCCCTTTTCTGCTGACTTTCAGCACTTTGCCGATCTTACCTCTGTCTTTCCCGACAAGGACTTTCACCTTATCATTTTTTTTTATATGGCATTTATCATTCATAATAATCCGCTTTTTTTGATGCTTGATGCTTGATGCTTGATGTTTGATCTTTGATGCTTGATGCTTGATGTTTGATCTTTGATGCTTGATGCTTGATGTTTGATGTTTTGATGCTTGATGCTTGATGCTTGATGCTTGATGCTTGACGCTTGAAGTTTGAAATTCCAACTTCAAGTATCAGATACTTGAAATTCCGACCTTCAAGTATCAAATATCAAGCATCAAGCATCAAATATCAAGCATCAAGCATCAAATATCAAGCATCAAATATCAAGCATCAAGCATCAAGCATCCAGCATCCAGCATCCAGCATCCAGCATCCAGCATCAAATTCACAAAACCTCAGGAGCGAGCGAAATAATTTTCATAAATTTCTTGGCCCGAAGTTCCCTTGCCACAGGCCCGAATATACGGGTTCCGACAGGCTCCTTCTGAGCATTGATTAAAACCGCTGAATTGTCATCAAATCTTATATACGATCCGTCCTGTCTTCTGATCGCCTTTTTCGTCCGAACCACAACAGCCTTCAAAACGTCACCCTTTTTGACCTTGGCATTCGGTATGGCTTCCTTAACACTGACAACAATAATATCCCCGATTGTCGCATAACGTCTTCTCGACCCTCCGAGAACCTTTATGCAGTAAACAACTTTTGCCCCCGAATTGTCTGCCACCGTCAATCTTGATTCTGCCTGAATCATTTTCTTTTTCCTTATATATCGTCAGCCATAAACTATCTGTCATCTGTCAGCCTGACAACAAATAATTTATGACTCCCCTTAAACCGCTTTTGCAATGACCTTGTTAACACGCCACCTCTTGGTCTTGCTTAACGGTCTGGACTCAATTATGGACACCTTGTCTCCGATCTGACAGACATTACCTTCGTCGTGAGCTGCAAATTTGGACCGTTTTCTCACATATTTATGATAAAATCGATGTTTTACCAGCCTTTCAACCATGACGATTGCCGTTTTATCCATCTTGTTACTGACAATCTTCCCGACCAACTGCCGCCTCATTCCCCTCTTTCTCATTATACCTTATTCCTCTGCCTCCGCCTCTGATTCGGATTCTCTTATAATCGTTTTTATCCTCGCCATATCCCGCTTCGTCTGCTTCAGTTTCTGAGGATTTTCCAGTTGACCGATTCCGTGCTGAAACCGCAGATTAAAAAGTTCCTCTTTAAGATCGTCTGCCCTTCGGATTCTCTCTTCCGCGCTCATATCTCTGATCTCATCAGGTTTCATCATATACGGCTCCTCTCAACAAATTTAGTTTTCACCGGAAGCTTGTGGGCAGCCAGCCTGAGCGCCTCTCTCGCCAGTTCTCTGGAAATTCCTTCCATTTCATAAAGGATTCTTCCCGGACGTATAACCGCGACCCAGCCCTCCGGAGCCCCCTTTCCTTTTCCCATCCTGACTTCGGCGGGTTTCTTGCTGAAAGGTTTGTCCGGAAATATGCGTATCCACATCTTCCCGCCCCTTTTCACATGACGGGTCATGGCGATACGAGCCGCTTCAATCTGTTTCGAACTTATCGTTCCGCACTCAACAGCCTGGAGGCCGAATTCTCCGAAATTCAACTTGCATCCCCGGCGGGCCGTACCTCTCATCCTTCCTTTCTGCTGTTTGCGAAATTTTACTTTTTTGGGACTCAGCATATTCCTCTCCTTACTGAAAATTGAAAACCGAAAAAACGATAATACTTGATTTCCCAGTATTCAACCCTCAATCCCCTTATCTTTCTTTAAAATTTCACCCTTGAATATAAAAACTTTTACGCCGATGATGCCGTAAGTTGTACGGGCTTCTATGAAACCGTAGTCTATGTCAGCCCTTAACGTGTGCAGGGGAACCCGCCCCTCCCGGTACCACTCCGTTCTTGCCATCTCAGCGCCGCCCAGACGTCCTGAACATATTATCTTCACGCCTTTGGCACCGAACCGCATCGCCGATGAAACACCCCGCTTCATGGCGCGGCGGAATGCCACTCTCCGAACAATCTGAAGCGCCACATTTTCAGCAACCAGTTGGGCATCAATCTCCGGTTTTCTGATCTCCTGAATATCAATAAGAACTTCATGCCCATCTTTGTTCAGATCGGGCATTCTTTCCAACTGTTTCTTCAGTTGTTCGATCTCAGAACCTTTTTTTCCGATAACAATTCCCGGTCTGGCCGTGTAAATTCGGAGTCTGACACGCTTGGACGACCTTTCGATTTCTATCCGGGCAATACCCGCATGGTAAAGTTTCTTTTTTATAAACTTTCTGATGTTATAATCTTCCAGTATATAATCCGAGTATTTCTTATCAGAATACCATCGAGACTCCCACGTCTTGACAATTCCCAATCTCAATCCAACAGGATTTACTTTCTGGCCCAAGCGTTTTCCTCCTTGTTTTTAGGCGTTTTGTGTTTCTCTTCTCTGATCAAGTGCTGCATCGCCGTCCGGCGGTGCCCTGTTCGCTCCGTGAATGAAGAATCACATCCGGGTGCAAGCCGAATGTTTTTCCATATTTTCAGGAACTATCTTTGCCATTATCCCATATATTGCTGGCAATAAAGGATATTTGTTTTTTGCATTTTTCAACAAATTCATTAACCGAAACCCTCTGATTGCCAATTGTAAATGACTGCCTTGGTTTAAGATTCTTTATCGGTACGGACTTGGCAGAAGATATCCGACCTGATCCCAAAAAGTCGTCAATCGGTACGATGTGGTTGTCAGGATCATTTGTGGTAAACATGTTTATATATCTCGAAACTATCGAACGTGCTTTTTTCAGATATACTTTGGTCTGGTTATCCGGATTATGTTTTGCACCGGGTCTTCTGGTCCAGCCACAATGGGTGACAAGCACCAATTGTATTTTCGGTGTCGGATCAGCTCTCTTCAGCGAGAATAACCGTAACATGACTGGTTCTTTTCAAAATTCGGGTGCCCCTTCCGCGCGCCCTTGCTCTGAACCGCTTCAGCACAGGTCCCTGATCAGCAGTGACATTGCGAATCACCAAGGAATCCACATCAATATCCGCGTTCTCCGCATTCGCCACAGCTGACTGAACCACCTTTTTGACAATACCCGCGGCCTTCTGAGGCATAAACTTAAGCATGGCCAAACCATCCTCAACCCGCTCTCCCTTGACCGCGCCCACTATTTTGCGAACTTTCTGGGGAGAAATGCGGACATATTTTGCTACAGCTTTAACCTCCATACAGTCCCCTTTTTATGATTGAAGATTGAAAACTGAAAACTGTCAATATTCAATATTCAATATTCAATATTCAATATTACTTCTTTTTCAACTTCGACTTCTTATCTCCGGCATGCCCGAAAAACGTCCGAGTCGGTGAAAATTCACCCAACTTGTGCCCCACCATGTTTTCTGAAACAAAAATCGGAACAAATTTCCGCCCATTGTGAACGGCCAGCGTAAGTCCGACCATTTCGGGAATAATTGTCGATCGTCTGGACCATGTTTTGATTACCCTCTTACTGCGGGTTTCCTGGGCCACATTCACTTTTTTCTCTAATTTCACATCAATATACGGACCCTTTTTCAACGACCGCGGCATAACCTCTCCTCATAGAAAGATGCTTGATGCTTGATACTCGATGCTTGACACTTAACAAGCATCAAACATCAAGTATTAAGCATCAAGTATCAAGCATCAAGTATCAAGCATCAAGCATCAAGTTTATCTTTTTGTACGCTTTTTGACAATGTACTGATCACTTCTTTTGTTTTTACGGGTTCTGTATCCTTTGGTGGGCTTGCCCCACGGGGTACAGGGATGTCGTCCGCCTGATGACCGTCCCTCGCCCCCGCCCATGGGGTGATCAACCGGGTTCATTGCAACCCCTCGGACACTCGGACGTCTGCCAAGCCATCGCTTGCGGCCGGCTTTGCCTAAGGATATGTTCTCATGCATCAAATTTCCGATCTGCCCTATTGTGGCCTTGCATGTCAGGAGTACCATGCGGACTTCGCTGGACGGGAGTTTTACCAATGCATATCGGTCCTCTTTGGCCATTAGCTGGGCATAAGTCCCGGCGCTCCTCACAATCTGGCCCCCTTTTCCCAATCGAAGCTCAACATTGTGAATATGCGTACCCAGCGGAATGTTTTTCAGGGGGAGCGTATTTCCCGGCTTAATATCCGCATCCGGCCCTGACATAACCGTATCGCCCACAGAAAGGCGGAGCGGTGCCAGAATATACCGCTTCTCCCCGTCCGCATAGTGCAAAAGAGCGATCCTCGCTGAACGGTTCGGATCATATTCTATGGAAGCGACTTTTGCCGGAATCCCTGTTTTATCCCGTTTGAAGTCAATAATTCTGTAATGACGTTTATGTCCTCCCCCGCGGTGTCTGCATGTAATACGCCCTTTTGCATTGCGCCCGCCCTTTTTCCGGTTTGCTCTCAGCAGACGCTTTTCCGGTTTGGTACGGGTAATCTCCTCAAATTTTGAATAATCCTGAAATCTGCGACCGGGAGATGTCGGTTTTATTTTCTTTACTGCCATTAATTATGTACTCCGTTGTCGGTTGTCGGTTGTCGGTTGTCGGTTGTCGGTTGACAGTTGACAGTTGTCCGCTGACACTGATTAAGCGCCCTCAAAGAACTCGATACGTTCACCCGGCATCAGTTTCACAATCGCCTTCTTCCAGTCCCTGCGTTTTCCAATAATCCGGCCTCTCTGCTTTGTCTTTCCCCTGACCTGCATGGTCCGGACAGTAGCGACTCTGACATTGAAAATCTGTTCGACGGCTCTCTTAATTTCAACCCGGTTTGCTCCTCGGTCAACCTCAAATGACAACTGGTTAAAGGATTCCTTTTGCTTTGTAGTCTTTTCACTCATCAAAGGCCGTTTGATAACATCATACTGAATCATACAAGCAGTCTCCTCTCAATTCCGGATATCGACGACTCAAGCAGAATCAGATGTTTGTATTTGAGAATATCGTAAACATTCAGACCCTCACATCTCAGCACTTTTGTCCAGGGAAGATTTCGGGATGAAAGCTCAAGATTCTTATCCTCTTTTTCTGTTACAATCAGTGCATCCTCTCTGTTTAATGCTTCCAAGATCTTCAGCAATTTTCCGGTTTTAATCTGATCCAACTCAAACCGATCCAGCACAACCAGCTCATCGTCCTGAAATTTGCTGCTCAGAGCCATTTTAAGTGCCATCCGTTTTATCTTTTTCGGAACCCTGCGGGCATAAGACCGCGGACTCGGCCCGAAAACGACACCCCCGCCTTTGAGCAAAGGCGATTTGATGTTACCCCGGCGTGCTCGGCCCGTACCTTTCTGACGAAAAAGCTTCCGTGTGCTGCCCCTGATATCGCTGCGGCGTTTGACAGAAGCTGTTCCCAGTCGCCTGCCAGCCAACTGCATGGTTACAACTTCGTGCAGAATATTCGGTTTGACCGGCACATTAAACACGGCATCCGACAGCTCTGCTTCTGAAACGCTTTCTCCATTAGTATTAAGAACTTCTACGACAGCCATTAGTATTCCTGTTCCAGTTGAAAATTGAAAGTTCAAACTTCTGATTTTCAACTTTTCGTTTTCATTTTTTATAAAGGGCAACCACTCCTGATTTGGAACCCGGCACCGCGCCCTTCAGCATAATAAGATTCTCTTCCGGCCTGATATCAACAATTTCCAGATTCTGAACCGTCTTTTTTGTACTTCCGTACTGACCGGGCATTTTCTTTCCTCTGATAATTTTGGACGGCCATGCGCTGCATCCCACGGAACCCGGAATCCTGTGACATTTGCTGCCATGAGTCTTCCGTCCGCCGTGAAATCCGTGCCGCTTTATGACCCCGGAAAATCCTCTTCCTTTTATTACGCCGCTCACATCAATGCGCTCACCGATCTTGAACACATCGGATGTCGCTACCGTTTCCCCAAGACTGTATTCACCCGGGTTTTCCACAGAAAATTCCCGCAAAGATGCAAAATACTTATCCCCGCTCCTTTTGAAATGTCCTTTCAAAGGTTTGTTGGTCCGAGAATCCTTTTTCTCACCAAATCCCAACTGAAGCGCGTTATATCCGTCTGTCATCTCTGATTTTATCTGAGTTACAACACACGGCCCTAGCTGTATTACCGTTACCGGTGTATATGAACCTTCCTCTGAGAACACTCCCGCCATTCCCAGTTTTTTTCCTAATAATCCTCTGCACATAGTTTCCTTATTGGATACTTGATACTTGATGTTTGATGTTTGATACTTGATGTTTGATGCTTGATGCTTGATGCTATGATCGAGTTTCAAGTTTCCAGTTTTTTTTTACAGTTTAATTTCCACATCTACCCCCGGAGAAATATCCAGCTTCATCAATGCATCCACCGTTTGCTGGGTAGGTTCCAAAATATCCAGAAGCCGTTTATGTGTCCTCATTTCAAACTGTTCTCTGGACTTCTTGTCTATATGAGGAGATCGGAGAACACAATACTTGTTGATCCTTGTCGGAAGAGGTATGGGTCCGACGACTTTCGCTCCTGTCTTATTCGCCGTATCGACAATATCTGCTGAAGACTGGTCCAGCAGCTTATGGTCATAAGCCTTGAGTCTGATTCTGATTTTTGTATTTGTCATCATATTTGCCTGCTGTCAGTGGTCAGTGGTCAGTTGCTGGTTGCAACGGACAACGGACAACCGACCACGGACTATTCAATTATCTCGCTCACCACTCCGGCGCCGACGGTTCTGCCGCCTTCCCTGATGGCGAATCTGAGTTCCTTTTCCATTGCGATGGGCGTTATCAGGTCTCCCGATATTGTCACATTGTCCCCGGGCATGACCATCTCCACTCCCTCGGGAAGGGTCAGAATCCCGGTCACATCCGTTGTCCTGAAATAGAACTGGGGCCGGTACCCGCTGAAAAACGGCGTGTGCCGTCCGCCCTCCTCCTTGCTCAGGATGTAAACCTCGGCCTTGAACTTCGTGTGCGGCGTGATCGAGCCCGGCACGGACACCACCTGGCCACGCTCCACCTCCTCACGCTTGGTTCCGCGCAGCAGAAGTCCCACGTTGTCCCCGGCGCGTCCCTCGTCCAGCAGCTTCCGGAACATCTCCACTCCGGTGCACACCGTCTTCTGCGTCGGGCGGATGCCCACGATCTCCACGTTGTCGCCCACGCGGATTATTCCGCGCTCCGCGCGGCCCGTCACCACCGTCCCGCGGCCCGATATGCTGAACACGTCCTCTATCGGCATCAGGAACGGCTTGTCGATGTCGCGCTCCGGCTCGGGAATGAATGAGTCTATGGCGTCCATCAGCTCGAACACGCACTTCGCCTCGTCACCGCCCGTGTCGTCGCTTTCCAGCGCCTTCAGCGCGCTGCCCCGGATGATCGGCGTGTCGTCTCCCGGAAACTCGTACTTGTCCAGCAGTTCGCGAAGTTCCAGCTCCACAAGCTCGATCAGCTCCTCGTCGTCCACCATGTCGCACTTGTTCAGAAAGACCACGATCCGGGGAACACCCACCTGACGGGCCAGCAGTATGTGCTCACGGGTCTGGGGCATGGGGCCGTCGTCCGCGCCGACAACCAGAATCGCGCCGTCCATCTGCGCCGCCCCGGTTATCATGTTCTTGATATAGTCCGCGTGACCCGGACAGTCAACATGCGCGTAATGCCGGTTTTCTGTCTGGTATTCCACATGCGCCGTCGCTATCGTTATTCCGCGTTCCTTCTCCTCGGGCGCCTTGTCTATCTGGTCAAACGGAACAAAATCCGCCATCCCCTTCAGTCCCATGTGCTTGGTTATCGCCGCGGTCAGCGTCGTCTTCCCGTGATCTATGTGACCGATCGTTCCCACATTCACATGCGGCTTGGTTCGTTCAAACTTCTGCTTCGCCATAATTTTTTCCTCCGCTCTCCAAAAATTCCGTTGTCCGTTGTCCGTTGCAACTGACTAATAACTGGTGACCACTGATAATTTCTTACCACCGAAAATGGGCAAACGCCTTGTTTGCTTCGGCCATTTTGTGCGTATCTTCCCTTTTCTTGACAGAAGACCCTTTTTTATTGGCAGCATCCAGCAACTCCCCTGCCAGTTTTTGCGGCATACCCTTTTCAGACCGGTTGCGTGCAAATCCTATAATCCACCGGATCGCCAGGGCCTCCCGCCGGGATGGCCGTATGTCTGTCGGAACTTGGTAAGTTGACCCTCCGACGCGCCTCGATTTGACCTCAATCATCGGTCTCACATTATCAACAGCCTGATCAAAAATCTTAAGCGGAGGTTCCTTGGTTTTCTTTTCGATAATATCAAACGCCTCATAAAGTAACGACTCTGCCACGCTCTTCTTACCGCTCCGCATTACCGACTTTATAAATTTTGACACAAGTTTGCTATTATATTTGGGATCGGGTACAACTATCCGCTCAGGTACTTCTCTTCTTCTTGGCATATCCTATCACCGTTTTTTGTGAGAAGATAGGCTATGTTGAATTTCCCACTTCTCAGTCCTCAATTATTTTGGTCTTTTCGCGCCGTATTTTGATCTGCCCTGCTTTCGATCTGCTACGCCCAGCGTATCAAGGGTACCTCTTACAATATGATACCTGACACCGGGCAGATCCTTAACACGTCCTCCCCGAACCAGAACCACCGAATGCTCCTGAAGATTATGTCCTATGCCGGGAATGTATGCGGTAACTTCCACACCTGTTGTCAGCCTGACCCTCGCGACCTTCCTCAGCGCGGAGTTGGGCTTCTTGGGTGTGGACGTATATACCCGTGTACAAACCCCTCTTTTTTGGGGAGCTCCTTTCAGTGCAGGTGTGTTGGTCTTCTTTTTTAACCTTTTCCTGCCTTTTCTGACCAATTGGTTAATGGTCGGCATATTTTCCTGTTCCCTCTGAATTTCAGCCTGAATCAGCAGTTTTGTAAAAACCTGTTCTGACACGGCGATTTGCACTTCAATTTAAAAGTTAAAAGTTAAAAAAAATCTTTTCACTCCCAAAGCTTTACGCTTTTTAGCTCAAACATATTTCATTGTCAACTATTATAAAAAATATCTGAACTCACATCGCAATTCTTTTTCCAAGCCGCTAAAATCCGAATATGTATATTTTATTTTTTACATTGTCAAGCTTTTTGAGCAACTGTTTTTATTTTTTTTAATTACAGATGTTCAGAAAAATAATTTCGTTTGGTTACACTTTTACGTTTGCATCGCCTGAACGCCTGAACTACGAACTTAAAGGCATAAAATGAACTGAGCCGATGTAGTGCAATTTTGTAAATTGCACCCCGCGATGTAGTGCAATTTTGCAAATTGCACTCTGCGATGTGGTGCAATTTTGCAAATTGCACTCTGGCAAATTGCAAATTTGCCCTACAATGCAAATTGCCCGCGATGTAGTGCAATTTTGCAAATTGCACTCTGGCAAATTGCAAATTTGCCCTACAATGCAAATTGCCCGCGATGTAGTGCAATTTTGCAAATTGCACTCTGGCAAATTGCAAATTTGCCAGCTACAATGCAAATTGCCCGCGATGTAGTACACCAACTCGTAAATTCGTCCCCCCTTTCTTATATAATAGATAGGAGGGGACGAATTTACGAGTTGCGGTAGTAGTGCAATTTTGCAAATTGCACTCTGGCAAATTGCAAATTTGCCCTACAATGCAAATTGCCCGCGATGTAGTGCAATTTTGCAAATTGCATCCTGCGATGTAGTGCAGTTTTGCAAATTGCACTCTGGCACTACAATGCAAATTGCCCGCGATGTAGTGCAATTTTGCAAATTGCACCCCGCGGCACTCTGGCAAATTGCAAATTTGCCCTACAATGCAAATTGCCCGCGATGTGGTGCAATTTTGCAAATTGCACTCTGGCAAATTGCAAATTTGCCCTACAATGCAAATTGCCCGCGATGTAGTGCAATTTTGTAAATTGCACTCTGGCAAATTGCAAATTTGCCCTGCGTGTAGTGCAATTTTGCAAATTGCACTCTGGCAAATTGCAAATTTGCCCTACAATGCAAATTGCACTCTGGCAAATTGCAAATTTGCCCTACAATGCAAATTGCACTCTGGCAAATTGCAAATTTGCCCTAACCCACCTCAATATCCGCGTCGCGATATTTTGGAAACCCTGTCCCCGCGGGAACAATTCTCCCCATAATAACATTTTCTTTCAGCCCTCTCAGGTAATCTTTTGACGCGGCAATGCTCGCTTCGGTCAGCACCTTGGTGGTCTCCTGAAAAGACGCGGCGGAAATAAAGCTGTCTGTGCTGAGAGAAGCCTTGGTAATCCCCAGAATAAGCGGCTCCGCAACAGCCGGCTTCCCTCCCTTTGCCCTCACCTTTTCATTTTGATCTTCAAATTTGATCTTATCCACCTGTTCCTCAGCAATGAAATCAGTATCACCCGGATCCTTGATCTTCACCCGCCGCATCATCTGCCGGACAATCACCTCGATATGCTTGTCGTTTATGCGCACACCCTGGAGTCGATACACCTCCTGAACCTCATCGACATGATAACGGGCCAGGGATACCTCGCCCTTAATGTCCAGGATATCCTGGGGAATGGTTGCCCATCCGACCGGAGGTTCCCATGCCTTGCC
>JAUCGI010000107.1:0-13945 GCA_030378035.1 Desulfobacterales bacterium HSG2
ATTATACTGCTAATATTTTAATAACGATAAAAAAAAACTTATCAGGATATGCTTTTTATGATATGAGAATGGGAAATTACCGTTTCTAATCTGTAATTCTGAAAGTTTGATTATCTCAGACCCGTCATTCCGGTTAAAATCTGTCCCTGACATCTTTATCAAGGATCAGAAATTTCCTCAGAATTTTCTGATCCCTGATAAAAAACGTCAGAAAATGTCGGGGACAGGTTCCCTGACAGAAAACGCCGGGACAGAAAACTTTTAGTTCTGCTAACTTATGGATATCCTCGCATTAAAATAGGCAGTGTTAATGAAACATTTTTTAAATACCTGTAAGCGGAACCTTCCTCTTATCGTTCTGATGATATGCTGCGCTTCGTTTCTGGCTCCGCTCATATCCGCGGCGGATGATAGCGACGACCCGATTGATTTTACCCGGTTCAGTCTGGAAGAATTGAAAAATATTGAAATCATATCGGTATCCAGAAAACCGGAAAAGATATCCGAAGCGCCTGCCGCGGTGTTTGTGATCACCCAGGATGATATTCGGCGTTCCGGAGTCACTACTATCCCCGATGCCCTGCGCCTGGCGCCCGGGGTCGAGGTCGCCCGCATCAACACGCACGGATGGGCGGTCAGCGTGCGCGGTTTTAATGATATCTACGCAAACAAGCTGTTGGTGCTGATTGACGGCCGCAGCGTCTATTCCCCCATTTTTTCCGGCGTGTTCTGGGATGTGCAGGATACGCTGCTGGAGGATATTGAGCGGATTGAGGTGATTCGGGGACCCGGATCAACCCTGTGGGGTGCCAATGCAGTGAACGGCGTCATCAATATCATTACCAAAAACACGAAAGAGACCCGGGGCGGCCTGCTCACTGCCGGCAAAGGAGGCAAAGAACAGGGGTTCGGGAGTGTGAGATACGGCGATGATCTGGGTGAGGATGCCGGCTATCGGATTTATGCGAAGTATTTTTATCGCGATCAGCTTGATGATTCAACTGAGAGAAGAAAAAGAGACGCGGGACACCATTTTGAGATGTTGAATGAAGATATGACAACCGACAGTTGGTTCGCGTTTCGCGGGGGACTCAGGATCGACTGGGAACCGACCCCGGAGGGTTCCCTCACTCTCCAGGGGGAGGCTTATATAAACCGGGATGACATCGAGGCGGAATCTGAATCGTCAGTTCCCTACGGAACCAGTAAGACTTCCGAGATTGGCGGGGGACATTTGCAGGGCCGATGGCAGCATACATTTTCTGAAACCTCCGAGACGGTGTTCCGAATGTATTATGACCGCACAAAGCGGGATTCAGCGGATGCAGAGTATTCCGTGAACACTTTTGACTTTGATTTTCTGCACCGCTTTGCCGCGGGTAAGCGTCATGAACTGACATGGGGACTCGGGTACCGGCTCATCAGCGATGAGATTGATAATTTCCATTTCCGCTCTTATTACATCCTTTTTGATCCGCCCAGCCTCGATCAGTATCTCTTCAGCGCTTTTATCCAAGATGAGGTGGAGCTTGTTACGAACCGTCTGAGCCTGACCATCGGCTCAAAATTTGAGCATAACGATTTCACCGGATTTGAGATACAGCCCGGTATCCGTTTTTTATGGACGCCTGATGAATACCACTCCTTATGGGGTGCGGTTTCACGGGCGGTCAGGGCCCCCTCCCGTTTTGAGCGTGACGGAGACATCGGCATTCAGTGGATATCCCCTTTTGTGACAACTGACAGGTCCCCCAAACCAGAAGACGGAATATCGATTAACATAAACGCCCAGTCAGGGAGCGATCTTTTTGATTCGGAAGAGGTCATTGCTTATGAAATCGGCTATCGATTGCACCCGGTGCACAGACTGTGGCTAAGTATGACAGCCTTTTATAACAAATATGAAGGCTTGAAAACAATTGAAGAAGATATACTTGGCGGCTCCGAATGGATAGAGGGGGAACTTGGAGACATCATCGTCATCCCGGATCATATAAACCTCTTTTATGTGGATAATAATATGGAAGGATATACCTGCGGTCTTGAACTGGATGCTGACTGGCAGGTTAGGGATTGGCAGCGTCTTGTGTTCATGTATTCCTATCTGCAAACGAGGATGCAACTGACCGGGGAGAGCACGGATACTGACAGCAAATTAAAAACTGAGGGAAGCAGTCCCCATCACCAGTTTTCCCTGCGCTCCTCCACGGATATCATGAAAAAGTTTGAATTTGATCTGTGGCTTCGCTATGTGGATGAATTATCGGCTCGTGACATAGAGAGTTATATCACCATGGATGCCCGGGCGGCTTGGAGACCCTTTAAAAACTTTGAAGTCTCTGTGACGGGTCAGAATTTGCTTGATCGTTACCATCGCGAGTTTTCCAATCTTGAAGTGGAACGCAGCGTTTATTTCAAAATAGATTGGCGATTTTAGGCTGGGAAGACTTCTTCCGAAGTTTCAGAAACTTTGGATCATCGGAAACATGCCAGTTTCCATTGCAAATCAGAAAATGCATCAGACCGGACTCAGCAGAATATGTTATATGTTATCCGAAACAATAGTTCGGACAGTTTTTGTAAAAAGCCCTCCAGACCGTTGTTTCGGGAACGGGCAACGCGGATTTCCCGAAACCGGGATGCCCTGTTTTACAGGGCGTGTCGGCAGTCCCTTCCCGACATCATAAAAAATTGTCCGAAGTATTGCCGAAAGCTATAAAATAAAAAAGCTTGGCAGGGTATATTTTTTATGATAAAAAACTATTTGGTTAAATTTTTTGGAGATGTACGCAGAAACCGTGATAGAACTCCTGATGTCTCGAACCTTACATCGGAGCGGACAGAGGTTGCATCCATTTATTATGGAATTAAGACCTTTTTACTGATTTAGATAGAATAACCGCCTGAAGAGAAACTGATTTTAATGGATATTACACGGGAAGAAGCCGAACAAATTATTGAAACAGCGAAGGTAATTACAGAAGAGCTAACATGGAACAGAGTCAGAAGGCGACGAAATGAGGCTTGGAAACTTTCAGTAAGTTTTCAGACAGAAAACGGTGACATGCTTAAACTTATTGGCAATGTCAGTGACAATTACAGTTTTGCTTTAATTTATAAAGGCAAACCTATTCGCAAATACACTGTCCACACTTCGCCGCATACTGACCCGATATCGGGAATTAAATACCAGGAGCCTCACAAACATATATGGGATGATCAATTTGAAGATAAGTGCTGTTATGTTCCCGACGATATTTCTTTAACAGATATAAATGACGCATTCCTTGATTTTATCAAAGAATGTAAAATAAATTTGCAGTCAAATTATAACCGTGTATCATTTTCAGCAAGACCTGCATCGGAGCGACAATGGTAAATGATAATTGGCAATTTGTTATTAACCAATATTTAGAAGATTTAAACAGTCTTTTTTATATTTCTTCAGACAGAAGAGACTGTATTGTCACACCCTTCTCTCGTCCTGATGGGGAACCTGTAGAAATTTTAGCAGAATATACAGGAGATGGGTTTCTGATGCTTTCTGATAACTGTACGACATTCGATTATTTGTTTGTAAACGGTTTTAATGTCAAAAATTATGAAAAAGCGATTGATAGCATCGCCAAAAAGTATCAGATTCAATATGAAATGGAAGAAATCTATACAATTGTTTCTTCTATAGAAAAGCTGGGGGAGCAATTTCATCGATTGATAGAAGCTATTTTGGCAGTTACTTATTTAATTTACAAGTCAGAAAGCAGATACAGACCGACTATCATTGACGAAGTAAGTGACCTCTTTAAGAAGCATAGAATTCGTTATACCAGAAACTATCCTACAGAGGGGTTATCTGTATATAAGATTCCTTTTTATATTGATAGTGGACGGGAGTTATTAATTGATACAATTACAGCTACATCAGGTACACCAAAGGGAGTCATCAAAAATCGTTTGAGCAGATTAATGGTTCAGTGGCTTGATATAGGAGAAAATAACCCCACAACGTATAATTGCATTTCTGTTTTAGATGATACTAAGGGTATGAAAATAAAAGAACAGGAATATGAATCTTTTAAATTACTTCAGTCTTACTATAAAAATGGCAAACTAAGGGGGCAGATGATTTACTGGAGTCAGAGAGATCAGCTAATATCATTAGTTCAATAGTTAATTTATTATCAGTAGTTCTAAAACTCTGATTAAAACCGGGAATACCAAGCTGTCATTCCGACCAAAATCAGAAAATTCTTCAGAATTTTCTGATTTTGAGCCGGAATCACAGGTCTTTCAGGCTGTGTCAAAGAAGTTTTAGATATGCTGATTATAACTCTAACCCATGTAAATTTGGAGACAATTCCGATAATATTACCCAACAGGATCACTCTGACAGGCACTCAGAGAGTTTGAAAAGTAATAAATTATGAATATTGATTCAATCGCAAATTTAATTCAGGCATCAGATGTTTCCACATTCAGAACATTGGCTTTGCAGTTTCTTAATCTCGTCGGCTACTCAAGCGTACATCTTTGTGACGGACCTTATGACGGAGGCAAGGAACTGAAAATATATGAAGATGAAACGAAGGGGCTCAGATTAGTGGTACAGATATCTGTGGAAAAAGATTGGCGTAAAAAAATTGAAAAGGAAATTCATAAAATAAGAGCAAATTACAACGCGAATCACATTATATTTGTATCAAGCAGGCGCGTTCCTGAAAGAAGTTTCCAAGGCTTTTCCAATGAAATACTTCTGAAAACAGGGGTGTATGTCATTCGCTACGATAATCAGGCAATATCTTCGGAATTTGTTAAGAAGGACAGAGTTGATGAATTGTTAGATATTTTAGGCATAAAAGATACGGGTCATAGCAGAGGGAAAGAAAAGTATTTTTCACCAAAACATGAAGCGATTGCCTCCGTTCTGATTTTTGGTGAACAAACAAAAGCATTCAGGGACAGTATTTTTGATTCACTGATCAAATCTTACTTATTTGCCGATTCGGAAGGTCTGGAAAGGGAAGCATTAACTGATCGCATCATAAATGATAATAATTTTGGCAGAAATCAGGCAAAACTGATAAGCTCTCATATTGACAGATTGTTGCAAAAGGGTGATATAGAAAAATCAGATACGGTATTTAAACTCAGAAAACATGAGTCAGATAAATTTTCAGGTCTCCGTAAGGCTGGTGAAAGAGACTTTATAGATGTGAGAAACAGGATACTCTCCTTCTTTAACAAGAGAGAAATCAATCTGTCAAAAGATGAACTGGATTTCATTGTTGAGAATTTAACCGAGTTCACACTGGTTCTGTACAGATCCCAAATATCATATTTGGACAGCGGCGCGGCTGACAAAGAGAGTTATCTGAAAATAAGAAATGTCCTGTCAAAAAATGTCGGATCTGAAAATGTCGATAAGTTTTTTGAAGAGATTGCCGGAATTGTGTCCGACACCCCTTTTGGTCAGAGAATTGCTGCCACGGCACTCTGTATTTCATTGTTGAACACGGACTCGGACCATTTGTTAAATGCCCTCGGAGGAAGGGCCGGAGCAAATATTTATTTGGATTCTTCTGTGGTGATACCGATGCTTTGCGGACTTCTTTTTGATGTAACCACATACAGATACGGGTATTCTGCGAAGCTGCTTTATGATTTGATAAAAGATCATGATTTCAAGGCTTTCATACCAAATATCTATGTTGAGGAAATCGGCACACACCTGATTGAAGCGTGCAGAGATTACAAATATATTATCGGCTTGGATGACGATCTCTCTTTCTCAAAAAACGCGTTTGTCAGTCATTATACCCACTATTTAAAGAAGCGTGGTGAAAAGGCATTAAGTTTCAAAGACTATGTGAGTCTGTTTGGCATATCTTTGGACAGGATCAGAACGAATATGTCTGAGCAGGAATTTTATCAGTGCAGAAACAGCTCTCGTAATGAAATATCCCAATTGCTTGCCAGATACGGCATAAAAACCGTTCGTTGCGATCCAAGCTATATATGGGAAATAAAATCTTACCTGACAACCATCTTAAACGGACGGAATATCGAGAAACCTGATATCCTCATAGAACACGATGCCACTGTCATAAAATATTTATATGATGCTGAAGTATCTTCAAGCTTCGTTAAAATTCTATGTACATGGGATACGGTTCACTTCATGTTCAAGGCACAATATAACCACGGATACGAAGTGCTGAATCCGGTCGCGCTTATTGATTTGTTCTCGTTGGCCAAACCCAGGTCGCATCCGTATAAAAATAAAATGACGACATTGGTTGACTTCGCCAAATCACAAAGTTCCCATATAATGGAGCAGGGTGCAGGGATATGGGATGAGATCGTATCTTTGGAAAAAGATGGTTTGGCGGATGCAGAACTTCTTTTAAAGGCAAAGGAATTTAAAAACGACTACATGGCAAAGGCTTCAATGTATCAGGACTTGGATCATGACGATATTGCCAGAGCATGGGATGTTTGGAAAAAAAATAAGTCAAATATAACTGAGGATTAAAATTATGCATTTAAAACGATGGATTACAGGTCTTATTGCTTTACCGTTCCTCGTTTTCCTGATTTACAAAGGGGGGAACTTTTTTACCGGACTCGCCAGTGTGGCATGTCTGCTTGCATTGTGTGAATACTTCCGGATTGTTTTCAATCCTGAAGGCAAAACCATATCCGGCATCATACTCCTGATCGGTCTGGCGTCGGGCCAGTGCATGATATGGGCGGCGCACGGAAACGCTTACGGTCTTATCTTGGGAGCGATTGCATTCAATCTGATTATCTCCGCGCTCTTCTCTCTGAGCCAGTTCAAATCAGACTCGTTTATCTTGGAAAATGTTGCCAAGCAGATTCAGGGAATCGTTTATATCCCGCTTTTTCTCTCTTTCCTGGTTCTGATACGGAACGGGACAGATGGCATGACATGGATATTCTTCCTGATACTCACGATTTTTGCCGGTGACACCGGTGCGTTCTATGCCGGCAGACTTATGGGCCGGCATAAACTTTGTCCTTCGGTCAGCCCTGGAAAGACCATCGAAGGATCAGTCGGAGGCCTTGCGGCAAACGTGGCTGTGGGGATCGTGTTTAAATCTTTTTTTATCCCGACGCTGACATGGGGATGGGGGATTCTGTTATTTCTTTCCATCGGCATAGCGGGACAGGTGGGCGACCTGTTTGAATCTGAATTCAAGCGGTTTTCCGGAGTAAAGGATTCCGGAGTCATCCTTCCGGGTCACGGCGGTATTCTGGATCGGATTGACGCGCTGCTGTTTGCCGCTCCGGTGGCTTATCTGTTCAAAGAATATATACTCCCTGCCCTGCTCGGCTCGGATTGCTAAATCCGAGCCGGCGATCCACACCTGCTCTGCTCGGATTGCTAAATCCGAGCCGGCGTATTTGGCAATTCACGCCCTGCTCGGCTCGGATTGCTAAAACCGAGAAACCGAGCCGGCGATCCACCTGCTCGGATTGCCAAATCCGAGCCGGCGATCCACCCTGCTCTGCTCGGATTGCCAAATCCGAGCCGACGACCCACGCTCTGCTCGGATTGCCAAATCCGAGCCGAGACGACCCACGCCCTGCTCTGCTCGGATTGCCAAATCCGAGCCGGCGACCCACGCCCTGCTCTGCTCGGATTGCCAAATCCGAGCCGGCTGATTTGGCAATTCATGCCCTGTCTGCTCTGCTCGGATTGCCAAATCCGAGCCGACTGATTTGGCTCTGCTCGGATTGCTAAATCCGGCTGATTTGGCAATTCACGCCCTGCTCTGCTCGGATTGCCAAATCCGAGCAGGCTGATTTGGCAATCCGTCGGGGACGAATTTACTGGTATAAATACCTATATTCCTACCGCATTTCTTCCGAAATAAAACCGAAAAACTGAATTTACATTTCCGAAAATTTGTGATATAAAAATTTGTTCAATAAGCTTTTTAAAATCACAGGGGGATTCCGAGAGATTTCTGACAAGTCGGGCGATCCGATTCGGGATTTTGTATCCCGCACAAACGCCGCAAAGACACAAAGGTGAGCACAGAAAAATTTATGGATAGGTACTAAAAACTTGATCATTGAGTATAATAAGGTTATCTTTAAGGTTGTATGCAGAGGGAGTTCATAGACACAAAATACTATTCAGTTTTAAGGTTGTATGCAAAGGGAGTTCATAGACACCAAACACCAAACACAAAACACTATATTATGAAACATCTGTCCATACTCGGATCAACTGGTTCCATCGGTCGCAATACACTTAAAATCGTAGAAATGTTTCCGGACCGGTTCGTTGTCAAAGCACTTGCCGCCAAGAGCAACGTGGCACTGCTGGCCGAACAGATTGAGCGTTTTCAGCCTGAAATTGCTGTGGTTTTCGATGAAGCGCGTGCCCTTGAATTAAAAGAGAGGCTGAATGCCTCCGGAGTTTTAAAAACATCAGCGATTGAAATCCTTTACGGAGAAGACGGTTACAGAACTGCCGCAACACATAACACTGTTGACATCGTTGTAACCGCAGTGGTGGGTGCCGCGGGGCTAATGCCGACACTTTCAGCCATAGACGCCGGAAAGGATATTGCTCTGGCAAACAAGGAAACCCTTGTGATGGCCGGAGAGATCGTGATGAAGCGGGCTGCGGACAAAGGTGTCAGAATTCTTCCGGTGGACAGCGAGCACAGCGCGATATTCCAGTGCCTTGCAGGTCAGCGCAGGGAGGATTTGGATAAAATCCTGCTGACAGCCTCAGGGGGACCCTTTCTGAACAAGCCGGGAAATCAATTCGCGGATATAAAACCGGAAGACGCGCTGAAACATCCCACATGGCAGATGGGAAAAAAGATCAGCATCGATTCGGCCACCCTGATGAACAAAGGACTTGAGGTCATCGAAGCAAAATGGCTCTTTGATGTTTCACAGGATCAGATTGAAGTGGTGGTCCATCCCCAGAGCATCATTCATTCCATGGTCGCGTACAAAGATGGGTCGGTCATCGCCCAGCTCGGGATTCCGGATATGAAGGGAGCCATAGCGTATGCCATATCCTGGCCGGAGCGTCTGCCGCTAAATCAGCCCCTTCCGGATTTCGCAAATACAGGTCTCACATTTCAGAAGCCGGATATGGAAAGATTTCCCTGTCTGGCCTTGGCATTTGAAGCCTGTAACATCGGGGGAACATTGCCCGCGGTGCTGAACGCGGCCAATGAGTCGGCGGTAGAAGCTTTCTTGGAAAACCGCATATCATTTGTCCAGATACCGACGGTTATCAGAAAGAGAATGGAGCAGCATACCGTTATCCAAGACCCGACCCTCTCCGATATCCTTGAAGCGGACAGATGGGCAAGAGACTTGGCAATTTCATAGTACATCAACCCGTAAATTCATCCCTTGCTCGCTCGGATTGCCAAATCCGAGCCGGCAGGATTTGGCAATCCGGCGGGAGCGGAGGGACGAATATGACCTGTGTGAATCTTTTACATCCCGGAGGCTTATTATGAGCAGATTTCAGGAATGGACGCTTGCGAAACTCGACAAACGATTCGGGTTGGACCAGGTGATGGGCGATTCCATGTTAAAATCATGGCTCGAAATCCGGGCAGAGATAACTGATTTTGAGAAAACCTCTCTTTCACATCTGCAGGGCCTGCTGATTCTGAACATAGACAACTGGAATGAACAGGAGTACGCGCTGCACTTTATCGGTCCTGTCTTCAGCCTTGTGAATTTTTCCGGGAAAAAGTTCAATGCCTTTGCAGAACGCCATATTACAGGCACAGTCGAAGGAGAAACAATGTCAGGCAATCCCGACGGAATGATTGCCAGCGGGTGGCGTGAGCCTGAAATCCCTTATTTCTGCTTTCAGGAATACAAACGGGAAAAAGACCCCGAAGGCGATCCTGCCGGCCAATGCCTCGCCGCCATGCTGGTCGCTCAGGAATTGAATGAACACACTCATCCGGTTTATGGCTGTTATACTGTCGGACGGAACTGGTTCTTTATGATGTTGCAGGAACGGGAATACGCCATCAGCCGCGTCTATCCGGCAACAAATGATGATGTTTTCGATATTTTCAGAATATTGAAGGCGCTGAAACAGATCATTAACAACATTGTCGAACGCGGAAAATAGAGCAGACAAATGAAATCAGAAAAGAACTGGGTCATCAGAACCATGGTACCGGAAGCCGGCAGGAAATTCCGGATTACTTTTACAATGCCGCATTCGAGGCCGCTCATCGCCGGACCATGTCCACCGTTATGCTCGGACCGCGGCAGATGGAAAGACAGAGATATTCAGGCGCGTAAGGGAAATATGAACCCGCGTGTGATAAAAATGTGGATTTTTGCCAATAACGGACTGACAGAAGACGCCGAAACTTTTGCCGAGAAACACGGCGATACTGTGGTCTTCTCGAAAAGAATTTGATGAATTCCTATTTTGCCTGAGGCCGTTACCGGACTTGTAATAGAATTAGGAATTAGGGCATCCTTCATTTGTCAGTTTACACTTTGCTGTAGAACGATTTTCCAAATCGTTTGCAAAATTGTTAGGCAGGTCAGAAAAGTGTAAACCACTTTTCAGCTTCCATGAAGGATGCCGGAATTAGAAGTTAGTTTACACTTTGCTGTAGAACGATTTTTCCAAATCGTTTGCAAAATTGTTAGGCAGGTCAGAAAAGTGTAAACCACTTTACACTTTGCTGTAGAACGATTTTCCAAATCGTTTGCAAAATTGTTAGGCAGGTCAGAAAAGTGTAAACCACTTTACACTTTGCTGTAGAACGATTTTCCAAATCGTTTGCAAAATTGTTAGGCAGGTCAGAAAAGTGTAAACCACTTTTCAGCTTCTATGAAGGAGGCCGGAATTAGGAATTAGAACTGAGTACAGGGCAAAAAGTGGATTCCGGGTCGGAAATGCCGGAAATCCTGCCGATTTCCGGCATTTCCGCCCGGAATGACAGTGTGCCGGTTTTCAGGCATCCGAAAATTTTTGTCCTGTACACAGGAATTAGAAATTAGGAATTATTTAAACCCATACAGAATTAAGGATTATATTATGAGTACAATTTTTGCATTTGTTGTTGTTCTGGGCATACTTATTTTTTTTCACGAACTCGGCCACTTCCTAGTCGCCCGGTGGTTCGATGTCGGGGTTGAGAAATTTTCTCTCGGATTCGGCCCCAAGATATTCGGTAAAACAGTCGGGATTACTGATTACCGGGTTTCCGCCATCCCTTTGGGCGGATATGTCAAAATGGTGGGAGAAGAGCCTGACGCGGAAATAGATCCCGCGGATATTCCCATCTCCTTTACCCATAAGCATGTCTTCAAACGGATCATGATCGTCGCGGCCGGACCTTTCTTTAATCTTCTCCTCGCGGTCATTATATTCTTCGGAATTTTCCAGATATCCGGAACAATGGTATCCACACCTCTGATCGGAGATGTGAAGGAGGAAACGCCTGCTTATGAGGCAGGACTTCAGAAAGGGGATACGATCGTTGGCATTGACGGGATCGGCATTGAAACCTGGGAAGATATGGCAGAGATCATCACCTCAAGTGGGGGGAAAGAACTTGCAATATTGGTAAAACGGAATGAAGCTGTCCGTGTTATGAACATTACGCCGCAAAAGATAACCAGCAAGAACATATTCGGCGAGGATACCGAGCGTTATGTGATCGGCATCACCTCATCGGGTGAATTCTTTTCCAAATCTCTGAATCCGCTTGAAGCGCTTTCAGAGAGCTTCTTCTGGACATATAAAATTGCGGAGCTGACGGTGGTCAGCATTGTGAAAATGATACAGGGAACAATATCCACGGAAACTATCGGCGGTCCGATCCTGATTGCCCAGATGGCGGGACAGCAGGCTGAGGAGGGGCCGGCCAACTTTGTTTTCTTTATCGCGGTTCTCAGCGTCAATCTTGCCATCCTCAATTTTCTTCCGATACCGATTTTAGATGGCGGGCATCTGCTTTTCTTTTTTATCGAGGCGGCTATCGGGCGTCCGGTAAACACAAGAATGCGTGAAATTGCCCAGCAGGTCGGCCTCTTTGTGCTGATTCTGTTGATGATCTTTGTCTTTTATAATGACATTACGCGAGTATTTTTCAATGATGCAGGTTAGGACAATACTATGAGAATGACTGCTGTTTTCATATTTGACGCCGTGCGCAACTTTTTACAAACCGCGGAGAACACAGAGGACTCACAGAGAACACGGAGCGTCTCTGTGAACTCCGTCTCTTCTCTGTGTTCTCTGCGGTTTTTAAACTTGCATATAGCGTTATGTATATTTATGCTGTTTTCAACAAGCGCGGACGCGTCCTATATCACCATGGAGACGAACTTCGGCATCCGGGAGAGTGATAATGCCATACTCCTGAAAATAAGCGCTCAGAACAAGGGTGACGAGCCGGCTTATGCCGTGCAGTTTGAAGCATCACTCGGAAAGGCCGGCGTCACCGGTCAGACGATATCCCGTCTCAATGTTAATCAGAATACAGACGAGGACTTTGAAATCAGAGATGCATTCACGCTCCCGGGCCATTATCCTGTGATTATCAAAACGCATTATCAGGATGCGAACAGCTACCCGTTCTCTTCGCTTACTCTGGGATTTTACGATTACAAAACCCCTGTCATCTCAGACATCTCTGTCAAGTCAGAAGAGATTGACATCCCTGCAAACGGCAGCGGCGAGCTGAACTTTACGCTGAGAAACAATAGCGACAAGCAGCAGGAGCTTTCGCTTGAGTTGCATGTTCCTGACGAGCTTGCCACTAATGAAGGGACAAAAACCATAACCATCGGTTCCAAGGAGAAGAAAACCCTCGCCTTTGCAGTGGAGAATTTCTCCGCCCTGGAAAACAGCAGCTACGCCGTTTTTCTTATCGGCCAGTATGATGACAAGGGAAAACATTACAGCATCTCAAGCCCGGCGATTGTGCGTATCAAGCCGATGTCAGCCGGGCTTTCCCCCTTCCTGTGGCTCGTTATCACCATTATCACCGCTTTCATCCTGATCGTTGTGGTTTTACTGCTCAGAAGAAATGTTTAACATCAGGAGATTATGATGAACACTGAAGCCTCACATCAGACTTCCTCCGATCCTTCCGAAGATGAGGCATTGTGGGACGCTGTTCAGGCTGAAGATAAACATTAAAATACTTTGACCAAACAGAAATATTGACCTTCAGAATACTTTTACCAAAATATCCGACAGTTATGTCTGATAAGAAAATGTTCAGAATACTTTTACCTTTTGCTGAAATGTTCGGAATACTTTTACTGGTTGCTTTGGTTGCTTTAATCTGTGCCACTTAAAAGTAATCCGTGCTGTCACGCTCTGTGATATTATGAATGCCTCGAATTAACGAGCAGTGGGTTCCCGCTTTCGTCAACCAGTTGTGCTCTCCCGAAGTTCTCGCGGTCAACCAGTTGAGCTCATTCGATGGCGGGAACGACAGTTGATTGGAGGTAAAAGTATTCTGAAATAGACTATTGGAAACAGCACCCGAATATCATCGTTTGTGACACAGTTGGGGAACTTCGTGCGGCTCTGGAGGATGAGGAATGACGCTTACCTCGGTTTGAGCGGAACAGAAAGCGATAACGGCAGAGTTACGCTCTGTGATATTATGAATGCCTCGAATTAACGAGCAGTGGGTTCCCGCTTTCGTCAACCAGTTGTGCTCTCCCGAAGTTCTCGCGGTCAACCAGTTGAGCTCATTCGATGGCGGGAACGACAGTTGCTCGGTTTGAGCGGAACAGAAAGCGATAACGGCAGAGTTACGCTCTGTGATATTATGAATGCCTCGAATTAACGAGCAGTGGGTTCCCGCTTTCGTCAACCAGTTGTGCTCTCCCGAAGTTCTCGCGGTCAACCAGTTGAGCTCATTCGATGGCGGGAACGACAGTT
>JAUCGI010000107.1:14044-16959 GCA_030378035.1 Desulfobacterales bacterium HSG2
GCTCTGTGATATTATGAATGCCTCGAATTAACGAGCAGTGGGTTCCCGCTTTCGTCAACCAGTTGTGCTCTCCCGAAGTTCTCGCGGTCAACCAGTTGAGCTCATTCGATGGCGGGAACGACAGTTGCTCGGTTTGAGCGGAACAGAAAGCGATAACGGCAGAGTTACGCTCTGTGATATTATGAATGCCTCGAATTAACGAGCAGTGGGTTCCCGCTTTCGTCAACCAGTTGTGCTCTCCCGAAGTTCTCGCGGTCAACCAGTTGAGCTCATTCGATGGCGGGAACGACAGTTGATTGGAGGTAAAAGTATTCTGAAATAGACTATTGGAAACAGCACCCGAATATCATCGTTTGTGACACAGTTGGGGAACTTCGTGCGGCTCTGGAGGATGAGGAATGACGCTTACCTCGGTTTGAGCGGAACAGAAAGCGATAACGGTAAGGGAAAAAAGAAGCCCCGGAATAAATTCCGGGGCTGAAAACTCAAGCAGGCTTGAAGCCAGCTATTTCAAAGTTCCCAAAACCAGTGTTTATCGGGGAACACAAGAGCCTGTTTCTGCTAATATGCGCAGAGTTGCAGTTCTCGGTCTCTCAGTCTGATATTGGAGCGGCCGGCAATTTCGCCATGTCTGCAAACAATCCGGTTCATTCCCTTTGTGGTCAGTTTCCACCAAGCATCACTGACATCAAAACTCTTTTCTCCGGAAAAGACAAGCTCCACCCTGTCCGCCTTAACATCCATATCTCTTACAGCCTTCCTCTCGTCAAAATTTTCCTCAAGGGGCTGATTCCCCAAAACATAAACAATTATCCCGGTCTTCATCGTTTTACCTCCTCAATTAATTAATTAAATTAAACGGTGACAGTCCGGAAATTTGTCCTGAGAAACCGGAAAAACCCGGTTCTCATTTTAAATCCCCGGACCAGATAATCTGATCCGGGGATGTCCCTTTTTTATCCTCTGGACCATGGTGTAATCTCTTTCCTCGAAGATCACTCATTAATAATTCAGGCAGGTCTTCTGGCTCTCGGATCATCCTACCGACCGCGCCTTCCCGAATGGAATGAATTATGAAGGATGAATTTCATCCTTTATCTTTCATCCCCTGTCAGTGGCATATTGCGGCGTTCGTCCCCGATTACAGCGGCGGGCCCGCTCCCGTTTTTCACGGGATTCCCTGTTACGCTCTTCTTACAGAGCACCTGAGTTATTCAAATTCTTTTTGTTCACATAAAAATCCTTTGACGGATTGACAAATATGACCCATCCCGGCGGATTTGTCAATCCGCCGGGAGCAAATTCTCTTTGTTCACATGAAAATCCTTTGACGGATTGACAAATATGACCCATCCCGGCGGATTTGTCAATCCGTCGGGAGCAAATTCTATTTGTTCACATAAAAATCCTTTGACGGATTGACAAATATCTATGACCCATCCCGGCGGATTTGTCAATCCGCCGGGCCGGAATTCAGCTCCGACATCAGGGACTTTCGGGATCGATTCCCAATGCCCTGAGCTTTTCAGCCAGTTTTCGGGCCTTTTCTCTTTCGGCCTTGACAGCCCCTTCGGCCTTTTTTCTTTCGGCCTCGGCCTTTTTTTCAGCCCTCTCAACCTTTCTTCTTTCGGCCTTGACAGCCCTTTCGGCCTTTTTTCTTTCGGCCTCGGCCTTTTTTTCAGCCCTCTCAACCTTTCTTCTTTCGGCCTCGGCCTTTTTTTCAGCCCTCTCAACCTTTTTTCTTTCGGTCTCGACAGCCCTTTCGGCCTTTTTTTCAGCCCTCTCAACCTTTCTTCTTTCGGCCTCGACCTTTTTTTCAGCCCTTTCCGCCTTTTTTTCCGCCTTTTCCGTCTTTTTTTCAGCATTATCCGCCCTGCCGCGCTCCGCCTGCCAGTCCCTCAGAACAAAGGCCTTGTAAACCGCATCCTCCGCCATTTTTATGAGAGAGGGACGGGTGTACAGATCAGCCTCCCGGAACTGAAAACCCGGCAGAACACTGGAACGGATGATCCCCCCGGACGCGGGGAGGATCGGCAGGTAGAATCCTCTCGGACCCAGACGGTAAAAGGCCGTCTCCTTGCCGAGACGGTCGAGAATGTAATACTCCCCCACACCGCCGAAGGCGTACTCCGAGTGTTTGTGCTTGGTGTCCCGCTCGATATCCGCCTTTGTGGAATCCGACAGGAACTCGATGCATATGTCGAAGACTCCACTGTAGGAACGGTCCAGAGGACCGAACCGAATAGGATTGGTGTTCAGAACCAGCGACAGATCAGGTCTGCGGATCACAGCCTTATGCGGAAGCAGCAGTCTGAACCCCATGTCGGTTCCGAAAATTTCCGCAACCGGACAGGCTTCGAGATACTGTTTCAGCAGCGTGTGGAACCAGTCGGACGTCAGATAGCTTAAATGGTCTCCCATCGGTTTCTCCTCCAGAACACCGTTGTTCCATTCAAAGATGCGGTCATCGGGCCCCGCGTATTCGTAATATTTCTCCCAGTACTCCTCCTCCGAAACCCTCACACCGTCGAAGGGACGGAATTCGGATATGTCCGTTCCGACAGGCGGAGAAAAACCCCCGCCTCTCTCACTGGCTCTTTCTGTATTCAGTGTCTCCATACGGGCCTCCTTTTCCGGACTTCCCGAGAGGGCGGGAACGCCCTCCAAGGTCGCGGACACGTCCGAAGCTCCGCCAGTTTCGGCGTATCCGGAAATCGGGGTCTTCCAGTTTTTCAGGCGAACATATTTCCAGAGCCTACGCATAAACTGTTTTTACCATATAAATCAGGGTTGTAAAGAACTAATCGTTTGTAAAATTTTGTAAAAGGCCGATTTTGACTGCTAATTAGTATCTGCTGAATTTCTCTTTCGACAGATTACCCCGCAGTCTGGTACGGGGTTAAAATTTTATGATC
>JAUCGI010000216.1 GCA_030378035.1 Desulfobacterales bacterium HSG2
GGACCAAGCTAACCCACTGAAATTATGTGATATGAAAGCAAAATATGCCTTATTTCAGCTCTTAAAACCACTTTTTTGAGGGCAAAAAGGCGCTTTTAAGAAAATGGCAGGAGCAAACAGACATCATATTCCGGGACATGCATGGCACATAACCCGTAAATGGTCGTGCCAAGATAAATCCGGATCGTCGGGATCGGGCGCAATCCCGTGAAATTCGATACCGTTGCCCAGTGGGTGATCGCTCTGACACCTTCTTGCAGAGCTTGCTCCGGCGCTGAGGAATGCGGATTCGTCAGCATTGAGGCAATCGGTCTCAAGGTTGGTAATTTGTTGTTTGTCAGAGGCAAACGGAGGGATTTATGAACATTATTACAATACCCCGGTCTGAATTATTTGTTTACAACTTGCTGAAAAACATATCAGAAGAAGGTGCTGTCTTACAAACCGGCGAAGGGGAACAGTTTGTCTTGTTTCCCTTTGATGCCTGGCAGGGTTTTGATGTCGGCAGTCATGATGACTTCGGATCAGAAGTGAAAGCCACCGCTGAAAATAAGGATTTAATGACATTTTTAGCCAATCGCCGCAGTTATGGCAAAAGAGTTCCTCTTGCTGATATCAAAGAAATGTTAGACTTGTAAACGCCAAACAACAAGTCGTGACTGGCGAGGGCCTGACTTGGCTTTTATTCATGGTTGTCGGTAACAGTCATAACCCCGGATTGCTCGTGTCAGGATAAATCTGGATCGCTGGGATCGGGCGCAGGCCCGTGAAATCCGATAATGTTACCCGGCGGGTGATCGGGGAAATGGGACAGTAACACACTTTGAAACTGGCAGATATCGCTGAGAGCATCAGCATTGATCCCCGCAAACTGACCCATTATGCGCCTGATCCGGATTCCCCGCACGGGAGACACAAAGCCGTTCTTTTTGAGAAGCTGCTCGGATTCACGAAAGAGAATCACACAGTCCTGCTCTGTCAGCTTGAGAGCGGAGCCATGCAGGCAGAGGTCAGCTTCCACAGTGAGGACAGATTCGGAAAACGCTACACTGCGGACATCCGGGTGGAACAGAGGGTCGCCATGCTGTCGTGAGAACAGGATGGATCATACCTCCCGAAAGCGGGGAGGCTCATCTCGCAACACTTTATGTGAGGAAGAAAAAATGATGCCGGACATAGGAGACATAATTGAGATTGTCACGGACATTCCGGAAAAAAATCTGCGTGCCGGAGTGCGCGGTGCGGTTGTCCATTGCCACGGCAATGATTTCCACGAGATCGAATTCACCGATGAAAACGGAGAGACTCTCGATTTCTCAGCCCTGAATGAAAGACACTTCATCGTTGTGTGGCGGGCGGAAACCCGGCAGTGGATTCCGATTGCGGAACAGACTTCGGCCCTGGTTGCCAGTCTGCCGGATGATGCGGCGAGACAGGTGCTGAATTTCGCACGCTTTCTGTCTGTGCAGACCTGTCAGTCTTCCGGTTATGAAAACGTAGCCGCCTGACAATTATGAGAAAAACAGTGGGAGTCTGGGGTCTGGGAGTCTGTCGAGTCTGGTGTCGAGTCTGGTGCGAGTCTGGTTGGAGTCTGGGGTTGGAGTCTGGGGTCGGACCAAGCTAAGTGTCAGATATTAAAGAAAAATCATGTTGATTTTGGTAAGTATTCGGTGAACCCCGTCTAACGTAATTTCAGATAGTTAGATAATCTTAAAAAATGATATTCATAATATAATGGGCATTCATTGGTGTAACATACTGAAATTAGGTAGCCTCAGATTATGAATTTCATTTTTCAAAAAATGCAATCGATGTAACATATTGAAAATACATGGGACGGGGTTCACCGAATATATACTGATTTTGGCTCTAAAACAGGGCTATAATCGCTTTTTTGGGGCCAAAAAGGGCGATATAGGATGAAAAGCGTATGTTCAGGTATTGAATACTGACTATGGCAACAAAAAAGTTCTTCAGGTAAGCCGTAAATCGTAAAAGAAAATACAACCCTAAATTGCTCCGTCTACGGTTTCGAGCCCTTAAAACAGGCTGGTCTGAAACACATTTTCACGGCACGATCACATGTAAGTTCAATATAAACAATGAGTTAGGTTAAATCTTGGAAAGGTGAATAAAATGATATTTAGCGGAGATAAGCGGATGAAAATGCAAGAATCATTTTTAAAAATCGGAGATGATTATCTGTTTTTCAGAAGTAATGAAATGCTGCCGAACCGGGAGACATTACTATTTGTGCATGGTCTGGGTGAATCAGGTTTATGCTTCCAAGAAGTATTTGAAGACAAACGGTTTAACAATTACAATGTTCTTGTTCCTGATCTGATCGGCTACGGTCGAAGTTCCAATTCTGAAACAGGAAATTACAATTTCGATTCCCATGTTTTCCGGTTATCAAAATTAATTGAATCATATCAAATAAATAACATTATTTTAATTGGCCATTCGATGGGTGGAGATATAACTACTCTGCTTTGTAAAGAAGATAGAGAAGGTCTGATAAAAAAATATGTGAATATCGAAGGCGATATAACTCAGTTTGATATTTTTATTTCCAATCAAGCAGTGAAGGCATACGAAGAAAATCGCTTTAATGAATGGTTTTATGATGAGTTTATTAACTCAGAAATTTATGAATCATTCGGTAAAAACTATCGTTCCTGCCGGAGATACCACGCTTCATTATATTTTTGCCGTGCGGAAACATTTCTTTCAAACGCTCAGGAACTATTAAAAAGAAATACATCTTTGGAAGGACAATACAAAAGTGAAATTGGTAGTTTTTATTGCGATATAGAAATATCCAAAGTCTATTGTTATGGTACGAAGAGTCTTTCTGATGAAACAGTTGATTTCTTAAAAATCAATAACTTGAATGCCAAAGCATTTAATGATGCTTTTCATTGGTTGATGATAGATAAAGCAGAAGAGTTTTATGACTTTCTGTTTTCATATATTTCAAAATAAATAGGAATAACCCAAAATCGCATATAACCCGGCGCTGCTCGTGTCAAGATAAATCCAGATCGTTGGGATCGGGCGCAGGCCCGTGAAATTCGGCAATGTTACCCGGTGGGTGATCGGGGTGGTGAAACAATAATACACATCCTCTGTGGAGCTTGCTCTGACGTCGGATTGAAAAGGTCTTATTTAACCTATCCCCCCTGCGAGGCTTGCCCCGGCATCGGGGATTGAAGGAGAGTCCCACCCGGCCAAAGTGTGACCGACAGGCCGGAAGCCGACCTCACAGGCAAACCCGGCTTTATTTGAGCTTGCCGAAAACGGGCGTCCGAAGCTGGGGAAGGCAGGAATGCAGGCTCTGTACTGAGCCCCGAGCCCGAAAGGCTGGCGCCCTCTGCATACCGCTGGTTATTCCGACAGTCGGACAGTAACATGAGGCAAATCCTCGGATTTGCGGGTATCCCCACAGGGGATACCTTTTCGGAGGCTTGAGCGGTATGACGGGAAACTGTCACGCACCGTTCTTAGGGGGCTTGGGGCTGGCAACAGCCCCCGGCTACCCGACCCGCTAAGTGTGACCCGTCGGGCGGAAGTACGGTCTTTTAAAAAAAACGGCTCGGAAAAGTCATCAGTATATAAAATTTATTGTTATTACAAATATTTACTACTGACTCTCTGCCGGAAATATGGTATAAGTGAGAGGTGTTTGCGAACGGTTGCTTACTCTGCCTCACGGATTTCTTGCTTTTTTAACACGGCATAACACTTAATGAAGCGGACGGGGCTGTCCGGTTTTTTACGAACCTGCCCGCTTAACCCGCCGCTTATTACAACATTTGCCACTACCCCAGGAGAATTATTATGCAAAAGTTTATTCTGATACTTATCCTCATCATCGTCGGTTGCGATGCCGCTCCGACAGAACCTAAACAAACGCTACGCGAAGCTAGAAAAGGATTCGTCACGAAAATCGTAAGGTCCGGAGAATCCTACGGTGCTCCAGATTCTCCAACGGGAAGTGAATTCAAATTGATTCACTATCAGTCACCAGTAGGTCTTTTGGCAGCATATGTAACGACCAACCCGGGGGACGGCAAAAAGCATCCGGCGATAGTGTGGATTACTGGGGGCGACAACAATTCGATTGGCGATGTCTGGACACCGAAGGAACGAAGCAACGATCAGTCGGCAAGCGCTTTCCGGAAGGCTGGTGTCGTTATGATGTTTCCTTCCCAGCGAGGAGGAAACGATAATCCCGGTCAGCGCGAGGGGTTCTATGGAGAGGTGGACGATATTCTCGCTGCCACGAATCATCTGGTCAGCCTGCCTTACGTTGATCCCAAGCAAATCTACCTGGGTGGCCACAGCACAGGCGGAACGATGGTCATGCTGGTCGGTGCGTGTTCCGCCAGATTCCGCGCTATTTTCTCGCTGGGGCCAGTTGCGGGGTCCGCTCAATATGGAGGCAATTACGTTTATTGCGATCCCAAAGACAAAAATGAAATGGTTCTCCGCTCGCCCATATTTTGGTTACACTGTGTGAAGAGCCCCATGTATGTATTCGAGGGGGCAGAGAATGGGAACTGGGATGCGATCAAGATGATGATCGACGTGAATTCAAATCCAAAAATTCAATTCTTCAAGGTTTCCGGACATAACCACTTCAGCCTGATTGCCCCGCTTGTAGAAAAGCTAGCTGACCAGATCGTCAAGGGACAAGTCAACGTGACTCAACAGAGTTTGCAAGGATTGCGATGACTACTGAGTATGCTATGTATGAGCAGTAGACTGCTAGGTAATCTTTATTTCATATAGGCAGAAATCCTCGGATTTGCGGGTATCCCCACAGGGATACCTTTTCGGAGGCCTGATAAGAAAATATCTTGATATTGAGAAATTCAGAAATTTCACTCTCGAATACGGCGACCTGTTTTGGAATGATTACGATTTGTGCTTTCCTGTCGCAGATTTGTATGAAGGAAAAATCTGATTCCTGAGAAAACAGCAGCATTTTGTAACCGGGAAAGCGAAGCTGTGTTAAAACTATCTGAGATAACGGCATAACCCGTCAATGATCGTGCCAAGATAAATCCGGATCGATGGGATCGGGCGCAAACCCCGTGAAAATCGATATTGTTGCCCAGTGGGTGATCGCTCTGACACCTTCTTGCAGAGCTTGCTCTGGCACCGGGGAACCGGATGAGGGAAATCCTCACGTCCGGGTCTGTGGGGGTGCGTCTGGATCTGCCCGGAAGCGGACTGGCGGGGCGCATCGGCAATGAAACGCATCGCCAAACCCCGCCCGCCGCTGAACTCTGCGTTATAGTGCTTCTTTTAAATAAATTAGGAGGTAACGTATTGAGCAAGAAGTTAAAACTGTTGCTGTCGTTTTTCGGGTTGCTCGTCCTATGTTTCCCTCACAGCACAGAGGCGGGTGACGGGGATGTCAACGGATCCGGGAACACTGATCTGAGTGATGTTGTCATAACCCTCCAGGTCTGTGCGGGGCTTAATCCGACTGCAAGCACGCAAGGCGGTGAAAAAATCGGTCTGAAAGATGCCATATTCGCTTTGCAGGTTGTGGCTGGTCTGAGAATACTGCCCGGAAATCCCAGTTTGGAAAACATCACATTGGGTGGAATCGAGCAGTGGATATTGATTCAAAGCAACGGTTTTTCAAAGCCGATTCTGTTGGTCCTTCATGGCGGGCCCGGGTTTGCCATGATGCCATTATTCCATGAGAAAAATAGGGAACTCGAAGATCACTTTATTGTTGTCAACTGGGACCAGAGAGGCGCGGGAAGGTCCTACTCTCCAAATATTCCCAAAGAGAGCATGACGCTTGCACAGTTGCTGTCGGATGCTCATGAACTGACGGGATATCTGAAAGATCGGTTTGACCGTGAAAAAATATTCATAGTAGGTCACTCCTTTGGAACAATTCTTGGCATATTCCTAGTCCGATCATATCCTGATGATTATTTGGCATTTGGCAGTGTCGGACAGGTCGTTGATGTCATTGAAAACGAACAACTGAGTTACGATTTCGCTTTGAGTCAGGCAGTCGCGGACAACAATGCGTCGGCTATCACTGAGTTGGAGCAAACAGGTCGTCCGGATGAACAGGGAGAGTATGCTGACGATTCCGGTTATGAGATAACCATGAAATGGGTAAGCCATTATGGCGGAGAAATGTATGGAAAAACTGATTCCGAGGAAATAGAGGAGGCTATCCTGAACAGTGAAGTCTATGCAAACCATCAGGAAGAACTTATAAACGGTTGGACGTTTTCGCAAGCATTATTTGATGATGAAAATGTTTGGCAGCTTGATTTCAGAACAAGTGTTGCCAAAGTGGATGTTCCTGTTTATTTTTTTACCGGTCGTCATGATTACGATACGCCATTCAAACTGGTTGAGCAATATTATGAAGTGCTGAATGCGCCGACAAAAGAGATCATCTGGTTTGAAAACTCCGCTCATTTCCCATTCTATGAAGAAGCGGAGAACTTCAATAAAATGATTATTGCAAAGTTCCTAAACCATATATCTTCTAATCAAAATTAATGAAATTAGGTTAGAATTGGGTAGAATTGGGTAGGACCTGGCTAACTTGTTGTTATTTCAGCACAAAGGCTTAAAAAACAGGCGTTTTTCGGGCTTAAAACCCCTTTTTCGGGGGTAAAATCATCGTTGTAAGCGGCGGAGCCGGTTCTTAAGGTGGCCATTTTATATGCAAAAAGGGCGGTCTGAGGGCTGAAAACAGGCTTTTTTGAAGCAATTTTTTTTAAAATTCAACGGGTTTCCCAGGTCCGACCCCAAGGTCCACCCGAGAACCTGGAGCCGTCTGTCTTCCTGCGGAGAAAGAAAGGTACAGGGAGGAGGTCCGGCCAGAAGGCGAAATCCCGGCATGGTGAGAATTGGGTCGGACCAAGCTAAGGGGAGAATTGGGTCGGTCCGACCCCCATAGCACTTTTTTTTGTAACACGAAATCGAATTTGAAACGAGGCAGAGCTACTGATTGCTTATCAGTGGATCTAAAACATGGCAAAACATAAATCAACTTTAACAGAAAAATTAAGGAGTGGAGAAATGGCAGAATGGCGTAAGGTGGCCAAGGCTTTCGCCTTGGAAGACGGGCATATCAGTCAAAAAGAGGTCAATGTCCTTCGGCGAGAATTATTTGCTGACGGACATATTTCCAAAAGCGAGATGGATTTCCTGCTCGAAATAAAGAAGGATGCCAAGACATCCGTAAAACTTCTGGATGATTTGATCGCGGAATGTGAAAAAGCCATCGAGTAATTTCGCTGATTATAACGGATTTGGGGAGGCCCTGATTTCGTGAGGCTGCCCACAACTTTCCGTTTTCACAGCGTTCCGGGCGGAGTTTTCCGGGGACGGCGGTTTCCGAAAAGAGAGATATCCCGGATTTCAGGGAGTCTGGGTCCAGGGAGTCTGAAGGAGTATGGGGAGTATGGGGAGTATGGGGCCGGACTTGGCTAACCTGTTGTTATTTCAGCACAAAGGCTTGGAAAACAGGCGTTTTTCGGGCTTAAAACCCCTTTTTCGGGGGTAAAATCACCGTCATAAGCGGCGGAGCCGGTTCTCAGAGTGGCCGTTTTATATGCAAAAAGGGCGGTCTGAGGGCTGAAAACAGGCTTTTTTGAAGCGGTTTTCTTTTAAATTCAATTGGTTTTCCAGGTCCGACCCCAAGGTCCCCACCCAAGGTCCAGCAAACCCCAAGGTCCACCCAAAATCACAGCATGACAGCGCATAAGCCAGCGTTACAGCGGACGGTCGGGGCGCATCGGTAATGAAGCGCGTGATCCAAACCCCGCCCGCCGCTGAACTCTGCGTTAAATTAGCCTTCGGCAGGGGGGAAGGCTGCTTTTACCCATAGAGGTGCCGTTAAAAACGGGAACCCAATTGGCACCCGTTTGTTAACTTATGCAAGTTTGATATTACAAAATCAATGCCCGGCTTCGCCATGATGAGCCGCTCCGCCTTTAATCAGACCGTGCAGCCCTTCAACGTAATGAGTGAAAAGAACATAGGACTCAACGAATTCCCGGCCGGCTGTTACAGAATCATCAGCATGTTTCCGGGTTTCACGGGCATGCTGAAAATGTTTGCGGATACCATTGGCCATGGCATTGCTCAGGACATTGACCAGTTTGTCAACATTGCCGTTTTCCAGAGCCTTGTCTGCCAGAGCCACAGCCGGATCAACTGCCTCGCCGGGCTTCAGACCCGTGTAGGGCGCTCCTTCCCCTTCGCGGTGGATGCGGACCAGGGTTTCAAAAAAGTACATTTCCGCAAATTCTTTAACCTCGGCTCCTTTGACACGCATAGCCAATGTTTTCTGAAAGGCAACCCGGATTTTCTCTTCCTCCTCCGGTCGTACCCATTTCAGCAGTGGTGTGACATCACCTTTGTCAAGCGCGGTCCGTGCCGTTGCCACCACCGGACCATCCAAAGTATCACAGTGGGCAGAAGCATTACCCACATAAAGAGTGCTGAGCAAAGCAAAAACAAGTAGCACTGGTTTATCTGCTTTTGCTCTTCTTTTTTTTGCTTTTCTTTTTATCAATTTCAGAAATAAAATCATGGAATTTCTTAAACTCCGGACATTTTCTTTTAATTTCTGATATGTTAATAATTTTAGCTAATACCGGATTATGAACTGTATAAATATAACGGGGTTTACAATTAACGCGTGATCTTTTTTTAATAAATTCTTTTGGACTCGCTATCTTTTCAGGATGGCTTACTTCTTTCAAATTTATACCGGGGAATTGTGTATTCAGAGTGTCAACATCTGATAAAAACCAAGCTTCCATTTCCTCAATGGGAATGACAATGCAGAAAACTTTTTTATGATTTGGCAAAGAAGAAATTTTGTCACATAATTCTTTAAATAATTTCCTGTAATCAGATTTGCTGTTACTATCCAAATCATGGCAAATAATTATATGAGTGACATTTTCTGAGAGCCAGTTTTTTGCGATTTTCTGACATTTTCGTCTTAATTTCCCACAACCCTGGGCGGCATACTTTTTCTTCTTGAATTTAGCTTCTGTCATACGCCGGATAAATATTATAAGAGTTTCGATATCCGAGTTGTCTTCCGCTATTATACCGATTTTAGCCATCAATATCCTCTTCCAATCCTCCTGATATGGCGTATTCTCCAAGCGACCCCACATCAGCCAAAAAATTCCTTGCTTTTTTCAGAGATCTTCCGGTCAGATACTTGGCCTCGGTATTTCCTTCTATGTTGTCCACATAGATAAGTTGCTCAGGCTTCAACTGATTCAATACCTGCTCTGAGTGGGTTGAGAAAAGTATTTTCTTATCATCGGCATACTGATCCAATACGGATAAGAATGTTGCCAATAATCCCCAGTGAACAGAATTCTCCGGCTCTTCGATAAGCATCAGCGAAGTTTTTTCGTAAAAAAAGCGGAATAAAAGTCGGATCATTCTTTTAGTGCCGTCAGAAAGAAATTCAAATTGCAGTTTTTTTTCATTTATCACAAAAGCTATGTAAATTAAGGCATCCGAGTGGGTCTCATCATCAGCAGGAGTCTTAAATTCAGCGACTTTAACATCCTGAACCAAACCTAAAAGTTTAAGTATTTCCTTATATTCGCTAAAATCTTCCGGCTTGCTTTGATAAAAGTCATAGTGTTGGAAGGTAAAAAGTTCGTCACTGTTTCTGCAACTCCTTTTTTCGAGCCAGTCCTCAAAGTTGTTTTTGAATGCAATTATTATTTTTGATTGTTCCTGATTGCCATGGTGGTTTACCTTAAGCAAATCTGAGGAGATTAACGAACTGGCATTAGCATGTTCTGCCAAGTTCTTAACGAAATAAGACGGTTTTTTATCTGACAAATCAATTTTGGACAAATATCGCAATCCTGTAAATTCAGAGGGAACAGATATTTTTTCATCCTTGTTTTTTTCAAAACAAAGAGTTAATATGTTTTTGGCGGTCTTTTTAAAAAGTAATTTTTTCTTTTTGTTTTTTACAGCCCACAAAGTGTCTTTTATGTATAACTCACCTTTGCCGTAAACCTGATATTTATATACAAAGTGTTGTATGGTGCGTTTTCGTTCAAATTTTAGTTCAAATTCCGCTGAAAAACCTTTTTTCAAACAAAGTTTTTCTTCCTCACCAATATTTGTCAGACAACAATTGCTTGCATAATGTATTCCTTTGAGCGTATTGGTTTTCCCGACAGCATTTTTCCCAACCAAAGCCATCAGAGGCTCTTTTAAAATAATATTTACATCATTGCATGTTTTATAATTTTTAATTCTGACTGATTTTATCATATGAATACCTTAGTTCATTATCAATAGTTTGGACAGTTTTTGTGAAAAGCCCTCAGAGCGTTATTTCGGAACGGAACGGCGCGGAGTTCCCGAAACCGGGATGCCCGTTTTGCAGGGCGTGTCGGCAGTTCCTTCCCGACATTATGAAAAACTGTCCGAAGTATTGCTTCAGTGGCGTCAGCGAAACTCTGAATGTCCTTGACACCCCGGAATGGGACGAGGCTTTTGAATATCTGACGGCAAATTAGAGAATATGCCCATGTGTCTGTCTCCGGCAACAATCAGTTACTGCTTTCATCATTACTCTCCCGCTTTTTCTCTGTCTCGTTCCTCAAACACTTCCTTTGCCGCAAACATCCCGTTCAAAGCCGCGGGAAAACCCGCATACACCGCCATCTGGATGAGGACTTCGATAATCTCCTGCCGTGTGCATCCCACATTCAGCGCGAAGTTAATGTGCACTTTTAACTGAGGCGCGGCATTTCCCAGTGCCGTAAGCGCTGCAACAGTCGCAATCTCTCTTGATTTCAAATCCAGACCGGGCCTTGAGAGAACATCGCCGAAAGGGAACTCTATCGCATATTTCCCCAAATCCGGAGCAATGTCTTTCAGACTCTCAATCAGCCGATCCCCTGCTTTTCCGTCAATCTCTCTTAATTTATTCCAGCCTTTTTCATATCTGTCATTCGTCTCCATCGTCTTCTCCCGTATGGATTTAGGAACCCTTAAACTTGAACTTGAACCTGAACTTGTCCGTAAATGGATGTTCGACCACCTCAAAAAGCATTATCAGCGATTCCCAAGTCCGATTAAGAATCGGTTCAAAATTCAGCCATTCAATGCCCTGAGGGATTCAATATCTTTCAAAGCAGCCTGAGTTTTGTCAAAACATATTGGCATCCTTCATTTGTCGGTTTACACTTTCGGGTGTCAGGGTGAACTCTTTTTTTGTTCCTCTGTGCCTCTCCGTGCCTTTGCGCCTTTGTGTGAGACATGAAATGCCGGCTCCGATTGGAAAAAGTGCAAACTACTTCGGCTTTTATGAAGGATGCCGATTTAAAGAATATTTGTCGGTTTATGTTTACGGACCGCTTTCAAATAATTTTTGGCATCCTTCATAAAAACCGAAAAGTAGTTTACACTTTTCCCTTATTCCGTTCATGTTTACGTTTCTGGTTCTGACGGATTTTGTGGTTCCGTATCATTTCAGGCGGTTAACAAAACGCGGAGACCACGGAGGGAACCTCTGCGTTCTCTGCGTCCTCTGCGTCCTCTGCGTTAAAAAAGCACAAAATCCGTCAGAACCAGTTACGTTTATATTTATGTAAACCGATAAATGAAGGATGCTTAATTTTTATATCATGTTTCCCGGAGAACCCAGGTCTTTTTGAAAGAACCCAGGTTTTTGTCCCTGAACTAATCGCTATTTATCCGAGACCCCACATCTTCCCCGCAAACAACCTTCTTAATATTCCCCTTCTCATTCAGACTGAAAACGACAAGCGGCAGTTTGTTGTCCATGGCCAGGGAAATCGCTGTCATATCCATAACCCTGAGCTGTCTTTCCAGAGCCTCCATATAAGTTATTTTCTTAACAAATTCGGCATCCTTGTTCACAGCCGGGTCTGAGTCGTAAAGGCCGTCAACTTTGGTCGCTTTGAGAAGAATCTCCGCGTGAATCTCCTGGGCTCTCAGAACTGCGGCTGTGTCCGTTGTAAAATACGGGCTGCCTGTGCCGGCTGCAAAAATCACCACCCGCCCCTTTTCAAGATGGCGGACGGCTCTCCTGAGAATATAAGGCTCGGCCACTTCATGCATGGATATGGCGGTCTGGACACGGGTCTGGACCTCCTTTTTTTCCAAGGCGTCCTGAAGCGCGACACTGTTAATCACAGTGGCCAGCATTCCCATGTGATCTGCGGAAGCGCGATCCATGCCGTAAGAACTTGCGGCGATCCCTCTGAAAATATTCCCGCCGCCCACCACAACAGCGGTCTGAACCCCCAACTCGGCAATCGAGCAGACCTCATCCGCCACATATTGTATCATCTGCGGACTGATACCGAAGCTCTGATCTCCCATGAGCGCCTCACCGCTCAGTTTTAACAAAATCCTTTTAAATTGCGGAACCGACAAAGCTGACTCCCTCCTTGAATGTTGCTGATAATACTTTTGGGGAATCCTCTCCCACAAACGTGAACGTGAACGTGAACGTGAACGTGAACATACCAAAAAGCATTATCAGAATATTAAAAAATTGAGAAGCAAGAATAGAAAAATTGCTGATTGTAACGGATTTTGGGGAGCCCCGGGAATATGACAGGAGGATGAAACGGATATCCCGAATCCGCTGACCGGGAACATCCGTTTCATCCCTTAGTCCGTTGTCATATCCGACCGGGAACATCCGTTTCATCCCTTAAATCCGTTGTCATATTACCGGCCTCCCTCAAATGCGTTATAATCAGAAAAATTTAGCGATTTTCGCGTCGTATGCAACTTTTTTCCTGACTATAACGGATTTAGGGAGGGCCACTTGCACTTGCACTTAAACTTATGCTCAGACCCCCGGCATTCCTTAACGGAGCACGCCCAGGCCGGAGTCTGATCGCTGTGCTGGTCTGAATGCGTGTGGCAAGTCTGAGTGCAAGTGCAAGTTTAAGTGCAAGGGTCTCCTAAATCCGTTATAATCGGCTTTTTTCAAACCACGGAGAACACAGAGAATCTCTGTGAACTCCGCGCCTTCTCCGTGTCCTCTGTGGTTTTAGAGTTGCATATCGCGTGCTTTTCACGCGGTTTACTCACCCAGTTGAAAACGGGCAAAACGTTTTACGGTGATGTTTTCACCAATTTTTGCAATGATCTCGTTCAGGTAGTCCTTAACGGACTTGCCGGGGTCTTTGACATACTGCTGATCCATCAGACAGTTCTCTTTAAAAAATTTGGACAGCTTCCCCTCAGCGATTTTATCGACAATATTTTCAGGCTTTCCCGTTTCCACAGCCTGGGCGCGATAAATTTCCTTTTCCTTGTCGATAAGCTCCTGGGGCACATCCTCAGGGAGTATCCCCAGAGGGCTGACCGCTGCAATATGCATGGCGATATTTTTTGCAAATTCCTTAAAATCATCCGTCTTTGCCACGAAATCGGTCTCACAGTTTACTTCCACCATCACGCCGATTTTGCCGCCCGTATGGATGTAAGATTCAACCACCCCTTCCTTCATGGCGCGTCCGGCGCGCTTCTTTGCGGTTGCCAGACCTTTCTTTCGAAGAAAGTCAACCGCTTTGTCCATATCGCCATCGCACTCACCAAGGGCCTTTTTACAATCCATCATTCCGGCTCCGGTTTTTTCACGAAGCTCTTTCACCATTGCTGCATTAATTGTCGCCATCTTTAACTCCTGTATTTTCTGCTTCAGAAACCACGTTTTCTGAGTCTGATTTCAAACCTTCCGTACTTTCAACCTTTTCGGCCTTTTCAGTCTTTTCGGCCTTTTCAGTCTTTTCAGTCTTTTCGGTCTTTTCAGTCTTTTCAGTCTTTTCGGCCTTTTCAGTCTTTTCAGGGCTTTCAGTCTTTTCAGCCTTTTCAGCCTTAGGCTCCTCGGACGCCTTGGTTTCAACATTCTCCGGTTCGACACTTCCCGGCGCGTCTGATGCTGATCGTTTGATGATTTCCACAACCGGGCCGTCAGTGCCGTTTGAAATAACCTTCCGCTCTCCCGGCTTCAAGTCCGCGCTGGCGGCTGCGATTTCGGCTTCCCCGCCCTCTTCGAAATCCTTGTCAGCCTCGGCCTGTCGTTTCTCTTCGAGACGCTGGCGTCCTTCAACGCAGGCATCGGCAACCCTGGAGGAAATCAGCCGTATGGCGCGTATCGCGTCATCATTCCCGGGGATGACATAATCGATTTCATCCGGATTGCAGTTGGTGTCAACAATCGCCACAATCGGTATGTTGAGGCGTCTCCCTTCACGGACCGCAATCGCCTCGTTTTTCGGATCAACGATAAAGATGGCGCCGGGCAACTGGGTCATGCGCCGGATCCCGCCAAGGTTGTTATCGAGTTTCACGCGCTCTTTTCCGAGTTTCAGCCGCTCCTTTTTGGGAAAAAGGTTGATTGATTCATCCTCTTCTATGTCATTAAGATAATTCAGCCGGTCAATGCTCTGCTTGATGGTCTGAAAATTGGTCAGCATCCCGCCCAGCCATCTGTTGTGAACATAAAACATCTCGCAGCGATTCGCCTCTTCATAAATCGAATCGCGTGACTGTTTCTTGGTGCCGACAAAAAGCACCGATTTACCGTTCGCGGCAGTGTCGGCAATAAAATCATACGCGACCTTGAACATGCGGACGGTTTTCTGAAGATCAATAATATAGATCCCGTTCCTTGCCCCGAAGATGTATTGCTTCATCTTGGGGTTCCAACGCTTGGTCTGATGACCAAAATGAACTCCCGCTTCAAGGAGCTCCTTCATTGTAACATAAGAAGCCATTCAGTTTTACTCCCTTTCTTCTGGTTTTTCCACCGCCTCTATCCACCCTGTTTCCGACCTTCATCGAAAGCACCTGGAATCAGGTCCGGAGGCGTGTGAATTTTTTTATCGTCTGACAATTGCACAAACTCTTAAAAGTAACATCTTTTTACTCGGTCGTCAAGTTTTTTTCTGATTATATTTAATCGGCAATTCTGATTTTGGAAAAAATCAGTGCCAAATCCGTGCAAAGACGGTTTGGACAGACGCGGTTTCAACACATTGCGGCTTCATCAGAATCCGTTTGCGGCCAAAATCAGAATTGCTGGCCTTGATCTTCGTTTCGGTCAGCCGCAACACTCTGCTCCCGACGGATTGGCAAATCCGGCGGCGGGCTTGATTTGCCAATCCAAGTCGAGCGAGGCGGCCCAAACGAAGATCATGGCCGAATTGCTGATATTTAATTCATCCTCCCTGCTTGTCAATAATTTCATACAATCTGTCGGTCAGGCCGGGGATATCATCCGAGCAGAAGGTGAACTTCACCCGGGTTTCATCCCTGTCCAAAGCCTCCATGATAAAACCGATGAAGCCCCGGGCTTTTCGATCAGTCTCCATAAGGACTTCCACACAATCCTCTTTCGGAAAGCAGATCACTTCCAATTCATCCAGTTTGCTCCGGAACGGACCGCTGAAAGGCATGAACTCAAATTCCTGAATAAGTGGCTGAGTTTTGGAACTCGCGGTTTCACAGTCCGCGGTCATGAGTCTGAACCCCATTTCCTGCAATGCGTCAAACAGCGAGCCGACCAGGGCATTCGGAACCACTTCCACATAGTCCTTATCTTCTGAGTCTATGGCTTTTTTTATATCAAGACCCGTTTTCATCAAGACCTTGGTTTTGCCAAGCGTAAGCGGTGTGTGCAGCGGCAGTGTGAAGGAAAGAGGGATATCCTTTTCCTCCTTCGGACCTATGACAAAAGGGTCTGACAGTTTAAACTTGTCCAGCAGAAGCGTCTTGGTGATTTCGCTCTCCCCAGTCTCTCCTTCTTCATCCCGAACCTCAACAGTTGCCTTGTAGGAACAGTAAAGAGAAAAGTAGAGACCGCCGATATCCTGCTCTGTTTTTCCGCCGGTGATATTCACTACCGCATCAATGGTCTCACCAGGGGCAAAACGGTTACCCTGAAGGACGGTGTCCACCTTGGCCGAACCGATGCCGATACTGGAGAGAATGCGATTAAAAAGTGACATAAAAAGCTCCTTAAACGGTTAAAAGGAGGAGTGCTAAAATGAAATTTTAGCACATTTTTTCAGAAGGCCGCGGGCCTGGGCAGTGCCAGAATTTCATTTCGGTGATCCCCGGTTTGTGCTAAAATTTTATTTTAGCACTCCTTCTTTATTCTATAATTGCAATTTCTTTTTTTGTCAAGCCATAAAAAGTGATCAATTGGGTCTGTTTCTTTTTCCAAAGCAGGTGATGGCCAATTCAAGCCCGATGTTGAAAAGCCTCAACAAGTCGAGCCTGCACGACGGAGCGGGAATGACACGGGTTTTGGTGGTTCAGTTCCGGAGCGGTGGATTCCCGCTTTCGGGGTCAACAGGCTGAGCAAAGCCGGAGTTTTCGAGGTCAACAAGTCGGGCTCGCACGACGGAGCGGGAATGACATGGTTTTTTTTGTGGGTGACATGAGATTTTTCAGTTCCGGAGCGGTGGATTCCCGCTTTCGGGGTCAACAGGCTGAGCAAAGCCGGAGTTTTTGAGGTCAACAAGTCGGGCTCGCACGACGGAGCGGGAATGACATGGTTTTTTTTGTGGGTGACATGAGATTTTTCAGTTCCGGAGCGGTGGATTCCCGCTTTCGGGGTCAACAGGCTGAGCAAAGCCGGAGTTTTTGAAGTCAACAAGTCGGGCTCGCACGACGGAGCGGGAATGACATGGTTTTTTT
>JAUCGI010000108.1 GCA_030378035.1 Desulfobacterales bacterium HSG2
TGCTGCCCCTGGTTGAATACCAGCCGATTGCAGTCAAAGAGATTCCGGACACAGGGTCAAATATTTCATAGCAGCCCCCGGACGACGACGCGGACCAGCCCGGGGTGATCGTCAGGGATACCCTGTGGACAGCCGATGAGAGCCCCTACATCATCTCCGGTAACATCCTGATAAGGGAAAATGTCAGACTGGAGATCGAACCGGGTGTGACGGTCCAATTCAAAACGCCGGCGGTCTCCTCAGTCGGGTATCATATCCGGGTCAGCGGCGTGTTAAAGGCAGAGGGCACTGAGGATCAGCCGATTCTTTTCACTGCCGAAGATCCCGCGAGTCCCTGGGGATGTATCGCTTTTGCGGATACAGGCTCGGACTGGGATGAGACCTCTTCGACAGGATGCATTCTGAAACATTGCATCATTGAATATGCGGGGAACAAACAGGAGAGCGGTGATGCGGAATTCGGAGGCGCGGCGGTCATAAGTTCTTCCGCGTCACCCCTGATTGCAAACAATACCATCCGATACAGCACAGGCGGCGGGATACGGGTATCCGGAGGTGTTCAGAGAATTCTGAGCAATCTGATTCATGAGACCGGTTACGGAATATTCATTTCAAGCGACGGCGCGCTGCTGGAGAATAATTATATCATAAATACCGGCCAGGGCATCTATCTGGGGCCGAATACGGATAAGACGGAGATAAAAAACAATACCATTATAAACAACCTGTCAACCGCTGACGGAGCGTGTCTCAGTATCAATCTGTTTCACCATGAGCCTCCCACGGAGATCGTGGTTTCCGGTAATCACATTGTCAATAATACCGGAAACGCCGTTGCCATATCGGCTGAGGCACCCGATGCAAACGACAAACTCCGTTTCTTCTCCAACAATATTGAAAACCCCGGCGGAAATCTGTCCGTCCATCTCAGCAACTGGCAGCGTGTGGATTCGGAGCCGGTCGGTATGGCGCTCAACTGGTGGGGAACAACGGACGTCGATGAGATTGACCGGATGATATATGACGCGGGCAATGATTTTTATCTGCCTCCTGTGAACTACCAGCCTGTTGCGGTCAAAGAGATTCTGAATGCCGGATCAGACATTGACTATTCTCCGCCTGTGGAAGGGGATGACGATGATGACGATAACGATGATGATGACGACGATGTTGTTATTGTGGAACCGGAAGATGATCCCAGGGGTATCACCGAGGATACGATATGGAAACGGAGTGAAAGCCCGTATATCATCACCGGAAACATCCTGGTAAACGAGAACATCCGGTTGGAGATTGAACCCGGAGTGGTTGTCAAATTCAGTACCCCGCCTGTGGCATCTGTGGGGTATTACATCCGGGTTGACGGCATATTGAAGGCCCAGGGCGATGAAAACAACCCGATTCTTTTTACTGCCGAAGATCCGCTGAATCACCGATGGGGATGTATTGCGTTTACGGATACGAGCACAGGCTGGGATGAAACGACTTTGACCGGGTCTGTTATCAGAAATTGTGCCATTGAATACGCCGGCAACAGTCAGGAGGGGGGTGCAGAGGAATTCGGAGGAGCGGCGATCCGATGCAGTTCCGCGTCCCCGCTGATTGCAGAGAATCTCATCAGATACAGCGCAGGACACGGCATATTGGCTGTTGGCGGAGACCAGAGGATTTTAAGCAATCGTATTCACGATACCGGTGCCGGAATCATCATCTCCCCTGAGAGCGCGTTAATAGAGAACAATTATCTCATCAATAACGCACAGGGCATCTATGTGAATTCGGGGAATAACAGGATTGAGATAAGAAACAACAGCTTCCTCAATATCGAATCCGAGGAATCAGAAGAGAACCGTGTTGTCGGCTCCTCGGATTCCACAGACGGGACCTGCATGAGTATTAATTTATATCGCCATGAGGAGGTTTCGGATATGGCGATTTACGAAAATCATATCCTCAGCAGCGCGGGGAACGCCGTTGCCATTTCAGCCCCGGATCCCGAGCCAAATGTCGTATTGCGCATGAACCGCAATAATATTGAGAATACCGGCGGAAATTTGCTGGTTTATCTGCATGACTGGCAGGTGAAGAATCCGACCCCGCTTTATATGACACAAAATTGGTGGGGAACCGAGGATGCGGATGAAATTGATGAGATGATGTACGATGTCAAGAATGACTTTCATCTGCCCAAGCTGATTTTTCAGCCGATTATAACGGAGGAAATATCGGGGGCGTGGTCAGACCTGTCGTATCCGCCCCTGGCCAGTGCCGGGTCAGATCAGACCGTTAACGGAGATGTCACTGTAACCTTGGACGGCTCTTATTCTTTTGATCCCGACAATATCCTTTCCTATCACTGGACCCAGACTGACGGGTCTTCGGTCAGCCTGTCCGATGCCGCAGTTGTGAAACCGACGTTTGTCTCTCCCTCTGTGAGCGGCGATGATGCGACTCTGACGTTTCAACTCACGGTAGAGGATGCTTACGGTTTCCGGAATTCGGATGAAGTGAAAATAATGATTGACGAAAGCACCAGCGTAAAAATGGAACGGGACAAGGGTCAGTGTTTTATCGAGACTGCGGCTGACGACTCGGCCGGCATCGGCTTTCTATTTCCCATGGTGATTCTTTTTTTGTTTTTGTATCAAAAATTAAGGAGGATATGATGAAGAAATCGGTTATAATGCTGATTGTGGGCGCTCTGTCATTTTTTTCGACCGACGCTTTGGCAGAGGAGCTTGTTGTTGCTTATTCCGAATGGCCGCCATATTCGTTTACGAAGGATCAAAAAGCGACTGGAATAATCATTGACAGCATGAATGAGGTCTGCAAACGCCTTAATATTGCTCCCGAATTCCAGTCTCTGCCTTGGAAGCGATGTTTGAAATATATGAGAGAAGGTAAAGTGGATGCCTTGCTTTCCCCTATATTTACCAAGGAACGGACCGAATTCATGTACTACCCGTCCGAACCTGTTAATATCGAAAAAACCGTCTTTCTGACATGGAAGGGGAGCGGTATGAAAGTGAACGGACTTGATGACCTGAAAGGCAAGCTTATTGGTGTGGTCAGGGGATACTCATACGGTCCGGAATTCGACAACTGTCCGGGCTTAAAAAAGTTTGATTGTAATGACGATGAACAGTTGATAAAAATACTTGCCAAGAAGCGCGTGGGCATCGCGGTGGGTGAGGAGGGCGCTTTGAGGTTCATTGCCAAACAGACCGGCGTCCCGGTTGAAGTGATCTATGTTCTGAATGAAACTCCGGGCTACATAGGCATTTCCAAAAAGGCTTTGGGACCGAAAGGGAAGTCTGTGGCTGAGAAATTTGCCAAAACACTGCGTCAGTTGAAAGCGGAAGGTGTGATTGAGAAGATTAGAAACAAGTATTTTTAAGTGTCATTAATCATTAACTGCTGAGGAGGGAACAGGACGGGAATCTTCTCACCTCCGGATTCGTCAATATGACACAGGATCGATCCGGTGTCATATTTCGGAACCACAAAATCCGTTAGAACCAGATCCATTATAATCAAAACTTTCAATCTTCAATTTCTAAGAGGTATTTATGAAAGAAAAAATTATTGCTGTGATGGGCATTCTCTGTTTTTTTTCCCCGTCGGTTTTTGCTGCTGATGGTTATTTCTCAGTGGGAGGCGGTACTGGAGGCAGTGCGGGATCGTATAACCTGACGATCCAAGGCGGGGCCAAGGATGTTGAGATCGGCTACCTGAAATTTCTTATGGGCGGGGGCATTCCTCTCATTCCTCACGGATACGACAATGTTCCGTCCGACACTTATGATTATCCGTGTCGTCACAGCAATTACAACATCATAGGCAACGAATATGACGGCACTGAATTGGGGCTTTTTGCCAAGGTGGGTGTGGAGACAATATATCCGGGAATCTATTTATCCGGCTTGTTCGGATTCACCCGAGTCACTGAAATCGAGGTCTCCGAATCCCTCACCACCGGCCAGCACTATGAACAGTCCTCAGAGAAAAAAGTCAACTGGTTATTTGGCGTGGGCGCGGTATATTTTAAAGAGATGTTTGACGACGACTGGCGGCTCTGTTTTCAGCTTGATTTGGATAATCGGCGAGGGATGACGGGGAGCCTCGGGTTTTACTGGTAGAAAAGCGGTTTTCGTATTTTATAATAGAAAGGAGACCAACAATGCTCACAATTTCAGAAGACAGAAAGATCGCTGACCTGACTGTCGGCGAATTCAGAAATCTCGTAAAAGAGACTTTTTATGAGATTGTTGACCCTGATCAGGGGCTTGAACTGCGGCCGGAAGTCGAGGAGGATTTGAAAATCTCTCTCCGTTCAGAAACGAGAATACCTGTGGAAGAGGTGGCAAAAAAAATTGGGGCTTGAGTGGTTATGAAAAAACAGAAAGCGGCTGGCACCTTAAAAAAAGTTTTCTGATTATAACGCTTTTCGGGGAGGCTCCGAACCGCGAATGAACGCGAATGAACGCGAATGGACACAGAACCGTGTGACCGGAATGATGGCCGGGCATCCCCGGATCCGGAGGACGCCCGACCGGGGAACGGTCTGATTCCTCCCTGTGATCCGTGCGATTCGTGTTCATTCGTGTCATTCGCGGTTTCGGAGCCTCCCCTAAATCCGTTATAATCAGAAAGTTTTTATCAGAAGATTCGTATCTCTTATGAGTGGGCGGAAAGAGAATTGGGAAGAAGGGGATTCTGTCTCGAATTCAGCAATACGGATAATGGATGGATTACATTGATTGGAAGAAAGAGTTAGGGATATGAACAAGACAGACAAACAATTGCCCATACTTTTAGCCGAAATCAAGGAACGGGTTCGTTCCGCTCAGTACAATGCGCTCAGGGTGGTGAATAAGGAATTGGTCGGGCTTTACTGGGACATCGGAAAAATGATTGTCTATCGACAGGAAAAGCAGGGATGGGGAAAGTCGGTTGTCAAATATCTTGCAGAGGATTTGCGAAGCGAATTTCCCGGTGTCGGTGGCTTTTCAGCTTCCAACTTGTGGCGCATGAGGGGGTTCTATGATGCCTACGCGCACTCTGAAAAACTCGCACCACTGGTGCGAGAAATAGGCTGGTCACATAATCTTGTGATATTGGAACGGTGTAAGGATGATTTGGAGCGAGAGTTCTATATCCGCATGACCCGCAAGTTCGGCTGGTCCAGAAATGTCCTGATCCACCAGATTGATAACCAGAGCTACGAGAAGAGATTGCTCGGCCAGACCAACTTTGACAAAACCCTGACGCCCCAGCAGCGCGCCCGGGCCAAACTGGCGGTAAAGGATGAATACCTGTTCGATTTTCTGGAATTGGGCGAAGACCATTCCGAGCGTGAACTGGAACGCGCCCTTATTGCGCGGATCGAAGATTTCCTCCGCGCCATGGGCGGCATTTTCGCGTTCATCGGCAGCCAGTTCCGAATCGAGGTCTCCGATTGGCGTGGCAAACTATCGCGTCCTCAAACGCCTGCCCAAAGAACTCAGAGGGCTTTTGCCCTCACCGGATGAGATCGCGAGATTGCTCGAAGATGTGGAATGAGTCGGCTGGAACTGACCCGGCAGGAGACAGACCATAAGTGTAGACTTAAGGAATTCTCCATGAACTTGGACTTAAACCTGAACGTGAACGGGCAGGTTCGGGTGTCAGTTCAAGTTTAAGTTCAAGTTTAAGTTCAAGTTCAAGTTCAAGTTTACACTTATGGGAGACAGACAGCCAATAATCGTAACGGAGAAAATGAAAATGTATGATGAAAAAATACTTCCTGTGGAAGAGATGGTGGCTTATGAGGAATTCACGGACAGGGTTGAAATCCTTCGGGAACTGGACACATGGGTGAAAAACATCCAGAGGATGGCCGCGCCGAGCACCGCGATCATCTCGCCCCGCCGGATGGGAAAGACCGTGCTGCTGGACAGACTGGTGAACACGGTGTTTTTCAAGCCGGACTACCGGGTGGCACCCTTCTATTTCCGGATGAAACGGAAGGAGACCACGCTGAAGGAGTTCCTCCTGGAATACGCCACCACGTTTTTCCGGCAGTATATCGCATACTGCAACCAGGACCCGCTGCTTTACGGCAACCGGACAATATCGCCGGAACAACTGCTGGATTATCCGTCCGGGCATGAGGCGGTGAGTTTGGCAAAACAGTTTATCGAAGACTTTCTCACAGCCTACTACCACAAACGTCCCTTTGACGACACCATGAATCAGTGGGACGGCTTCATCTGTGTACCCGAGAGACTTGCCTCATATTCCGGAGTCAGGGTGGCGGTCATCATTGACGAGTTCCAGGATATGAAGTTCTATGTCCATGATGTGGAAAAAAATTCGCTGAAACAGATAATAAAAGAGCGAAGGGAAGACCCCGATCTGAGAGGCACAAACCTGCCCGCCACTTACGACCGGCAGGCTCAGAGCCGCAAGGCGCCGATGCTGGTGTCCGGCTCGGCGGTGACGATGATCTTCACAACGGTGATGGGCGGGGCGCTGGGCGGACGCTTTGATTTCACATATCTGAAACCCCTGTCGATCCCTGACGGCGCCACCCTGCTGCGCCGACTGCTCGATATCTATGTGCCCGGCGCGGCTGTCAGCCCTGAAAGTGCCCTGTATGCGAGCGCCCAGGTGGGCGGACATCCCTATTACCTTTACTGTCTGGCCATGTCAAAATGCGAGGACAAAAAATTCGGAGAGGAGGGTGACATTGACCGGCTCATCCGCTATGAGATCGAGCATGGAAAGATTTACGGATTCTGGCAGACCCATTTTGACGGCAACCGGGAGCATATCAACGCGGACAGCGACGAGACCCTGGGAAGGAAGATCATCTACTACTTCACCCGCTACAACAACCGGCCCGTGGACACAAAGGAGATTGCCGAGACCCTGAGGGTCCCGAAAAAGGCGGTGGAGGAGAAGATCGAAAGGCTCTACCTGGCGGACCTGGTATGGCGCAGCGCGGCCAGGTACTACACGTTCAACGACATCTGCCTGATGCGCTTCATCAAGTTCGTGTATGAGAAGGACCTGGAGGGGATTGATGAGATTGATCTGGGGCAGCAGAATCTTTTCAGCACGCTCAAGGGGCGGTTTCTGGAGATCGTCGTGCAGGTGACCATGATGAAGTTCAACCATGAGACACTGGACGGAAAATTCTTCGGAAAATCCGACCGGATCAGAGTGCCGCTGTTCCAGTTCGTTGACACGAAATATGCCAAAGGGGTCAGAACACCGCAGTACAATATCGATGTGTACGGCATGGAGCCGGGGGGGAAACGGGTCTGGATCTGCGAATGCAAATACAGGAAAACGAGGATGGGCATCAGCTCGCTTGAAAAGCTGGAACAGGCCGCGGAAGCCATAAGACAGGAGGCCGGGGATGCCGGACGTCCGGTCCCGGAGATACAGATGTGGCTGGTCTCCACCGGCGGATTCACCGGGGATGTCCTCGGGGGTGCGAAGGACAGGGATGACATCTTTTTCTCGGACCATGAGGGAATCAACGGCATCTTCCGGATGTACGGGGGCAATTACAGGATACCCGTGTTTAAGCAAGATGATTCAGACGGATAAGGAACGGTGATGCGGATATTCACGTCCGGAGAATAAGTGTGAACTTAGGACTTGATCTGAAAGCCACCGACAACCGACAACGGACAACGGACCAATATTCCGTTCTTGAAAGCTACCGACAACCTACAACGGACAACGGACCAATTTTATTGAAATGATTTTTAACAAAAATATTTCCGAGAGCTTGAAATTCAGAATTCTGACGCCCATCATCCTTGTTTGGCTGATTGTCTGCGTGTGTCTCTATTATTTTGTCTTAAACTCCGTGTCCGAGTTTATCGGGGACCACATTCGGGAAAATATGGCACGGACATTTCGGGATGTTTATATGATATGTGACAGGAATCTTGACGATATCATTTGGAACGGTTTGCCCGATGATGAGGCGGTGAGAATCAGAAAAGTGAGAACGATCACACAGATCGAAAATTATCTGCGTCAGAGCGACTTGTTGGGGATCATCTGCCTGAATCAGACCGGCGAAATTGTATGGAAAAGCGATTTCCCGGAAAATCCGGAAACCATTATTACACAGATCGGGAAAGATCATCAGGCCAAATGGCTGCATCTGAACGGGAAAAACTATTTCTTCCATCAGGCGGATTTCAAACCATGGCAGTGGCGCGTGATCCTTATCAAAAAAGATGTTGATGTTTATTCCCCTCTGCTCGGCAAAGTGACACATGCCTATGTTGTCACAGCCGTGGTTCTTTTCATAGCCGTCTTTCTGATGATCTGGCTTCTCAATCAGGTGGTCGGAAAACCGATTTTCGGTATCATCAGATCCCTTGAATATGGATGCGCTCCTATATATGAAGGCATCACCGAGTTTGAATTTTTAAGTCAGCGAATCAGAGCGATGATGCTCTCTTTGCAGGAGAAGAACAAGGCCCTGATTGCGTCGGAAAAAAAATATCGGAGCATCTTTGAAAACGCACTCGAAGGCATTTATCAGTCCACCCCCGACGGACGTTTCATAGACGTCAATCCCTCAATGGCGCGTATTCTGGGATACGAGTCTCCGGATGAGCTGATCCGCAACATCCGAGATATCGGACGTGAAGTTTATGTTGATCCCGAGCATCGGAAAGATATCCTTCGGCGGTTGGAGATGCACGATGTGGTTTCAAACTATGAATGTCAGCATCGCTGCAAAGACAAAACGGTGATATGGGTGTCGATACGGGTACGCGCTTTACGAAACAGCAGCGGCAAACTGATCGGCGTGGAAGGGCTTATTGAAAATATTTCTGAAAGAAAACGGGCTGAGGAAGCCCTGAAAAACGCCAACAGAGAGTTGGAGAAACATGTGGAAGAACGCACCGCGGATCTCAGAAAAGCGAACATAGCGCTTCAGAGAGCCAAAGAATCTGCCGATGCCGTAGCCGAGGCCAAAAGCAGATTTTTAGCCAATATGAGCCACGAGATTCGGACCCCCATGAACGGAGTCATTGCCGCGGCAGATCTGGCGATGAACGAACAACTCTCCTCCGGAACGGAACATTATATGAAAATCATCCGCTCCTCCGGCTATTCTCTTCTGGGTGTAATCAATGATATTCTTGACTTCTCGAAAATCGAAGCCGGCAAGCTGAATATCGAAACGCGGCCGTTTCATCTGAACGATGTGCTGGACGATGTCATCGGAATGTTCATTAACAGGACAGCGGAAAAAGAGGTCGAATTCCTCGCGGACATTGACATTGATACCCCGATGGCCCTGATTGGCGATCCGCTGAGGCTTCAGCAGATACTGACGAACCTGATCAGCAACGCAGTCAAATTTACAAAAAAAGGCGGATTTGTCTCTGTGGGTGTGAATGCTCCGGAAATCTCTCCGACGCGGGTTACCCTGAAATTCTGTGTGAGAGACAACGGGACAGGCATATCGTCGGAATACCTCGGAAAGCTCTTTCAGGCTTTCAGCCAAGCCGACGCATCAACAACACGAAAATACGGGGGAAGCGGACTGGGGCTGTGTATTTGCAGACAACTGACTGAAATGATGAACGGCGAAATATGGGCGGAAAGCGAACCCGGAAAAGGGAGCGCGTTCTTCTTCACGGCATGTTTCGGACGACAGTCGGCAGATAAGGAAGAGAATTTCATCTTCCCGCCGGACATTCAGGGACTGAATGTCCTGCTTGCTGACAAATGCGCCGAGAGCAGGGATATTATACAAAAGATGCTGGACTCATTCGGCTTCCGGGTGGAAACGGTCTCTTCCGGAAGAGACGTGCTGAACAGGATAAGGGAGAGTCGCCGAACCCGGAAAATGTTGTTCAATCTGTTGTTGATGGATTACATTATTCCTGATATGGACGGAATTGAAGCCTCCGTCAGAATCCGAAGAGACTTGGAGGAGACACTCCCGATCATTCTGATGAAAGCCTGCTGTCAGGAACACGAAAAACTGGACGCCGAAAATGCCGGAGCGAATGCCCTGCTTACAAAACCGATACTCCCTTCAGTGCTTTTTAATGCGATCATGGATGTTTTCGGTAAGGAGGCTCTGAAAAACGCGGCCCGGGAAAAACATATCACGACCAATGCATCCATTTATAAGAAGCGTCTCAGCGGTGCCCGGATTCTTGTGGCAGAAGACAACCTCACCAACCAGGAGATCGCATTGGCAATACTGAGGGGGGCGGGAATTGATGTTGAAATCGTCAACAACGGAAAGGAGGCGGTGGAAGCGGTTCGGAAAACCCGTTTTGACGCAGTGATCATGGATATACAAATGCCGGAAATGGACGGTTATGAGGCCACAATGCGGATTCGGAAATGGGAGGTCAGTTGTCCGTTGTCGGTTGTCCGTCGTCAGTCGCCGATCCCGATCATCGCCATGACCGCCCATGCAATGAAAGGGGATAAGGAGAAATGCCTGAAAGCGGGAATGAACGGGTATGTGTCCAAACCTGTTAATCAGATCAAATTGTTTCATACGTTATGTAAATTGTTAAAACCGACAGAAAGGACCGGAAGTGTCCGTCCGGAAGAACCACCCGACAAAACTGAGGCGTTTCCGCATGAGCTTCCGGGAATCAGCATTCGGAATGCCCTTAATGCGCTGAATATAGATATCCGCGCCTTCAAACACATACTTTCAGGATTTATGAGGCATAATAAAGATACCATACGCGAGATGAGAAACGCTTGCGGGAGAGAAGACCGGGAACTGATCCGAGAACTGGCCCACAGTCTCAAAGGAAGTTCGGGGAATATCGGCGCACACGCGTTGAAGGATACCGCCTCCGAACTTGAAAAGGAAAGCATGGGACCATGCGGCAAAGAGACTGTCGCCCGATTGATTGACAATGTTGAATCCGCCCTGAATCCGGTTCTGGAATCCCTGCGATCATTCACAGAGACGCCGGAAACCGAGCCTCATGACAAAGAAATTGTCAGAGAATCCGCATATTCTGAAGAGATGCTGAAGGATTTGACAGATGCCCTCGAGCTTGCCGATCCTGTTGAAATCGAAATGCATAAGAATATTCTCAGGGGACATATTGACAGTCCGATATTCCGGGAGGTGGAAGAAAAGATTGATATGTATGAGTATGATGAAGCTCTGGAAATTTTGAAAAAGCGGGTTTCCTGACACCTGAACTTAAACTTGAACTTGAACTTGAACTTGAACTTATACCTGAACTTGCCTATAAATGTTTGGGTTCACGTTCACGTTCACGTTTAAGTTTAAGTTCACGGTCACGTTCACGTTCACGTTCACGTTTAAGTTCACGGTCACGGTCGGACAGTTTTATTCAAATATCTTAAATATGTTGAAAGTCTCTTTGCCATCCCCGACGAGTCTCTTTTTTCTCTCTTTCAGCAGGTCATGCCAGTTTTTTACAAGATTGTCGTCGAGATATTTGTCAATAAGGGATACGTCCTTGTTCTTATGACTCAGCGCTTTCACAAATCCGTTATAATACTCTTCGGACACCTTTTCAATCTGCTTGGGACAGATCAGCAGGTTTACCGGTTCTTTTTCTCCCACTTCGAAATGCCCCTTGTATTTGCCGCCATAAGGGAGAATAAAAAAGGAGTGTTCTGTGTATCCTCTTTTTGTAGTGTCCTCCACTTCCCACGCGCCATTATTATGTGGAAAACTTCGTCCGTACTCACCGCTCCACGAGGAAGCTATCGTGATAAAATAGTAGTTTTCGGAATGATTCCTCATCTCATAAAGCGCCTTGTAACCGTAAACATCTTCGATGTAACCTTCGTTTTCAGTATTTTCTCCTTTTGAAACAAATCTTTCGCCAATCTTCCCGTATTTAAAAGAATGGCGAATCCCCAATTTATACAGTTTCAGAATTTTCCCGGAAATATCAATCTTTTTTATAAATTCCGGGTAATCCCGGAGTCGCCTTACCAGTTGGAAATACGTCCTGATATTCAGACTCATATTGTCAGGACTGATTTTTTCCAGAAAGGCCTCGTATCTTTCCGTATCTTTATGGACGATATCATATTTATAGAGATTCCTGTCATCCGTCACAAATATGGTATGATTGTATGCGGTCAGCGTCTCTCCGTCTGTATTGATCTTTTTCAGCAATTTCAGAGTGTTAAAATCGTAAAACAGCAGTCCCTTGTTATGCCGGAGGGCAACAATCAGCAGCTCACCCTTATGATTCCCCAATATCTCTTCTGATGTGACGATCAGGTCTTCCACGGATTTTTCCGCTTTCGCTTTTCTGACGACCCTTCCGTCTTCCAAATCTCTGATGACTAACTTGTCATTTTTGTATTCGATCATATAATTCTTATAAAAAAAGATAATCGAATTGTTCAGCACTTTTGAATACGTTTCTGTTAATTCTCTGGTTTCAACATCCCATATAAAAACGGTCTTTTCGCCGACTCCGATGAGTCTGTCTCTGACGACCCTGATTCGTGTGATACATTCCTTCTCGTTAAAGACGCGCCAGTTTATGTTTTCCTTGTCGCTCGAGGAATATATCCCTGAAAATTCATAATCACCATAACTCCAGGAGTTGATGACACCGCCGCATGAACCGATATATATCCTTCCGTCCTGAACCTCGACCGCGCCGATATAATGGCCGTCCTGAAGCCTGACCGTTCTGATTTCATCCGTATCGGTATTCCATATCACGGCCGTGTCAACATCCTCATCCGATCCGCCGGATATGATGGTGTTATTGAAAATTTTTCTTATCCCGCCGTCATACTTCGCATACGCTTTGTTATTTAATTTCTTTAGCAGTTTAAGCGTGTCAGAATCAAAAACATAAATTCCCTTGTCACTTCCGGCGGAGTTTTCAAAGACCCACACCTGATGATTCACAATGTAAGGCCGGCTGTAATACGAATTCGGAAACTCATATTTTATCATATTCTTATTATTTGCTTCGAATATAAATTCGATCTCATCCCACATCTCCAGTTTTATGTATGTTTCAAAAGGAATATCATAGTGGCTGAGAATACCTTTTTTTATGGCGTATCTCACTTTCTCTCTCTTCTCAGCGTTATCGTGCGTCAGATCGGCATAACTGACAGCCGGGAACAGAACAACAAGCAGACTGATTAAACACTTCCGTAGCATTATTCTTCATCCTGTAACTTAATTCTCAAGTTTTACAAATCCCTCAAAAGAATCATCTTATATTTTTTCCTGGCTCTCTTTACGACGGAATGATACTTTTGATTATTTTTATATTTGTCAATAAATGCTTCCAGTTTCGGCAGCGTCGGATTCTCAAGGATACGGTCCAGTTCCTTTTCTATTTCCGCAACTTTTTTATTGCTCCTTATCCGCCGGGGTTCGATTTTTGGTTGCCGCGGTTCGGCGGTTGTCGGTTCTGTCGGCCGGATTACAGGCGGTTTGTAGGCCGGTCCCAGTTTGAGGGCGGCTTTCTGAAGGTAGGGCTGTAAAACCGGAACGCTCTTTTTTATCCGCTTTGTGTATTTTGCGTTTATCCAGCCTCTGTCAGTCTGAATCCATCCGCCTTTGACGGCTCTGGCAAAGATTTTTTCCCCTTTGACATATTTCCCGATGATTAATGTGTTTACGGACTCGCCGAACCTGATATTCAGATCATTGGCCACAACCAGATAATAATTCTGCCCCAGGGCCGAATATTTTTCCACAAATTGCCGCAATTCCGCTGTATTTCCTGAGGACACGCTTTTATTATAATCATTTCTGACAATCTTTTCAAACATCCTTTCCACTTCCGGCAGATAATATCCGCTTGAAAATTTTGAGAAATAAATGTCAAAAAGAGTCAGGTCGTCGTTCCTGAGACGCTTTATTTTATAAAACAGTTCATACTCTTCTGCCAAGTTGTAAAACTTCAGTTTGCTGTGCGCGGCTGAATCTGTTTCATAATCTGATATGAAATCAACGGTCGCCCCGTTTTCCAGTAATGCTCTGAACGCCTCGAAACTTTCATATTCAAAAGCATACCACAAGGCCGACCTCCCCTGCTCATCTTTCACGTTGACATTTGCGCCGGCTGCGAGCAGATCTCTGATCAGTTTGAAGTCATCTGATTTCGCGGCAACAATTAATGTGGGCAGAACTTTTTCAACGCGCGGCGCTGTTTTTACAGGATAAGTCTCCTCATGAACAGGATACGTCTCCTCCGGAACAGGATACGTCTCCTCCGGAACAGGATATGTCTCCGCAGGAACAGGCTTTTTACCACAACCTGCCCAGATCAGCATAAGTATGATTAAAAATGGTAATATCGTTTTTTGATACATGATGAAAGGCTCCGTAAGTTTTAATTTCCTGTTTCAGATGGCTTCCGAAGCAGGTAGATGATACATGCCCTTGAACTGCCCTTAAACTTGAACTTGAACTTGAATGTTCCTGGTTCATAAGTGTAAACTTAAAGATTTCTAAATCTCTTTATCTTTATCTTTATCTTTATCTTTATCTTGCTCTTGCTCTTGCTCTTTATCCTGATAAAGAGCAAGAGCAAGAGCAAGATTAAGCCCTAAGTTTACACTTATGGTTCCTGGTTCCGAAATATGACAGCGGATAGGAGGATGAAACGGATTTTCCCGCTCCGGCAAATCTCGGAAACATGACGGCGTGCCAAGGACGATATCCGTTTCATCCTGTCATATTTCGGAACCACAAAAAGCGTTGGAACCAGAAATGTTCAAGTTCAAGTTTAAGTTTCGGAAATCTGATCCGGCCGATTTTCATTGTGTCCCGATAATTGTTATCTGAACCGTCCTTTCCCTTGATCGGTTATCATGGTTTATTACGACCACCTGCTGCCAGAACAAGTTCAAGTCCAAGTCCAAGTTTCAAAAACTTCGGAAGTCTGATCCGGCCGTTTTTCATTGTGTCCCGATAATTGTCATCTGAACCGTCCTTTTCCCTGATCGGTTATCATGGTTTATCACCACCTGCTGCCAGAACAAGCATGTTCAAGTTTCAAAAACTTCGGAAGTCTGATCCGGCCGTTTTTCATTGTGTCCCGATAATTGTTATCTGAACTGTCCTTTCCCTTGATCGGTTATCATGGTTTATCACAACCACCTGCTGCCAGAACAAGCATGTTCAAGTTTCAAAAACTTCGGAAGTCTGATCCGGCCGTTTTTCATTGTGTCCCGATAATTGTTATCTGAACCGTCCTTTTCCTTGATCGGTTATCATGGTTTATCACAACCACCTGCTGCCAGGTTCCCAGAACAAGCTCACCTTTTCGGACAGGGACAGAGACGGACGATCCGATAAGGGCGGCTTGGACGTGGCTGTGTCCGTTTCCGTCATGCCAAGCTTTTTCATGTTCATATTCCTGATCCGGCGGGGCTATTCGATTGATGGCCTTTTTCAGATCTTCAACCACCCCAGGTTCATATTCGATGGTTGTGACTGATCCTGTTGAGCCGACGACAGCGGCGCTCAAATTGCCGTCCATGATGTTTGATTCTCTAATTGACGCTTTTAAATAGTTCGTTATATCTTTAATGTCAACACCTGTGTTCATTTCAACTTCCACTTTGCCGAAATGAATGGATAATGCTTTCATTTGTTCTCCTCGTTCAAAGCGCGGTCGGGTATTAAATCCGTGGCATCCTTCATTTTGCCTGAAAAGTAGTTTGCACTTTCAGATGAATTGGAAAGTTCGTAGTTCCGCGTTCAGACCGCCGGAACTACAACTGAAACTACAACTGAAAAGTGTAAACACATAAATGAAGGATGCCAAATCCGTTTATATCTTTGGCATCCTTCATGGAAGCTGAAAGGTGGTTTGCACTTTTTCCGACTTGCGGAACGACTTTGCAGGCCGCTCGGAACAGTTTGCAAAACTGTTCCGCGGCAAAGTGCAAACTGACAAATGAAAGATGCCAAATCTTTATCTTTATCGTACTCCCAGCCAATTAAGAGCAAGATAAAGAACTTCACTCCGAATTTATGATTTCCCATACAGTAAAACTTAAATTTTTTATTTTTGCAAGCGAGTTTTAAATTTTTCTGCGGATGATCTCAAAGACAGGGTTATGCTTGGG
>JAUCGI010000015.1 GCA_030378035.1 Desulfobacterales bacterium HSG2
GGGGTGTTCGATGGCGGTCATTCCCGCGGAAGCGGGAATCCATTTGCCCCTTGCTGTCATTCCCGCGAACGCGGGAATCCATTTGCCCCCTTGCTGTCATTCCCGCGAACGCGGGAATCCATTGTTTGGAGGAGAGTGGATTCCTGCTTCCGCAGGAATGACAGCGGAGCGTTTGACGGCGGCTCTTGCTGTCATTCCCGCGAACGCGGGAATCCATTGTTTGAAAGTCGGAGAGTGGATTCCTGCTTCCGCAGGAATGACAGCGGGGGTGTTCGATGGCGGTCATTCCCGCGGAAGCGGGAATCCATTTGCCCCTTGCTGTCATTCCCGCGAACGCGGGAATCCATTTGCCCGGAACAGCGGGGCCTTCGAGGGCGGCCCCTTGCTGTCATTCCCGCGAACGCGGGAATCCATTTGCCCCCTTGCTGTCATTCCCGCGAACGCGGGAATCCATTGTTTGAATGGAGGAGAGTGGATTCCTGCTTCCGCAGGAATGACAGCGGGGTGTTCGGCGGCGGTTCCTTGCTGTCATTCCCGCGGAAGCGGAAATCCATTGAAAGTCGGAGAGTGGATTCCTGCTTCCGCAGGAATGACAGCGGGGGTGTTCGATGGCGGTCATTCCCGCGGAAGCGGGAATCCATTTGCCCCTTGCTGTCATTCCCGCGAACGCGGGAATCCATTGTTTGGAGGAGAGTGGATTCCTGCTTCCGCAGGAATGACAGCGGGGTGTTCTATGGCGGTCACTTGCTGTCATTCCCGCGGAAGCGGGAATCCATTTGCCCCTTGCTGTCATTCCCGCGAACGCGGGAATCCATTTGCCCGGAAACAGCGGGCCTTCGATGGCGGCCCTTGCTGTCATTCCCGCGAACGCGGGAATCCATTGTTTGGAGGAGAGTGGATTCCTGCTTCCGCAGGAATGATAGTGGGGCGTTTGACGGGGCCTTCGACGGCGGTCCCTTGCTGTCATTCCCGCGAACGCGGGAATCTATTTGTCCCTTTGCTGTCATTCCCGCGAACGCGGGAATCCATTGTTTGAATGGAGGAGAGTGGAATGACAGCGGGGCGTTTGACGGCGGCCCTTGCTGTCATTCCCGCGAACGCGGGAATCCATTTGTCCCCTTGCTGTCATTCCCGCGAACGCGGGAATCCATTGTTTGAATGGAGGGAATGACAGCGGGGCGTTTGACGGCGGCCCTTGCTGTCATTCCCGCGAACGCGGGAATCCATTGTTTGGAGGAAAGTGGATTCCTGCTTCCGCAGGAATGACAGCGGGGCGTTCGGCGGCGGCCCCTTGCTGTCATTCCCGCGAACGCGGGAATCCATTTGTCCAGAAACAGCGGGGCCTTCGAGGCGGCCCTTGCTGTCATTCCCGCGAACGCGGGAATCCATTGTTTGAAGTCGGAGAGTGGATTCCTGCTTCCGCAGGAATGACAGCGGGGGTGTTCGATGGCGGTCATTCCCGCGGAAGCGGGAATCCATTTGCCCCCTTGCTGTCATTCCCGCGAACGCGGGAATCCATTGTTTGAATGGGAGTGGATTCCTGCTTCTGTAGGAATGACAGCGGAGCGTTTGACGGCGGCCCTTGCTGTCATTCCCGCGAACGCGGGAATCCATTTGCCCCCTTGCTGTCATTCCCGCGAACGCGGGAATCCATTGTTTGAATGGAGGAGAGTGGAATGACAGCGGGGCGTTTGACGGCGGCCCTTGCTGTCATTCCCGCGGAAGCGGGAATTCATTTGCCCCCTTGCTGTCATTCCCGCGAACGCGGGAATCCATTGTTTGGAGGAGAGTGGATTCTTGCTTCCGCAGGAATGACAGCGGGGTGTTCGATGGCGGTCATTCCCGCGGAAGCGGGAATCCATTTGCCCCTTGCTGTCATTCCCGCGAACGCGGGAATCCATTTGCTCCCTTGCTGTCATTCCCGCGAACGCGGGAATCCATTGTTTGGAGGAGAGTGGATTCCTGCTTCCGCAGGAATGACAGCGGGGCGTTTGACGGCGGCCTTTGCTGTCATTCCCGCGAACGCGGGAATCCATTTGCCCCCTTGCTGTCATTCCCGCGAACGCGGGAATCCATTGTTTGGAGGAGAGTGGATTCCTGCTTCCGCAGGAATGACATCGAAGGGGCCTGTCATTCCCGCGGAATCGGGAATCCATTGTTTGAAAGTCGGCGAGTGGATTCCTGCTTCCGCAGGAATGACAGCGAGGGCCTGACATCGGAGGGACATTCCCATGCCTGTCATTCCCGCGGAAGCGGGAATCCATTGTTTGAATGGAGGAGAGTGGATTCCTGCTTCCGCAGGAATGACAGCGGGGTGTTCTATGGCGGTCACTTGCTGTCATTCCCGCGGAAGCGGGAATCCATTTGTCCCTTGCTGTCATTCCCGCGAACGCGGGAATCCATTTGCCCGGAAACAGCGGGCCTTCGAGGGCGGCCCTTGCTGTCGGAGAGTGGATTCCTGCTTCCGCAGGAATGACAGCGGGGTGTTCGATGGCGGTCATTCCCGCGGAAGCGGGAATCCATTTGCCCCTTGCTGTCATTCCCGCGAACGCGGGAATCCATTGTTTGAATGGATTCCTGCTTCTGTAGGAATGACAGCGGAGCGTTTGACGGCGGCCCTTGCTGTCATTCCCGCGAACGCGGGAATCCATTTGCCCCTTGCTGTCATTCCCGCGAACACGGGAATCCATTGTTTGAATGGGAGTGGATTCCTGCTTCTGTAGGAATGACAGCGGAGCGTTTGACGGCGGCCCTTGCTGTCATTCCCGCGAACGCGGGAATCCATTTGCCCAGAAACAGCGGGGCCTTCGAGGGCGGCCCCTTGCTGTCATTCCCGCGAACGCGGGAATCCATTGTTTGAAAGTCGGAGAGTGGATTCCTGCTTCCGCAGGAATGACAGCGGGGTGTTCGATGGCGGTCACTTGCTGTCATTCCCGCGGAAGCGGGAATCCATTTGCCCCTTGCTGTCATTCCCGCGAACGCGGGAATCCATTTGCCCGGAAACAGCGGGCCTTCGAGGGCGGCCCTTGCTGTCGGAGAGTGGATTCCTGCTTCCGCAGGAATGACAGCGGGGGTGTTCGATGGCGGTCATTCCCGCGGAAGCGGGAATCCATTTGCCCCTTGCTGTCATTCCCGCGAACGCGGGAATCCATTGTTGAAAGTCGGAGAGTGGATTCCTGCTTCCGCAGGAATGACAGCGGGGTGTTCGATGGCGGTCATTCCCGCGGAAGCGGGAATCCATTTGCCCCTTGCTGTCATTCCCGCGAACGCGGGAATCCATTTGCCCCCTTGCTGTCATTCCCGCGAACGCGGGAATCCATTGTTTGAAAGGAGGAGAGTGGATTCCTGCTTCCGCGGGAATGACATCGAAGGGGCCTGTCATTCCCGCGGAAGCGGGAATCCATTGTTTGAAAGTCGGCGAGTGGATTCCTGCTTCCGCAGGAATGACAGCGAGGGCCTGACATCGGAGGGACATTCCCATGCCTGTCATTCCCGCGGAAGCGGGAATCCATTGTTTGAAAGTCGGCGAGTGGATTCCTGCTTCCGCAGGCCATTTGCCGCGGAAGCGGGAAACCATTTTTGAATGGAGAGTAGATTCCTGCTTCCGCAGGAATGACATCGAGGAGCGTTCCATTGTCATTCCCGCGGAATCGGAAATCCATTGTTTGAAAGTCGGAGAGTGGATTCCTGCTTCCGCAGGAATGACATCGGAGGGGCGTTCTCCTTGCCCGTCATTCCCGCGGAAGCGGAAATCCATTGTTTGAAAGTCGGAGAGTGGATTCCTGCTTCCGCAGGAATGACATCGGAGGGCGTTCCTTTGCCGCGAAAGCGGGAATCCGCCTTTGAATGAGGGGAGAGTGGATTCCTGCGGAAGCGGGAATCTGTCTTTGAAAGCCGGATAGTTCCTCGGCTCTTATCGCCATTGGAAACAAAAACGATTGGCTATACAAAAATCCATGCAAGCCCCGCGCGCCCGCTTTGTGGGAGGAACGATTGTCCTCGATAACGTGAACCAGGAGGCGCGCCCGCCTGAGCCGTTCCAATGGCATGAGGGCAAATGGCGCTCGCCCGCGTTTCATTATCGCGCTGTGCGCTCCTGGCTCAGAAAAGAACACATCCGGGACACGATTCCCCGCTGGCAGAAAATACCGCTCCGTCTCAGCGACAACCGGCGTCCGCATCCTTACCAGACCCTGGCGCTGAACGCTTGGCTGAAATCGGACCGATGGGGCAGTGTTGTCCTGCCCACCGGGGCAGGTAAAACCTTCCTGGCACTGAAAGCCATGAGCAGAACAGGTGTCAGCACCCTGATTGTCGTGCCGACGATTGATCTGCTTCATCAATGGTACGCGTGTTTGGAGAATGCGTTCGGAGAGAGCGCCGGCCCGGTGGGCGTCTGGTACGGTCTGGAAAAAGAGGCTCATCCGCTCACCGTGACGACCTATCACAGCGCGTGGGCGGATGCAGAGACATTGGGGAATCAGTTCAAACTGCTTATTTTTGATGAAATTCATCATCTGCCCGCGCCCTCGTGGCATGAAATCGCCCTGATGTGCGCCGGGCCGTACCGCCTCGGTCTGACAGCCACTTATCCTGACTATGCCGGCGTTTCAGGCAGATCCGGAGGCATTCGCGAGAGGCAGCGACGGTATGGCTCGATCACTGACTCCTCTGCTTTGTTGGATGAGATTGTCGGCCCCGTAACCTATCGCAAATCGATTGACGATCTGACAGGGAAACAGTTGGCCGAATATCGCACCCAGCGTATCCGGATCGATCTGCGCGAGGAGGAGCGGACAGCTTACGACGCGGCTTATGCGGTTTACACCGGCTACTTAAACAAGGCGCGGCTGCGGGGGCAGTACGGCCCGGCTTGGTGGGATGAGTTCACCCGCCGCAGCGCGTTCGACGCCGAGGCCCGCCGGGCCAAAGTGGCCGAACTCAAGTTAAAGGAGATTGTTCACCAAGCCCGGGCAAAGCTCGACATTCTCGACCAGTTGCTGCGGGAGCATTGCACTCGTCAAATGCTGGTTTTCACAGCGCACAACCGATTCGCATATCGCATCTCCGGAAGACATCTCATTCCGGTTATCACCCATCAGACCAAGGCGGCTGAACGGAAAGCCGTTTTGGACAATTTCCGGGCAGGATCCTATCGGGCGATTGTCACCAGCAGAGTGCTGAATGAGGGGATCGATGTGCCGGAAGCCAAAATTGCGGTTGTTTTGGGAGGGACCGCGGGAGCGCGTGAATATATCCAGCGACTGGGACGGGTGCTGCGCAAACAGGGAAACACTGAGGCGGTCCTGTACGAAGTCATTGTCCGCAAGACGGTGGATGAAAGCATTGCCCGGCGCAGGAGAGGTAAGGGTTAAGTTTTAAGGGTTAAGGGTTAAGGGGTTGCATACTATCTCAATCTGATTCTGACCTATTTCAGCAACAGTTAAGTATCCTCAACCTCAACCCTTAACCCTTAAAACCCTCAACCCTTAACCCTTAACCCCCTTAACCCTTAACTCTTAAAACTTCGGAGAAAAAAATGAAAGAGGAAATTCTTATAAATATCAGGTCATGTTTTTCTGTCCGCAAAGGAAAAAATCGTCTGGCCCATCGTCTGCTGCTTTCTGTCGTGCTTTGCAGCGCATTCTTTTCCATGCTGACAACAGGATTCCAACTGTATCTGGAATACAGGAGGGATCGGGCGGTCATACAGGCCAACATTCACTTCATCCGGGACAGCTATCTTGAACCGGTTACAATCAGTGCATATATGCTGGACGAGAAACATACAAGTCTCCAACTGCAAGGGGCGCTGAAACTTCAGGACATCGTATATTTGGAGGTCATCGAGTCAGATGAGGAGACCCCATGGGTGATTGAGGGAGACCCGGAGGCAGGCAGGGACATTCTGAGTGAGTTCCCGCTGATATACGACAATTCCGGCGACGAAGAGGAATTTTGTTTCGGTCTGTTACGCGTGGTCGCCAGTATGGACGGTTTGTATCAACGGCTTTGGGAGAAAGTTCTGATCATTCTCTCGTCAAACGCGGTTAAGACATTTCTCGCTTCGTTCTGTATTCTGCTCATCATTCAGTTTATGGTGACACGTCACCTGGGCTCAATGGCCGAGTACGCGCGACAGTTAAACCTGGATAAATTGGATGGCCATCTGGCTCTGGATCGCAGTTCATCAAAATTCTCCGAATCGGACGAGTTGGATCAGGTTGTTTCGGCAATAAACGATATGCAACTCAGAATAAGAGACGACATCATCAAATTCAGGGAGGCGGAAGATGCGTTGCGCAGATCACACGATGAGCTGGAGCTGGCAGTGGAAAGACGTACCCGGGAACTGGTGGAAACAAATACGAAGCTGAAAGAGGAAATCGAGGAACGCAAACGGGCAGAAGCGGCATTGCGGGAAAAGCAGGTTCAACTGGCCCATGCCGGCCGACTCACCTCTCTCGGTGAGATGGCAACCGGCATTGCCCACGAACTGAACCAGCCCCTTTTCCTTATCCGATTAAGTGCGGAGTCATTAAAGTTTCAGTTAAAAAAAGCAGGATATCCTGACTCCCAATCTGATGGCGAATTGGATTCTGTCATCAAATCAGTTGACCGTGCGGCGAATATTATCGACCATATGCGGGGGTTCGCCAGAATAGGCCCCGGGAACCAGGAGGAAATCAGTCTGGCGGAACCTGTTGAGAACGGCCTGACGTTCTTCAGACAGCAGTTTAAGAATCATCAGATATCACTCGAAACCGATTATGAGGAAAATTTGCCGAAAGTGGTTCTGGATCCCCAGCGGTTTGAGCAGGTAGTGGTCAATTTTCTGTCCAATGCCCGATATGCGGTGGACAGGCGGGGAGAAAGGGAATCCGACGGGTATCAGAAAAAGATTGCATTACGTCTGTTTTATGATAAAGAAAAAAAGGGAAATGTGTTTGAGATAACAGATAACGGGATTGGGATGACTGATGATGAAAAAGAACGATGTCTGGATCCGTTTTTCACCACAAAAGAGGTGGGAGAAGGGACGGGCCTGGGGATGTCCATTGCGCACGGAATTGTCAGAGAGTTTAAGGGAAAATTGGAAATTGAAAGCGAAAAGGGGATGGGGACGACGATGCGGGTGATTATATGATTTGATGCTGGATGCTGGATGCTGGATGCTGGATGCTGGATGCTGGATGCTGGATGCTGGATGCTTGATGTTTGATGCTTGATGCTTGATGTTTGATGCTTGATGCTTGATGCTTGATGCTTGATGTTTGATGCTTGATGTTTGATGCTTGATGTTTGATGCTTGATGTTTGATGCTGGATGTTTGATGTTTGATGCTTGATGTTTGGCAGTTGAGTTAATGGAGGGGCGATGAATAAAAAAATCAGAGTTCTGATTACAGATGACGAAGCGGAGCTGTGTGACAAGATAAAAAATGTTCTTGAGCAGGGATGGGATAACTATGTCATATCCGCTGCTTACTCCGGAACAGAAGCGATTTCCTGCCTGGAGAAAGTGGAATTTGACGTACTTGTTACCGATATCCGAATGCCGGGGATGAGCGGAATTGAGCTGATGGAAAAATCGAATCAAATCCGGGAAGATCTGCAAACTATCATCCTCACAGGACACGGCGATATTGATAATGCCATTGAAGCGTTACGTCTGGGAGCGAATAATTACTTAAAAAAGCCGGTTTCTGCCGAGGTTCTGCATTTTGCCATTATGAACGCGTGGGAGAAGAAAGAGCTGAACCGAAAACTGCGGGAAAGCGAGGCTCAGTTTCGGAGCATGTTTGAGCAGAATGACGCTTCCATGCTTCTGACAGATCCCGATACCGGCGACATTGTCAATGCAAACATGGCTTCCTCCGAATTTTACGGATATTCTCTTTCGGAACTGACAGGCATGAATATCAGAGATATTAACATGCTGCCCGAGGAACAATTCGGCGAGGATATGCGGCATGTCAAATCCGGGAGAAAAAAGACCCTTATCTTTCCCCACAGGCTGAAAAACGGAAAGGTGCGAACGGTGGAAGCGCATTTCACCCCTTTGGAAATACACGACAAACATCTGCACTTTTCCATCATACACGACATCGAGGAGCGCAGGCAGGCCGAGAAGGCCCTGCGGGAATCGGAGAGACGTTACAGAACATTGTTTGACAGCGCCAGTGACGCCATTTTTGTTCATTATTTCGACGGACAGATATTTGATGTCAACCAGGCAGCCTGTGAGCGTCTCGGATATGACCGGGAAGAATTGATGCAAACGGTGCCGAAAGACTTCACATCCCCGGAATACGCGGCTTTGACATCAAAGCGGATGGAAGAATTAAGAGAGAAAGGTCATATCGTCTTTGAATCGGCCCAGGTGCGCCGGAACGGCGAAGTCATCCCGGTTGAGGAAAGCAGCCGAATCATTGAGTATGGCGGAAAGAAGGCCGTGCTGACCATATCCCGTGACATCCATGAGCGCAAAAAAGCAGAGGAGGAAAAAAAGAGACTTCAGGAGCAGATCCGCCAGTTTCAGAAAATGGAATCCATCGGCACATTGGCAGGGGGGATTGCCCATGATTTCAACAATATTCTCTATTCCATCATCGGGTACATCGACCTGACCATGGATGATGTCCCCCGGGATGGCGTGATCCGATCAAATCTGGAGCAGGTGTTAAAAGCGTCTTATCGGGCCAGGGGCTTGGTAAAACAGATTCTCACTTTCAGCCAGCAGGAGAGTCGGGAGCGGGTTCCCCTCAAGATTCAATATATCATTGAAGAAGTGCTGAATCTGCTCAGGATCACTTTGTCGGCAAATATTGAGATACGCCACTCGATTAAGGAATGCGGGTCCATATTGGCCGATTCCAGTCAGATGCACCAGGTTGTCATGAATCTCTGCATCAACGCCTATCATGCCGTTGATGAAAAAGGCGGTGTCATAACAGTGCTTCTGAATGATACGGAACTCGGTGCGGACGATATCGCGGGTTACCCCGACATAGAGCCGGGAAGGTATCTGCGGTTCAGCATCAGCGACACAGGTCATGGCATGGATCGTAAGATAATGGAGCGAATTTTTGATCCGTATTTTACCACAAAAGAGCAGGGAAAAGGGAGCGGATTAGGGCTTTCAGTGGTTCACGGAATCGTCAAAGGCCATGACGGATATATCACGGTATGTAGCGAACCGGGCAAAGGAACTGCCTTTCACGTTTATCTGCCTCTGATTTCAGATCCCGAAAATGTATCGGAAATTCTGCCCGACAAGCCTCTGCCGAGGGGTAATGAGAGGGTTCTGCTGGTCGATGATGAAGAACAGATTGTTGAAATGGCGCGGCAGATGTTGGAGAAGCTCGGCTACAACATCACCGCTCTGACCAACAGTGTAGAAGCGCTGGACGCGTTTCGCAGTCATCCGGAAAATTTCGATATTGTCATTACAGATACAACCATGCCCCATATGAGCGGCGTCGAATTATCCGAGGCGATCCTGCGCATCCGGCCGGAAATTCCGATCATCCTCTGCACCGGCTTCAGTGAATTCGTCACAAAGGATGAAGTCAAGGCCATGGGCATTCGGGAATTTGTTGTGAAGCCTGTAATCAGAAGCGATATCGCCAAGGCTATCCGGCAGGCTCTGGATTAGAAACTCTTGCTCTTGCTCTTGCTCTTTATCTTGCTCTTGCTCTTGCTCTTTATCTTTATCTTGCTCTTGCTCTTGCTCTTTATCTTTATCTTGCTCTTTATCTTAATCCTGATCGCAACAAAAACGGGTCAAGAGCAAGATAAAGAGCAAGAGCAAGAGCAAGATAAAGAGCAAGATAAAGAGCAAGAGCGAGATCGAGATCGAGATCGAGATCGAGATTAAGAGCAAGGCTCTTTGAGAATCTGCCCTCGTGAGCTGACAACAATTTCCTTTATCGGAATATCCTTTCCCGATGCTTCCATCCCTTTTTTCACGATCATGGGGAGGCCGGAGCAGCACGGGACCTCCATTACAACTGTGCTGACGCTTCTGATATCCGCGGTTTTGAATATGTTGGCAAATTTGTCGATATATTCCTGAACGTCATCAAATTTCGGACATCCCACCATCACGGTTTTTCCTTTCAGCAAATCCCCGTGAAAGTTCGGAAAGGCAAAAGGAACGCAATCCGCCGCGACCAGCAGGTCTGCTCCCCTGAGAAACGGGGCGTTTGCGGGGACAAGCCTGATTTTCACGGGCCAGTGGGACAACGCTGATTCTTCGCGTCCCTGAACGGACGCGGGCCGGTTTGCGTCCTGGCAGGTTGCGGAGGGCATGAAGCTCTGAATCTGGGTTGAAGGACATCCGCAGGGCATGGTCGATGATTCGTCCTTGGTCTCTTTCTCTTTTTCCGCCAGATATTTTTCCACCGCGGCCTCATCAAACTCTTCCGCGTCCCGCTCGACGATTTTGAGCGCGCCTGTAGGGCATTCTCCGATACACGCGCCGAGTCCGTCGCAATATTTATCCTCAACAACCCGCGCCTTGCCATCAATAATCTGCAACGCCCCTTCAGCGCATCCGGGCGCGCACAATCCGCAACCGTCACACAATTCTTCGTCAATCTCGATAATTTTACGCAATACTTTCATGGAGTCTCCTTTCAACAAAACATCAAACATCAAACACCAAACATCAAACATCCAGCATCCAGCATCAAACATCAAGCATCAAACATCCAGCATCCAGCATCAAGCATCAAACATCCAGCATCAAACATCCAGCATCAAGCATCCAGCATCCAGCATCCAGCATCCAACATCCAGCATCCAGCATCAAACATCCAGCATCCAGCATCCAGCATCCAGCATCCAGCATCAAACATCCAGCATCCAGCATCAAACATCCAGCATCAAGCATCAAGCATCAAGCAACACCTTCCCAGCCTCCTCGCGCCCGCTTTCGGTCAGAAAGGATTTTTCAATGATCTGGGTCAGTCTGTCCGGGTCAATCGGATTTTCATTATGTTTTTCTTCAAGGTTTACAATAAGATCAGCGTCATAAAGCGCCTTGAAATTGGCGGTTTCATCCGGCCGGGGGTGATGGTGATGCCCGACGATATCGCAGACCTCCTCAATCAGTTCTTCCCTTGCGCCCAGCCGGCTTAAAATATCCCTTGCAATGGGAGGCCCTTCCTGCTCCTGATATTTTGCGGCGGTGCTGTCGTATTTCCGTTCGGCTTCATGGATGCCGATGTCATGCAGATACGCGGAAGCCAGAATCACGGCCATGTTTCCCCTTTCGGCTCTGCCGATCCGTTCCGCGTGACGCGCCACTTTTGTTGCATGGCCGATTCGCCTGAAATCCCGTCTGAAATATTTTTTCATTTCAATGGCCACCCGATCCTTTAAAAGGTTCTCCTTCTGAGCCATCAGCTCCGGCGGAAGATTTCCCAGGCACTGTTCAGCATACTGACAGTATGCTGCACAGCCGAAATCCATGCTCGGGTTGACAAATCTGTGACCGCAACTGTCGCATTTCCGAGAGGTGTCGTCTTTGAAAAACTCCACTTCGCTGCCGCACTTGGGGCATTTCACCTCGAAGACTGCTCCCGGTTTCCAATACCGGGTATCCTGTCCGGGACATTTCATGATCATACCTCCGTAGTTGGGAACTTGAAAGTTAAAATTTGAAAGTTAAGGACTGATCCCTGTTCCGGATTGTCAAATCCGGCGGTTCGGATTTCCCAATCCGAACCGGGCAAGGAAAACCCTGCTGAATTGGCAAATCTGACGGGTACAATTAATTTTTAGCATATTTATGGTATATTCAAAAGTTTTTTGCATTGACTTATGTCAAAAAAGATTATTTTTCAAAAAAAACGATCTGATTCACTATGTGAAACTCCTTTTTTGTTGTCTAAAGTAAATTTGCATGGTATAAGAGTCCCTCTTATTAATGATGCAAATGATTTGTTGATTGCATAACGTGATGGACTTGAACTTGAACTTGAACGTGCCAATGAGCGATCAAGTTTACGGTGTTTGTCATGTTTACTTTCACGTTTACGTTTACGTTCAAGTTCAAGTTCAAGTTTACGGAATGCAGTGTTTCCTTGTGAATATATCCTGCAAGGTAAACCTTGCACTCCGGAGGAGGAAGGAGGAGGAGGAGGAGGAGGAGGAGGAATTGGCAAGAGCTTCCGGAGTTTTTAAAACTCCGGAATGAATTGTTCAAACCATTATACTATCGGGGCTTCATAAATTAGGGAGCCTGTTAAAGTTATAAGTTTGAAAATTGAGGCGATTAACTTAACTTTCTATTTTAAACTTTCAGCTTTCAGCTTTCAAAGACTGATGTCCCATAATGACATGAAAGGAGAGGGAATTAAATGGAAACAGCTTTGATTCCGCCTGCGAATGCAGGCATGCTCGCGATAATCTTTTCTGTTCTGATTCCGATTATCGGGGTAGGTGTCTTTACTTACATCATGGCAAAACGAATTGCACCGCTTGTTTTGTCATCGCCCGATCATCGGTTTGATCGTATCCCGACGCGAGTTGTCAACCTGATCAAACTGTGGCTGATCCAATGGAAACAGCCGAGGTACATGATGGCCGGTGTTCTTCACATTATGATTTTTGCCGGTTTTATCATCCTGTCCCTTCGTTCCATATCGTTGGTGATAATCGGGGTATCCGAAGATTTTGTGATACCGGGATTCAGTGGCAAACTGGGGCATGTTTACAGCTTTTTCAAGGATTACGCGGCGACAATGGTACTTATCGCGTGTATTCTTGCAGCGATCCGGAGGGGCATTTTCAAACCTCTGAGGTACGCGGTTCCCCCCAAGTATGGAAAGGAACACACCGGGGAGGCGATTTTCGTTCTGTTCCTGATCTCCCTGCTGATGCTGTCCGAAAGCTGTTTTGAAGGCACCGCGGTTGCAGCCAATATTCAGAAGGGACTGCCGTTCGAAGCGCCGGCGGTTCTGAGCCTCGGCTGGCTCTGGAAAAAGATACTGATCGGCACACCGATTGAAACGCTTCAGAAAATGCATCTGGTGGCCTATTATGTTCACGATCTGACGTTTTTCTTTTTCCTGTGCTTTTTGCCGCTGGGGAAACATTTTCATGTGATTACGTCGATCTTCAACGTCTGGTTTATGAAACTTGACAAAGGCTCGGTCAAACCGGTCAGATGGGGTGTTACGGATGAGCAGTTGGATGACCTTGAATCCTTTGGCGTTAAAAAGTTCCAAGACTTCACCTGGAAGCATGTCCTCGATTTTTATTCATGCGCGGATTGCGGAAGGTGCTCGGATCAGTGTCCGGCCAACGCGGTGGGACGGCCTCTGTCCCCCCGGTTTGTCACCATCAAATCGAGGGATTACTGTTACAAACACTTTCCCATAAGAGGAGACTGGATCAGGAAGGAGCCGCTGGTCGGTGACATATTTGAGGAGGATGAAATCTGGTCCTGCACCACCTGCGGCGCGTGTGAGGAGGAATGCCCGCTCGCCATCGAATATATTGACAAGATGGTTGACCTGAGGCGGGGCATGGTGGATGAGGGGAATGTTCCCCAGTCCCTGCAAAAGCCGCTGAGCGCGTTGGAAAAACGCGGCAATCCCTGGGGCAAAATGGAGAAGAAACGGGCGGACTGGACAAAGGATAAGGAATTCGCCCAGGTCTGCAATGTCAAGGTCCTTGACGGTAAAAATGTTGCTGACACGTTGTTCTTTGCGGACAGTATCACCTCTTATGATGACCGGATCCAGGAGATCGCCAGAGCCACGGCGCGGGTGCTTTCAGCCGCGGGCGTCGATTTCGGCATCCTGGGAAAAGCGGAGAAGGATAGCGGCCATGATGTGAGAAGATTCGGTGAGGAGATGCTTTTCCAGGATCTGAAGGAGCAGAATACCGAGGCCATCCTCAAATCGGGCGCGGGCAGCATTGTCACCGCGGACCCGCACGCGTTCAACGCTCTGACAAAGGATTACAAAGGGCTTCCGCGTGTGGAGCATATCAGCCAGGTTATCGCGAGGAACATCAGAGAGGAGAATATCCGCCTGAAGACTGCTGATGGAAGCGCGGTTTACACCTATCATGATCCGTGCTATCTGGGCCGGCATAACGGCATCTATGATATCCCGAGAGATGTGATTGACGCGATTCCGGGGATCAGACGGGTGGAGATGACCAAGTGCAGGGATCGCTCCTTCTGCTGCGGCGGCGGCGGACTGATGCTGTTCTATGAGCCGATTGAGGAGACCCGGATGGGGAAACTGAGGGTCGAGATGGCCAAGGAAGCCGGCGCGACCGTCATTGTCACGGCCTGTCCGTTCTGCATGGTCAATATCGAGGATGCCATTAAAACCAGCGGCCTCGAAGGTGAGATGGAAGTGATTGATCTGGTGGAACTGATTGAGCGGCATCTGGCATAAGTTGAAAAACCGGGTTTTTTTTTGAAACCCGGTTTATCCTCAAAAACGAATTAGGATTAGGAATTAACAGTCTAAGTACCTGTCCATAAGTTTTTTGGCATTTCATATCTCACACAAAGGCACAAAGGCACAAAGAAAGGCACAAAGGTGAGAACAAAAGAATTTATGGCCAGGTACTTATCACAAATATCACTGACGGATTTTGTGGTCTGAATCTGTTTTCCAAACGCAGAGGATGCAACAGAGATTCGGATGACTTCGCGGTTCTCTGCGGCCTCTGCATTTTCCCGACCGCCTGAAATGATGCGTAACCACAAAATCCGTTAGAACCAGATATATCAAAAGCCCTGTAAGACTGATAAAATAAAAGGGATGTGTCCCATCTGCCCATCATGTCAAATTGAAAGACGGACATTTTCCGAGTTCGGCAACTGTGGATTCCGGGTCAAAACTGAAAAAATGTCCCATTTTTTCAGTTTTGCCCGGAATGACAGGCGGAGGTGGGACACACCCAATAAAAGACCCCAGGTTGTAAATACGCCCAAAACTGACCGCAATCAACGGAGGTAAATCATGCAAAACATGACGTATGCGCTTGAAGAACGAATCGGCGATCCCTCGCTTTTCTGCGGACGGAAGAGGGAAATGGAACTGCTGCTGAACTGGGCCGGAGACATACCCCGGAAAATATCAAAGTCCCGCGCGCTCCTCGGCAGGCGCAAAAGCGGAAAAACGGCCATCATGCAACGACTGTTCAATATTCTGTGGAATCAGGAGGGGAGGGTGGTTCCGTTTTATATCGAGGTGCCCAAGCATGAACAGTGGCTTCTCGATTTTTCGGACCTTTATTTCCGCACATTTGTAAGTCAGTACTTTTCGTTTCAGACCCGGACGGTTCTTCTCCCGGACAACGCCCCCTGGGATATGGATGATCTCGAGTCCATGGGCAGAGACATGGGACATGACAATGTTATCAGAAGAATCGGAACCTTTCGGAAATATTTTGAAGCCGGGAGGATTGAGAACGCAAGAAGTCTGGCTTTTCACACGCCCGGCTGGTTTGCCGGTATGGAGAATTTCTTTGCTCTTGTAATGATCGATGAAATTCAGTTTATGACCAAGTATATTTTCTGGGACAGAGAGCGAAAAGTCCAGGCCCGCAATCTTCCCGGAGCGTATCACGGCCTTTCCGAGTCAAAGATCACGCCCATGCTCGTGTCCGGCAGCTATGTGGGCTGGATGACCCGGATGATGCGGGAGATGTTCAAGGGGGGCAGGCTGAAACGGACGCCGATTTCGCCGAAACTTGCTCCCGACAAGGGGCTGGAGGCTGTTTACAGGTATGCGGAAAACAGGAGAGAGGCGGTCAGCGACGAAAGCGCCGTTGTCATAAATTTTCTGACCCAGAGCGATCCCTTTTACATCGCCGCCCTTTTCAGAAGCGACTGGCCGGACCGGGATTTCACATCCGTTGACGGTGCCATCAGAACCCTGGCTTATGAGGTCATGAACCGGGATGGCGAAATTTTCGGGACCTGGTCCGAGTATATTGACTCGACCATGAAAGAAGTCAATGACAGACATGCGAAGAAGATTCTCCTCTTTCTTTCCCGGGAACGCTTCAGGGAATGCACCCGTGACGAGATCAGGGATCATCTCGCCGGCAAACTGGATGACCGGCAGCTTGAGAAAAGACTCGGTACGCTTGAATACGGGGATCTCGTCAGCAGAGGCAGCAGCAATTTTCGTTACTGCGGCATTCCCGACGACATCCTTGATCTGATATTCCGGGATCTGTACCAGGAGGAAATCGACAGGGACCGTCCGGATGTTGAGTCCGAGCTGGCAGCCAAGGTCCGAAAACTGGAGAGGGAGAAAAAATCATTGCAGGGAACAGTCAACGAACTCAGGGGGCGGATACCCGAACTTATGGTCTATCGGGAGCTGAACAAGTGCGGAAAAGAGAGAAAGCTGGTGAGGAATTTCAGGCAGAGGCTGCGCCCCGCGGCCGGTGCCCGCCACGCAGACAGAATGGAGGAAATTCTGACGGCCTGCTGCAAAAGCAGATTCGACACGGTACGGATGAATTACCATGTTCAGTTGCCCGGAATCGCCGCCCGCGAACTCGATGTTCTGGCAGAGGGATCGGATGCCGACACTTGCCATGCCCTGGTTTTCGAGATGAAAAACAGGGATGAGAAAAATCCGCCTTCGGAGGACGATGCGGAATCTTTTGTCACAAAGGTGGATATGCTGAAACAGCATATCAGAAAGAAAGGGAAAAACCTCCGGTTTGTCTGCCCGGTGTATCTGAGTGCGAAGGGATTCGAGCCTGATGTCGAGGCATGGCTGCACGAACATGGGGTGTTCACCTCGGATATGGAATACTGGGATCGCCGTTCTGATCCGGCAGGGGGATAGTACACCCGAAAAGTGACAACTGACTGCAATCAACGGAGGTAAATCATGCAAAACATGACGTATGCGCTTGAAGAACGAATCGGCGATCCCTCGCTTTTCTGCGGACGGAAGAGGGAAATGGAACTGATGCTGAACTGGGCCGGAGATATCCCCCGGAAAATATCAAAGTCCCGCGCGCTCCTCGGCAGGCGCAAAAGCGGAAAAACGGCCATCATGCAGCGACTGTTCAATATTCTGTGGAATCAGGAGGGGAGGGTGGTTCCGTTTTATATCGAGGTGCCCAAGCATGAACAGTGGCTTCTCGATTTTTCGGACCTCTATTTCCGCACATTTGTAAGTCAGTACTTTTCGTTTCAGACCCGGACGGTTCTTCTCCCGGACAATGCCCCCTGGGATATGGATGATCTCGAGTCCATGGGCAGAGACATGGGACATGACAATGTTATCAGAAGAATCGGAACCTTTCGGAAATATTTTGAAGCCGGAAGGGTTGAGAACGCAAGAAGTCTGGCTTTTCACACGCCCGGCTGGTTTGCCGGTATGGAAAATTTCTTCGCTCTTGTAATGATCGATGAAATCCAGTTTATGACCAAGTATATTTTTCGGGATGAGGATTGCAAAATACCGACAAAAAATCTTCCCGGAGCGTATCACGGCCTTTCCGAGTCAAAGATTACGCCCATGCTCGTGTCCGGCAGCTATGTGGGCTGGATGACCCGGATGATGCGGGAAATGTTCAAAGGGGGCCGGCTGAAACGGACGCCGATTTCGCCGAAACTTGCTCCCGACAAGGGGCTGGAGGCTGTTTACAGGTATGCGGAAAACAGGAGAGAGACGGTCAGCGACGAAAGCGCCGTTGTCATAAATTTTCTGACCCAGAGCGATCCCTTTTACATCGCCGCCCTTTTCAGAAGCGACTGGGCAGACCGGGATTTCACATCCGTTGACGGTGCCATCAGGACCCTGGCTTATGAGGTCATGAACCGGGATGGCGAAATTTTCGGGACCTGGTCCGAATATATCGACTCGACCATGAAAGAGGTCAATGACAGACATGCGAAGAAGATTCTCCTCTTTCTTTCCCGGGAACGCTTCAGGGAATGCACCCGTGACGAGATCAGGGATCATCTCGCCGGCAAACTGGATGACCGGCAGCTTGAGAAAAGACTCAGCACGCTTGAATACGGGGATCTCGTCAGCAGAGGCAGCAGCAATTTCCGTTACTGCGGCATTCCCGACGACATCCTTGATCTGATATTTCGGGATCTGTACCAGGAGGAAATCGACAGGGACCGTCCGGATGTTGAGTCCGAGCTGGCAGCCAAGGTCCGAAAACTGGAGAGGGAGAAAAAATCATTGCAGGGAACAGTCAGCGAACTCAGGGGGCGGATACCCGAACTTATGGTCTATCGGGAGCTGAACAAGTGCGGAAAAGAGAGAAAGCTGGTGAGGAATTTCAGGCAGAGGCTGCGCCCCGCGGCCGGTGCCCGTCTCACAGACAGAATGGAGGAGATTCTGACGGCCTGCTGCGAAAGCCGGTTCGACACGGTACGGATGAATTACCATGTTCAGTTGCCCGGAATCGCCGCCCGCGAACTCGACGTTCTGGCAGAGGGATCGGATGCCGACACTTGCCATGCCCTGGTTTTCGAGATGAAAAACAGGGATGAGAAAAATCCGCCTTCGGAGGAGGATGCGGAATCTTTTGTCACAAAGGTGGATATGCTGAAACAGCATATCAGAAAGAAAGGGAAAAACCTCCGGTTTGTCTGCCCGGTGTATCTGAGTGCGAAGGGATTCGAGCCTGATGTCGAGGCATGGCTGCACGAACATGGGGTGTTCACCTCGGATATGGAATGTTGGGATCAGTCTTCCGAGTGAAAACAGAAGTTACATTTCAAATTTCAAATTTCAAACAAAACATGATTACCCGCATCGAAATAAACGGATTCAAAACTTTTCACGATTTCAAGCTTGACCTAAGCCCTTTTCAGGTGATCGTAGGCCCGAACGGAGCAGGCAAGAGCAATCTGTTTGACGCGCTTCGTATGTTGTCCAGCTTGACGGATTCGGACCTGCGGACCGCTTTTCATGACTTGCGGGGTGAAGCCGGCGAATTGTTCAGCATGTTTCCGGATGGCCGATCTTCCGACCGAATGCAGTTGGCTGTTGAAATGCTTGTTGAACGCCAAGCTCAGGACAACTGGGGCGCTGAGGCCGATTTGAAACATACCCGTCTCCGTTATGAACTGGAAATCGCTCGCCGCAGTGACAAACGAGGAATAGAGCGGCTTTATGTGGATAAGGAATCGCTCCTTCCGATCCGGCAGGAGGATGATGCTTGGATAAAGCGATATAATCTTTCTCAGAAAAACCGGATGCCCAACTTGACAGAAGAACGGAATGAGCCCTTTATCTCAACATTTCGGAAGGGAAAAACCAAAGGTATCAAGCTTCATACAGATGGACGGGAAGGGAAACGGGTGATTGTTGCGGAACGAGTTAAGCGCACGGTATTAAGCGGAATAAATAACGTCGAATTTCCCCATGCCTTTGCAGCACACGAAGAGATGCGTTCATGGAAATTTCTGCATATCAACCCTGAAGTATTGCGGCAGCCCAGTTCCATGCTGGCTCAACCATTTATTGATTCGGACGGGAGCAATTTACCCACCGCGCTTGCCCGTATGCAAAGCGAAGATCCTTTTATTCTGAATGATGTTTCACGGGATTTGGCAAATCTTGTACCGGGCGTTTTAAAAGTGGATGTTGAGGAAGAGAGGAGCAGGGATCAGTATCTTGTCCGCATTCACACCCAGGACGGATGCTCTTTCTCGTCACGCGTGATCTCCGATGGCACACTGCGGGCCCTGACCCTGGTTTCGCTCAAAAATGACCCGGAACATCGCGGCGTGCTCTGTTTTGAAGAGCCGGAGAACGGCGTTCATCCGCTCCGGCTCAGAAATCTGGTTGGTGTGTTAAAAGAGCTGTCAACAGATTTCTCTGACCCGGAGCAGACAGATGAACCTTTACGCCAATTGCTGGTCAACACCCATTCCCCGGTTCTGGTTGCACAGAAAGAAGAAGTGTGGCCAAACATATTGTTCGCTTATATGACGACCCAGGTTGCCGTCCACGGTCAGCCCCATAGAATTACGAGAATTATTCCTGTGGAATCCGGTGTTCAGACCAAACTTGATCTGGGCATAGATGAGCAGGAAGAAAAATATACGCTTGATCAGGTGAAGCATTATATAGAACAGGTGAAACCATAGCCGGGTTAAAGCAAATCATAATCAATGAAGACAATAATTTTTGCTTTTTATGCTGAAGGACGGACTGATGAACGCTTTCTACCGATCATCATCCGACGCACGGCTGAACAAATAATTATGACCCAGGGAAAATCGCCTGCGAATGTATCCGATCCAATTATACTGATTATAACGCTTTTCGGGGAGGCTCCGAACCGCGAATGAACGCGAATGAACGCGAACGGACACAGAACCGTGTGACCGGAATGACGGCCGGGCATCCCCGGATCCGGAGGACGCCCGACCGGGGAACGGTGTGACTCCTCCCCGTGATCCGTGCGATTCGCGTTCATTCGCGTTCATTCGCGGTTCGGAGCCTCCCCTAAATCCGTTATAATCAGCAATTATATTTTTGGAACCCGATTCTCCCATCCCTCAGACACGGGCAGAATGTATTCTGAAAGTGGCGCGTCAGGCAAGCGGTTATCATGCGCTTATCGTTCACGCGGATGCGGATCATCCTACAGCGGATCGGGCGATGAATGAAAGAATCAGCCCCGGTTTTGATCTGGTTTTCAAAGAAAAAGATGAAGGTGATGTTTGCAGCCAGCTTGTACCTATCATTCCCATCCGAATGACTGAGGCGATGTTGGCCGATATTGAGGCACTACAGAGAGTCATCGGTACAGAACTTGATGCGGATGGAATGGGAGTTCCTAAAAAACATCGGGAAATTGAAGCGGATGCCGATCCTAAACAGAGACTCAGAGAGGCGATTAAAAAGGTACAAACCATCGTTCCAGCGGCCGACGCCGTCGGATAAAACTGGGATCTCTTTACGAACCATTAGCCGGACATATTCGATTAGAACGCTTAAAATCTCTTTCAGCTTATCGGCAGTTTATGAATGATCTGACAGAGACACTGACAGAACTGCGTTTGGTGAGATAGACAATCAAACACCAAACACCAAGTTTGGTAAGCTAAACAATCAAACACTAAACACAAAACCAAACACCAAAACACAAAATGACAAATAACAACAAAATCACCATACGCGGGGCGCGGCAGCACAACCTGAAAAACATCGATGTCGAACTGCCCCGAAACAAACTGATCGTGGTAACGGGCCTCTCCGGGTCCGGCAAATCAACCCTTGCCTTTGACACCCTTTACGCGGAGGGGCAGCGTAGATATGTGGAGTCCCTCTCCACTTATGCGCGCCAGTTTTTGGAGCGCATGGACAAACCGGATGTGGAACTGATAGAGGGACTCTCCCCGGCCATTGCCATTGAGCAGAAGACAGCCAGCCACAATCCCCGGTCAACGGTGGGGACGGTCACGGAGATTTATGATTACCTCCGCCTCCTTTATGCCAGGGTCGGCTCGCCCCACTGCTACAAGTGCGGACAGCCGATCAGCTCACAGACCATCGATCAGATTATCGACCAGGTCCTCTCCCTGCCTGAACGAACCCGGATCATTATCTTATCCCCCCTTGTCACGGGTCAGAAAGGGACCCATGAAAAGCTCTTCAAACGCCTGAAAAAAGACGGGTTTGCCCGGGTGCGTGTTGACGGGGAGACCCTGGAAATCGAAGAGGTCGGCAAATTAAATAAAAACAAAAAACATATCATTGATGTGGTTGTGGATCGGCTGATCATTAAGGAAGGAATTAAAAACCGGCTGGCAGATTCCCTGGAACTGGCCCTGTCCCAGTCGGACGGCCTTGTCACGGTTGACATTCCCGACAAGGAACCGATCCTTTTCAGCGAAAAGTCGGCATGTATTCAGTGCGGCGTCAGTTACCCCGAATTTACGCCGGCGAGTTTTTCGTTCAATTCCCCCCAGGGCGCGTGCCCGAACTGCGACGGTCTGGGAACAACCACCGAATTTGATCCGGAACTGATCATCCCGGACCCCGACATCTCTCTGAGGAACGGCGCCGCAGCGCCGTGGGCCAACAGAAACTCCCCGTATTTTGCCGAATTTTTGGATAGCCTGACTTCGCATTACGGCGTTGACATTTACACCCCTTATAAGAACCTTCCGAATCGGTTTAAAAACGCCCTGCTCTATGGCACGGGAGAGGAGAAGATCACCTTCCATTTTGAACGGGATAACCGCCGGTTTACCTATCAGAAGACCTTTGAAGGGATTATTCCGAGCATGGAGCGACGGTACAGGGAGACAGATTCACGCTACTCCAGGGAAGATATCCAGCGGTATATGAATTTCCGCCCCTGCCCGGAGTGTAACGGCGAAAAACTGAGCAGGGCCTCCAGGGCGGTTAAAACAGGAGGAATTTCCATATCCCAGGCGACGGCGTTTTCAGTGGCAGATGCGCACACTTTCTTTAATGAACTGAAATTGGAAGGGAAAGAAGCGATCATCGCCGGAAGAATTCTGAAGGAGATCACGGAGCGGCTCGGTTTTCTCAAAAACGTGGGGTTGTCGTATCTGACCCTTGACAGGGCCGCTCATACGCTTTCCGGGGGCGAGAGCCAGCGGATACGCCTTGCCACACAGATCGGATCAAAATTGACCGGTGTGCTGTATGTCCTGGACGAACCGAGCATCGGCCTGCATCAGCGGGATAATCAGCGCCTTCTCTCCACCCTTTCACAGATGCGCGACCTGGGCAACACGGTTCTGATTGTGGAGCATGACGAGGAGACTGTCCGTTCCGCCGATTATGTGGTGGATATGGGACCCGCTGCGGGGGTTCACGGCGGGGAGGTGGTCTTTGCCGGAACGCCGAAGGCGCTGCTCAGAAGCAAAAAATCCCTTACCGGTCAGTATTTGTCCGGTCAGAGGCGGATTGAAGTTCCCTCGGAGCGGCGCGTCGGTAACGGGAAGAAACTTGTTCTCACAGGCGCCTCGGAGAACAACCTCAAAAAGATCAGAGCGGAATTTCCCCTGGGATGTTTTATCTGCGTCACCGGCGTATCCGGCTCCGGAAAGTCTTCCCTTGTTCTGGAGACACTGTACCGAATTCTTGCCCGGAAACTGTATCAGACCCGGACACGGGCAGGCGCGCATTCCGGCATATCCGGGCTTGAATACATGGATAAGGTGATACACATTGACCAGTCCCCCATCGGAAGGACGCCCCGCTCCAATCCCGGAACCTATACCAATCTCTTCACCCACATCCGGGAGTTGTTCTCCAAAACCGAGGAGTCCCGGGTGCGAGGCTACAAACAGGGCCGATTCAGCTTCAATGTCAAAGGCGGACGGTGCGAAGCCTGTCAGGGAGACGGCATCATCAAGATCGAAATGCACTTTCTCCCGGATGTCTATGTGGCCTGCGATGTGTGCCGCGGCAAGCGATACAACCGGGAGACCCTCGAGATCCGGTACAAGGGGAAAAACATCGCGGATGTTCTGGATATGACCGTGAATCAGGCGCTCGCCTTTTTCGAGAATATCATTTCAATCCGGTCAAAGCTGCAAACCTTGGTGGATGTGGGCGTGGGATACATCAAAATCGGTCAGCCGGCCACCACGCTCTCCGGTGGCGAGGCCCAGCGGATCAAGCTCTCCAGGGAACTGAGCAAGAAGGCCACCGGCAGGACCGTTTACATTCTCGACGAACCGACCACCGGCCTGCACGTCTATGATATTCAGAAGCTCCTGAATGTCCTGAACCAGCTCACCGACATGGGGAACACCGTGATCGTGATTGAGCATAACATGGATGTGATCAAGTCCGCAGACCACATCATTGATCTCGGGCCGGAAGGCGGAGACGAAGGGGGATATATTGTGGGATGCGGGACGCCCGAGGAGATAGCGGAGATTGAGGGGTCTTATACCGGGCAGTTTTTGAACAGGATAGTTGCTGAATAACATGAAAACTTGAACTTGAACTTGAACGTGAACGTAAATATTTATAAGTTCAAGATTGACGAGAATGCTTGAGATGCCTATTGTTAAGGTTCAAGTTCAAGTTTAAGTTTAAGTTCAAGTTTAAGTTTGAGTTTTATGAGGAGGTTTGATAATGCTATCTTTCAATGAATGCACTTTGGAAATGTTGGACAGCACATTTGGTTTAAAACAGATCAGAACAAGCCAGTCTTTACAAAACCTGCTTGACGGTGAGGCTGAACTTTCGGATCTTGAGCATAATATTTTGCTTAATTTTCGCGAATTACTCCTGATAAACGTGGATAACTGGAATGAGCAGGAATTGGCATTAAACTTCATCGGGCCTGTCTTTGCCTTAATAAACTTTACAGGCGAAAATTTTAATCTTTTTGCTGACAGGCTTCTCAAAGGTGTCGTTGACGGCATTGAGATGAAAGGAAAACCTGACAGTATGATCGCCAGCGGCTGGCGTGTGCCCAAAAAGCCTTATTTTTGTTTTCAGGAGTACAAGAAGGAAAAGGACGCAGAGGGTGATCCTGCTGCCCAGGCATTGGCCGCCATGCTGGTTTCCCAGGAGATTAACGAACATAAAATACCTGTTTACGGCTGTTATGTAAGAGGCCGCTTCTGGTTCTTTATGGTATTAAAGGACAAATCGTATTGTATCAGTGATGCCTACACTGCAACGAAGGATGATCTTTTTGACATATTCAGAATCCTGAAGGTCTTAAAGCAGTTTGTCATGGAAATAGCCGAACAGAATTAGGGAGTTATCTCTCAAGTATTTTCAGCTTCTCAAACGCTTTCTCAATCTTCTCAAAGAGCAGACCGCACTTTTCCATATCCCCCTTTCTGACGGCAAGCTGGAACCGGAAGGTTTCGTCCCTGAGCTTATACGCTCCTGCCACAGATGCCATATCTTTCAACTTTTGCGCCTGATTTTCCATCGATCTTTCGTCCCCGGACGAAATCGCATCCCGCAATTGCCGTATTTTGTCGTCCGCCTCTTTGAAAAACTGATTGAATGTGGGGTGCGCCGCGTCCTGCGTCTCAGTTTCAGCCTTCGGGACAAATCTTTCAACAACTGTCAAAAGCTCCTTTTTGTTTATCGGCTTGGAGATGTAATCATCCATACCGGCCGCCAGGCACCGTTGCCGGTCATCTTTGAAGGCATGGGCTGTCAGGGCAATAATCGGAATCGGGGAGTTCCTCAATCCTTCAATTCCGCCCTTCCCTGATTCCCAATCCCGTATTGCCTTTGTCGCCTTAATGCCGTCCATTTCCGGCATTCGGATATCCATAAGAATGAGGTCAAAACGAATGCACCTGAGCGCTTCCAGGGCCATTTTGCCGCTGGTGACTCCCATCACCATATAGCCGCAGGCACCCAGAATACTTGTGACCACCTTCTGACTGGTCAGATCGTCCTCGGCCGCCAATATCCTGATCTTATCCCCTGATGGACGCCTCGGGTATCCGGAAGCTTGAAGTCTGCTCTCCTGCTCTCCGGGAAGTATTGAATCCTCCGAAGTTTTGGGTTCCCGGGTTCTCTGAATCCCGTTTGAATCCGCAGGTTCCGGGTGCGGGGCGAAGGGGATGGTAATATGGAAAGCGCTTCCCTTACCGGTCTCACTTTCCGCCCATATCCGGCCACCCATCCGTTCCGCCAACTGCCGGCAGATATTCAAGCCGAGTCCGACACCTCCGTAGCTTTGCTGAACTGGGCCATCAACCTGGAAAAACGGGTCAAAAATTTTGTCAAGTTTATCGCTCGAAATCCCGATCCCGGTGTCTTTTACGGAGAATTGAAGACAAGGGACTGAGGATTGAGGATCGTGAAGAGGTTCTTCTGTCTCAGACCGGTGATCTTCGGCGCTGTTATCCGGTCTCACCTGAATGAAAAGCCCGCCTTTTTCCGTAAACTTGATGGCATTTCTCAGCATGTTCACAATGATCTGACGCAGACGATCCGGATCGCCTGTGAGGAGGACGGGAATGTCAGGAGAAATATCATATTTCAATTTCAGCCCCTTCTCATTAACTTTCAGTTTCAGAGGGGCTATCGCGGATTCAATGACCGAAGAGAGATTAAAAGGGATATGATTTATATCCAGTTTTCCGGCCTCAATTCTGGACAAATCGAGGATCTCATTCAGAAGGTGCAGGAGCGAATCCGCGGAATACTTCGCCATCGTAAGGTATTCCCTCTGTTGCTCATTTAAGGCTGTGTCGAGCGTCAGTTCCAGCATCCCCAGAACGCCGTTCATCGGAGTTCGGATATCGTGGCTCATATTGGCCAGAAATTCGCTTTTGGCCCGGTTGGCAGATTCTGCGTCCTCCCTGGCTCTGACCAGTTCGTCTTCTGTCCGCTTGCGCTGAATTGCAATCGCGTAGAGAGTTGCCAGACGTTCGACCAGTTTAAGGTCCTGTTCCGTATAGTCCGTGTCCGAATTGAAAAGTACAATCTGGCCCACGAGTTTCTGATCGATCTGTGCGGGCGCTGATAAAAACCGCCGGATCGGCCTAGATCCGGCCGAAGGAGTATCGAATGAACGCGGGTCTTTTTCAGGGGCATTGCTCAATAAAGGCTTTCTTTTTTTCAGCACCCATCCGCACAACCCTTTTAATTCCTTCGGGACAGGCTTTTTATCCGCCGAATCACAGGTATCCCCTTCCTTTGTAGCTGTATCGGGAGAGACGAGATATCCGGTTGACTGATCAATGTAGCCGACGCAGCCATGCCTGCTTTTTGTGAGGCTCTTGGCTTTATCAAGCACAAGAGAGGAAATATTTTCAATGGATAACGGCGAGAGCAGCGCGGCGGACAGTTCGGCTACGGCTTCGTTGACAGATGCCTCCCAAGTCAGACGCCGGGTCCTTTCCTGTACTGCTTCCTCCAGATGACTCTTTTCTATGCGCAGGAGGTCCTCAGTCCGTTTGATCCGAAGCATCACATTGATCTGACTCACCAACTCGGCCCCTTTGACGGGCTTGGGGAGAAACGCATCCGCGCCCAGGTTCAGCCCTTTGATACGGCTTCCGGAATCCGTCTGGTCGCCTGTAAAAAAAATGATCGGGATATGCTTTGTCTCTTCTCCGGATTTCAGCCGCGTACAGACTTCAAACCCGTCCATGTCCGGCATATTAATATCGAGGAGAATGGTATCGGGTTGTTCCGCATTCGCCTTTTCTATGCCTTCAGCACCTGATTCCGCCTTCAGCACCGCGCAGTCAGGAATGAACTCTTCCAACAATACCGAAACAATCTCCTGAATATTTTTTTCATCATCAATCACCAAAATTTTTCTCATATTATCTGCACCTCAGTTTACGGTTTACGGTTTACGGTTTACGGTTTACGGTTGACGGTTGTCAGTTGACGGTTGACGGTTGACGGTTGTCAGTTGACGGTTGACGGTCAACAGGCTGGTACGCCGGATACTGGATGAGACGACTGTCAACCGCCAACCGTCAACCGCCAACCGCCAACCGCCAACCGCCAACCGCCAACTGTCAACTGTCAACTGTCAACCGTCAACCGTAAACTGTCAACCGTCAACCGTCAACTGTCAACCGTCGTCTCATCCAGTATCCGCCGTATCATTCTGGCCAGCTTGTCTTTGGGTACAGGTTTCATGGCATATTCCCGGATGCCCATGGCTTTGGCCTTCTCTTCCGTGATATGCTCGCTGAATCCGCTGCAAATGATTATCGGGATGTCCGGACGGATACGCATCATCTCTCCGGCCAATTCCACGCCTGTCAGGTTCGGCATGGTTGTATCTGTGATGACAAGATCAAAGTCGGCCGGATGTTTCTGAAATATTTTCAGGGTCTCCAGACTGTCGGTCAGTCCCGTAACCTTATAGCCTAAGCGTCCCAGCATCTGCTTTTGCATGGAAACAATCTGTTCCTCATCATCGACCAGCAGAATTCGCTCCCTGCCTCCCTGCAAGGGTTCCTCGGGCAGAGATTTCTGTGCGGGCGGAGAAGATTCAATCAGCGGCAGCCAGATATGAAAAGCGGATCCCTGTCCCGGTTTGCTGTAAACAGAGATATGCCCGTTGTGACTTTTGGCAATTCCGTGGACTATGGAAAGCCCCAGTCCGGTTCCCTTATCCTTCTCCTTGGTGGTAAAGTACGGATCAAAAATCCGTTCCGTTATCTCATCTGTCATGCCCTGACCTGTATCGGTCACACTCAGCTTCATATACGGCCCGGGTTGCATGTCAGGGAAATCATTCGGACCGAGTTCTGTCTCCCTGAGACTCACTTCCAGAGTTCCGCCGTTTTCAGCCATCGCGTGATAGGCATTCGTGGAGAGGTTCATGATAATCTGATGGATCTGAACAGGATCAGCCATAACCGGCCCGCATTTGTCATCCATGGAATAGCGGATATGAATGGTTGAGGGCAATGAAGCTCTCAGCAGTTTGACGATCTCCTTGATGATCGGTTGAAGAATCAGAGGTTTAAGTTCTTTGTCAGTCTGGCGGCTGAATGTGAGGATTTGCTGAACAAGTTCTCTGGCGCGATTTGCCGCGTTCAGCACCTGTGTGAGATTTTTTCTGAGCCGGTTATCCTGGGAAGCATGGTCCATACTCATTTCTGTATATCCGATGATGGGGAAAAGGATATTATTGAAGTCATGGGCAATCCCTCCGGCCAGGGTGCCGATTGCCTCCATTTTCTGCGCCTGACGGAGCTGGGATTCCAGATGCTTTCGTTCCGTTGCGTCGTCGAAAATAATCGCAACCTGACCCGGTTGCGGACAGTAAGCCACCCCTTCAAAATACTTGTCAAATTCCCAGAAATAGCTTTCAAATCGGGCTGAGTTCCCTTTCGCGGCTTCACCGAAAATTTCTGTCCAGGATGGTCCCGTTTTCGGTAAAACTTCTTTCATCCCCTTGCCTGTCACTTCTTCGGATTTGAGGCCGGTCAGGATCTCAAACGCGGGATTGACCTCTGTGAAACGGTAATCAGGAGGGTCGCTCTCATTGCCGCGGATGATCTCGAATAAGGCAAATCCGTGAAGCATGGTGTTGAACAGCAGGCGATATCGCTCCTCGCTTTTATCCCTGTCGCGGCGCAGAGTGTCTTCTGCTTTTTTAATACGGAGCATCACTTTTATCTTGGCGATGAGTTCATGGCTGTCAACGGGTTTGGTGATGAAGTCATCCGCGCCGGCATCCAATCCTTTTACTTTCAGTTGGGGAGTTGACTTGTGGGCAGTCAGAAGAATAACCGGCATGTTTGCAGTGGCATCGTCGGATTTGAGACGCCGGCACATTTCAATACCATCCATACCGGGCATCTGAACATCGATTACTGCGACATCCAAAGGGGTTTCAGCAGCAATAGCCAGTCCGGCTTCGGCGTTTTGCGCGGTGACCACCCTGCATTCGGGGCAGTAAGTAGCGATCAACTGTTCAAGAACGAACAGATTATCCGGTTTGTCATCAACAGCCATCAGGATAGCGTTATTCATTATGGGTTCCTTTTAAATTTGATGTTTGATGTTTGATGCTTGATATTTGATGCTTGATGCTTGATACTTGATATTTGATACTTGGTGCTTGGTGCTTGATCAAATATCAAGCATCAAATATCAAGCATCAAGTATCAAGCATCAAGCATCAAATATCAAGCATCAAGTTTCTTAATTCCAATTCCCTGAACACGCCCGGCAGGATACCGGCGAGGCCGTTTTTCAGGCCGATTTTCTCTAAGACGTCTGAAGAGAATTTGAATTCTCCCGGTTCCGCTGTGGGCGTTATTTCCAATAACCGGCTGATTCCGCAGCCTGCATGTACAAATGCGGCCATGGGCTGAATCTTATGGGCCGGTCCCGGTGATTCATAAGATGAGATCGCGGTTATGATATGTTCGGGCATTTTCCATGCTGAAAGAACAAGCCCCCCCAATTCACTGCCGCTCATATCCCATTCAACGGACTCCGTTCGGGACAGGCTGTTCAAAATCATCAGACTCAAATTCCCTATACCATGAAGCAGACCTGTTGTAAAGACATCTTCCTGAAATTGAAGCGGCATGGCAGTTGCCAGATACCGGGCAATCACAGCGGAAGCCAGACAATGCCGGGATAGCATTGTTCCTGAAATTTCAGAATAATCAAACTGGCTTTCGGATTTCCGGGTAACTGATGCCAGTATGCAAATCCGTCGCAGTTGTCTGGTGCCTAACACCGTCAGTGCCTGTCTGAATGATGATATTTTCCCGGGCCGGCCGTAATAGGGCGAGTTGGCAATTCGGAAGATATGCATGGTCAGAATCACACAGCGTGAAACAATCCGGCTGACCTCCTCCCAGTCGATTGCAGCGTCATGCACAGCCTTTATAAGCCTTTCTGAATGACCGGGGCACGGTTTCAGGGCGGCCAGTTCTGAAAGAATCATTTTCAGATGTCCCGATGGAAGAGATCGCTCCCTTTCACAGGGAACAGGGGATCGGATTCTCTGCTTTGACAAGATAGGCTCCACCTTTGCCTGACCGGTGGCGACAGGGAGTGTAACACGGCGTCCGATCTTTCCACCGATATGTTTCATAACAATGGGAATCCCCTCTTTTTCCAATAAAGCGGTCACCGCTTTCACATTTCTGAGGCCGATATTTGTCCCGTTTGAAAGAAGCGACGCGCCGCCGGCAACCGTTGCTTTCAGGTTTTTCCGTCTGGCACCGCTCCGGATCATCTCTTCCACAAGCAGGGGTGTGCCGGTATCGGCAAAGAAGCTCTTCCGATCCCCCTTACGCCTGACGCTTCTGCGGCCGGGCAGAACGACGTGAAGCATCCCGGCCATCCGCTTTTCAGCGTCGTACAGGGCAAGCGCCACACACGAGCCTGTCACAGTGACAAGGACAGTTTCTGTATCGGCAGATATTCGAAGTTCACCGACAGGGACAATTTCAAGTCGTGAATTCATAATCCGTTTTTTCCTCCTTTCAAGTTCGTAGTTCCGCCTTTAGGCGGTGGGGCACCGCCTAAAGGCGGAACTACGAACTTTGAAGCCCCGGATGATCTATTGATATTTCCTGATCAGTTCTATCAGATCCGACGGATCAATCGGCTTGGACAGATAATCGTCACATCCTGCCGCGAGTATCTTCTTCCGGTCCCCCCGCATTGCCCTCGCGGTCACTGCGATAATGGGAATTTGGGCAAGAGATGGATCGGATTTGATCTGTCTGGTTGCATCCAAGCCGCTCAACACAGGGAGTTGGACATCCATAAGGATCAGGTCAGGATGAGATTCCGCTGTCGCCCTGACCGCGGCCTCGCCATCCCCGGCGGTGATATACGAATATCCGAATCCGTCCAAGATGGTTGACATGGTGAACAGGTTGTCAGGATTGTCCTCCACAATCAGAATGACGGTCTCCCCGGGATCATCTGATCCTGTCGGCCTCTCCTCTGCACAAACTTCCTGCCGCGGTTCCGGCGCTGTCGGTTCCGCCGGGGCCTTTCCGTCATGATCCGGCCGTTTTCGGCTTTCAAGAAGTTTTGTCACACACGCGACCAGTTGATCCCGGTCAACCGCCCCTTTCTGAATGAGCTGCTGGATATTGTTGTGACTCAGACGGGCCTTGTCCGCTGCGGTCAGTTCTTTGGCAGTGAGCACCAGCACCGGCAGGTCGGCTGTTCTGGAAGTTGACCGGATCTGTTCCAGAACTTGGAACCCGTCAACCTCCGGCATCATCAGGTCAAGAATCACCGCATCCGGAATCTCCTGCTCAACAGACGCCAGTGCCTCGCTCCCGCCAAAAGCGGAGTGAACATCATAGTCTTTTTCCTCCAGGATCGAACGGATTTGCAGGATCGCCACTTCGTTATCCTCCACGATCAGAATGAGAGGCTTCTCCCTTGCTTTGGGAGTGGTCGGTTTCGGTGCCGTCAGTTTTGCCAGAGTCTCTTCAATTTTGTGCAGGAGCTGGTCCTTATCCACCTTTCCTTTCGTGATAATGTGATGCACCGCGTCCGCCAGGCGGACAGTTTCTTCCCGGGTGAGCGTTTTTGCAGTCAGGATGATCACTGGCACGTTTCGGGTCGAGGGCTCCCGGCGTATCCGGTCGAGAACAGTGAATCCGTCTGTTCCCGGCATCATCAGATCCAGAATCATAATATCGGGCGGATACGCGACAGCCTGAGCAATGCCCTCCTTTCCGTCCGCCGCGGTTTCAACCACATAGCCCTTGTCACCCAGAAGATCCTCAAGATAATCACGGACGATGGGATCGTCATCCACCACCAGGATGCGCTGTACCTTATGAAAAACCGACACCTTTTCAATCTCTGAGAGGAGAACGTGACGGTCAATCGGTTTGAGCACATATCCCGAGGCCCCCAATGCCGTTCCGGTTTCCCGATCCTCACTGACAGAGACGATAATTACAGGGATGTCCGCGGTCTCTTCCAAAGCCTTGAGTCTTCGAATCACCTCCCATCCATCCATTTCCGGCATCAGAATATCCAAGGTGATGGCAAAAGGCTTCAGTTCACTCGCAAGCTTCAGACCCTCTTTCCCATTTCTCGCTGTGGCCGTCTGATACCCGGCATCTGTCAGATAGTCTTTGATAAGATTACATATCTCTTCATCATCCTCGATGATCAGGACGGTTTGACGATTGTCAGTGGTCAGTTGACGGTTGACGGTTGGCGGTTGGCGGTTGGCGGTTGGCGGTTGGCGGTTTCCGGTTTCCGGTTTCCGGTTTCCAGTTGACGGTTGACGGTTGACGGCTGTCCTCTGTCCTCTGTCGTCAATCATAAGGGGAAGGTTCAGGGTGAAGGTGCTTCCGAGGCCCACCTCAGATTCAGCGGATATTTCTCCGCCGATCAGTCCGGCGAGTTTCTGGCATATTGCCAGGCCCAGGCCCGTTCCCTGGTGCTGTCTCGTGGTTGATCCGTCGGCCTGCCGAAACTCGTCGAAAATGTGAACAATGTCCTCCTTGCTGATCCCGATTCCCGTATCTCTGACAGCAAGGGAGACCTCTCCATGGGATTCCCACATCCGTATCCTGATCTCACCCTGCTCTGTGAACTTCACCGCATTGGAGAAGAGGTTCAGCAGGATCTGGTGAACTTTGTCTTCATCAGAATGCATTGAAAGGCCCTCCCCGATGTCGCTGATTATCCTCAGTCCCTTTTCATCAGCCAGCGGATGAATGGTATCCAAGGAGCGGTCAACCACATCCCGGGGATCAAAATCCGACAGATAGAGATCCATCCGGCCGGCCTCAATTTTGGACAGGTCCAAAATATCATTGATCAGGGAGAGAAGACTTCGGCCGTTGCGCTCGATAACCCGCAGATATTCCGCCTCCTGGTCCGGATCCTTTCCTGTCCCCCGTGCGATCATCAGTTGGGACAGGGCGAGCACGCTGTTCAGCGGCGTCCGCAGTTCATGGCTCATATTGGAAAGAAACTCCGACTTGAGCCGGTCGGCCTCTTCCACCTGGCTCTGCTGGACTTCCAGTTCATCTTTCTGCACCTTGAGTTCATCAGCCTGCGCTTTCAGTTCATTTGACTGCGCCTGAAGCTCATCTGACTGCGCCTGAAGTTCATCGTTCACGGCCTTCAGTTTTTCGTTGGCCTCGTTGAGCTCCTCGCCTCTGATCTGCAATGCCTCGTTTGATTTCCGGGCGGATTCCAGAAGTTCTTTGATCTGCTGGTTCTGGAATGCGGTATAAAGAGCGGTTGAAATAATCTGTGCAGAGGAATCAAGGAATTCTATTTTGGTGCCTTTAATCTCTTCAAAAGAGGCAATTTCCAGGATTCCGTACAATTCTTCCTCGTAAAGCATCGGAACAGCGTAAATATTTTTCGGAGGCTCGCTCACCGTTCCGGTATTTCCGACCGCCTCTTCTCTCGTTATGTTCCTGAGCAGAATCGGCTTTTTTTCAACAGCCGCCTGCCCGACAATCCCTTCACCGGCATTGAACTGATTGGAGAGGTATTTTCTTTCGACAAATGCATAAGATGCTCTGAGTTCGCACAGTGCTTCGTCACTGTTGTATGTGTAGAGGACCCCGGCGCATGCATCCGCATATCTTGAAACAAAACAGATGCTCTTTGTCGCAAGATCGTTGTATGAAAGCTTGCCGGACAATTCCTGATTCAGTGAATTCTTGCCGTCTCTGAGCCAGAACTGGTTTTGCAGTTTCTGGATCAGCACGTTGAAATGCCGGGCCATCTCTGTAATTTCGTTATTTCCGGTCAGTTCTGATTTGGTTAATGTTCCGGTCTTGGTGATTTCAGACATGGTAGCCCTGAGCGCGGACACACTCGAGAGAATGCTTCTTATTATCAGAAAAGCGATAAGGGCTGAAAACAGAGCAACCCCCGGGATAATCACCATCGTGATTCTGAATATCCGATGCTGTACTTTTCTTGCGTTATTCATGAAGCCGTCAGCTTTGTTTCTGGCATAAGAAGTCAGTTCCAGCATTTTTCTCTCTAAAACAGAAACATAGTCGGCACCTTTTTCTCTGGTTATGCGAGCCGCCGTATTTTTATCTCCATCCATAACATGTGCGATCACTTCGTCTCTGATCGGTTTCCAGTTTGCAAACAGTTCCCGCGTCTCTTTCTCCAGAGTTTCGCCTTCCTCTCCCAATATCTGCTGTTTTATAATATCGAGATGTTTGTAAACGATATCCTCTTCAAGCCGGACGGCTTGAATCGCCTCCTGTAACTCCATGTCCGATTCCGACATGGAGACATCTTTCATACTTCTGTGCATCTTGATAACGCCCATGCTGGCCCTCAGCGCGGCGTTGGAGACCCGGAGCGGATGTTCATACAAAGTGGATGTCAAACCGCCCAGCCTCTCCATTTCAAAGACTGAAAGAACCCCGAAGCCGGCAAACAGAAGAATGGTCATCGTGAATGCCAGGATCAGCCTGGCCCTGATTGTGATTTTGTTTAGCAGGTTCATTGTTTTTTCCTTGTGTTTGGTGTTTGGTTGTTTGGTGTTTGGTTGTTTGGTGTTTGGTTGTTTGGTGTTTGGTTGTTTGGTTATTTGGTGTTTGGTTGTTTGGTTATTTGGTGTTTGTTATTTGGTGTTTGGTGTTTAGTCCGGGTGTATGCGAAACACCAAACACTAAACACTAAACACTAAACACTAAACACTAAACACAAAATAACCAAACACCAAATAACCTAAACACTTTTCTGATATATCCGATTCCTGGAGTCTATGGCAATCAGATTGCGTTCTGTATCCGGATCCGGAGATTCGGAATCGCCGAGGATCAGAAAACCGCCTTTGTTCAAAGTTTTATAAAGTTTGTCGCATATCCTTTTCTGATGTTCCCGTGAGAAATAAATCAGCACATTCCGGCAGAGTACAAGGTCAAAGTTGCCGAAGACGCTCTCCGCAGGCGCGATCCGGTCCTTTGATGAAAGATCATCCCGGGAGAAACGGACCATCTTTTGAATGAAAGGCAACACCTCATAAGCATCGCCTCTGTCGGTGAAATATCTGTCGAAGATATCCAGCTTCGTATTTTCCAGGCTTTTGCGCTGATATATCCCTTTTCCTGCCGTGTTCAGCGCGTCCTGACTGATATCTGTGGCGAAAATATAAGGATGGCATCGGGCCGTCTCCTTTAAAGCTGCCTCGCAGATCAGGATCGCTATGGAATAAGCCTCCTCTCCATCGGCGCATCCCGCGCTCCATACCCGTATCTCGCAGATTCCGTCGCGTTTGTTCCGCTTGATGATCTGCGGCAGGACCCGCTGGGCAATGATCTCAAAGACAATCGGATTTCGGAAAAACGAACTGACTTTTATTGCCAAGGCTTCAATCAGACGCTCGCACTCCGACGGGTCAGCCCTGAGATACTTCAAATATTCAGATGCCTCCTCAATTTTCAGAATCGCCATCCTTTCCGCGAGACGTTTTTCCGAATGGCTGCATTTGTAACTGCTGAAATCTATCCTACTGAACCAGTGCAGCTCCTCGAATATCCTGTTCAAAGAATCTTCCATTATAACCTACCTGTCTCATGAACACCTTTTGATCGGGTGCCTCTTGAACTTGAAGTTCAAGTTCAAGGGGCCCGGAAGGCATTATAACCATCAGTCGTTCATCAACACATTGCACAATGTATCATTCAGGTCTTTCAGCGTGGAAGGTTTGGGCACGGCCCCCCTGAAGCCGTATTCCCTGAAATTTGCCATTATCGGATCATCGGAATATCCGCTGGAGATAATTGCCCTGACATCAGGATCGATCTCCTTCAGGTGATACAAAGTTTCCCTGCCTCCCATTCCTCCCTGCACGGTCAGGTCCAGAATGACCGCATCAAAAGGCGCGTCGGATTCTTTGGCGCTTCTGTACAAACTGACCGCCTCATCGCCTTCCCGCGCACATTCAATTTCCCATCCCATGCGACTCAGCACCTGTTTCAGAAAATCCCGGACGATCTTCTCATCATCCATCACAAGAATTTTCTTTTTTCCGACAACAGGGCCGGACGTTTTTCTGACGGCCTTCTCTTTGCTGACTTTTTTTTCAAAAGCAGGGAGATAGATGTGGAAAGTCGTCCCGATGCCGATCTCAGATTCCGCGGTGATATGTCCCTTATGCTGTCTGACAACGGAATAGGCGACGGCAAGACCGAGCCCCATCCCTCTCTGGCCTCCCCGTTCCCTGGTGGAAAAATAAGGATCAAATATCAGGGAGAGGTTTTCTTTGGAAATGCCGATGCCTTTGTCTTCGACAGATATTCTTACATACTTTCCATCTTGCAATGAAAAAACCTGTTTTCCCTTTCCCGCATCGACGCGGAAATTTTCCGCACGGATTTTTATGATTCCTCCTTCGGGCATGGCCTGATCCGCATTCATTATGATGCTGTTGATGACATGCCTCATCTGAGCCTCATCAAAACTGACGGACCACAGATCATCGGGAATATGAAACTCACACGCCACATTGGTGCCTGCCAGAGCCAAGTTTGCCGATTCTTTTATCAGTTTCACGACTGAACCTGTTCTTTTTACAGGTTCCCCGCCTTTTGAAAGCGTGATCAACTGATGCGTCAGATCTTTTGCCCGCAGGGATGCTTTTTCCGCTTCAGCCAGATAGTTGAAAAGGTCATCGGATTTCGATGCCATCTCTTTTGCCATGCTGATATAACCCAGGATGACAGTCAGAAGGTTATTATAATCATGGGCAATGCCGCCGGCAAGAATACCGACGGATTCAAGTTTTTTGGCTTTCAGAAGCTCCTCTTCCATTTTCGCTTTATAAATCGTCATCTCGATGTTGGCGAACAGTTCCCGATCTTCAAACGGCTTGAGCAGATATCCGAACGGCTCGGTGACTTTGGCACGCTCAAGGATATCTCCGTCTGAAAAAGCTGTCAGATAGATAATCGGGATACCGAAACGGGCGCGTATCCGCTCTGCCGCTTCAATGCCATCCATGTCACCCTTCAGCATGATATCCATCAGCACCATATCCGGCATCTCTTCCCCCGCCTTTTGAATGGCCCCTTCACCTGACGCCTCGGATCCGCAGACGGTGTATCCCTTTTTTTCCAGCATTGCCTGTAAGCTTTCGGCAATAACATACTCGTCTTCAACAATCAGAATTCTTATGTTTGTCATATTGCACTCCTTGTTCTTTCTTGCCCTCTGTCCCGAAGAAACCTGTCCTGAAGAAAGATTCCCATGGAAATATCCTCTATATGTCTGCCTTTGACACAATTCTGACTCTGTTTGTATTATAAGACTTAAATAAGGCGTTTGTCAAGTCTGTAATTTTGTGTTGCAAAAATTTCGCCTAGGGGCTGCCATTTTTGCACTCCGGAATTTTGAGGCTTACCATAAACGTACTTCCTTTCCCAACTTCGCTTTGTACTTTTATCGCGCCTTCGTGTCCTTTTGCCAGAATTTTAGCGAACGCCAGACCCAGACCGATCCCAGTGGCCCGGGTTGAGAAGAGCGGTTCAAAAATCTTTTCCAGGTTCTCCTCAGGTATCCCTGCTCCTGTATCCGTAAAAGAGATCAGTGTCTCCGCGCCTGATGACTCGGTTCTGATGATCAATCGCCCCCCTTCGGGCATTGCCTGTACGGCATTGCGGATGAGATTTCCGAAAATCTGAGCGAGTTGTTCCGCGTCCGCGGGAATAGCGGGGACTGAGGGTATAATGGCCAACTGTCTCACAATCTCCACATTTTTCGGAATATCTGTACGGGACAATGCCTTCAGGACAACCTCGTTGATATCTGTCTTCTGCTTTACAGGGCCTTTCAGTTGGGCAAAGTTAAGCAGTGTGGTGATAATTTTATCGGATATTGCCACCTCCTTCTCCATGATTTCAAGGGAAGTATTCACCTCCGGCTCCTTTTCTTTGAGAACCATGTTGAGAAAATAAGCGGCGTTTTTAACAGCGCTCAGAGGGTTGCGAAGCTCGTGAGCCACATTCCCGGCCAGTTGACCGAGTGTGGCCAGTTTCTCCTGATATACCAACTGGTTCTGGGTATCCCGGAGTTCCTTTGTGCGATCCTCCACCATCTCTTCCAAGCGTTCTGAGTAATCTTTCAGGGCTGCCTCGGCCCGCGTCCGTTTCTCAATTTCACCTTCAAGCCCTCTGTTTGCTGAGGCTAACGCTTCTGTCCGCTTGGCAACCGTCCTGCGGAGCATCCGTACCCAGCATAATGAGAGAGTTGCGAGAGCGAAGATGGAAGAAAGCCCGATAATCAGCATCCTCTGAATTCCGGCCGTTTTTTCCTGTTTCTGCCGAATCAGATCGAAGATGAAATCTCTGACATTAAATGTATCCTTTATCACCCCGACCTCTTTCATGAAGGTATGCATACGCCGCCAGCGGTTCGGATTGACGTGCCCCAACTGGACAATCGGATACAGGGTAAGTTCACGGATACCTTTCGCCTGAAAGCGATTAAAAGCGGCAAAGTCTCCCCCTGTTATATGAGCGGTGCGCGGCAGTTCGCGAGAGATTTTCTTTATGATTTCATCAGGATGCTCCAACGCGTATTTCCACCCCTTTAAACTGGCTTCAATAAAACGCTTTGTAGAATCCTGATGGTCTTCAAGCCAGCGATGATGTGTGAAAAGCGAGTCTCCGTAAAAATCGATGCCGTAACTTGACGGACGTAAAGTGGTCAGCTTCAGCCCCGCCCGGTGCGCTTCATAAGGAACGGATATTCTGTATCCGGGCATCATGTCAACACGCTCCTCTATGAGATGACCAATTCCGCTTTCATGGGGATGCGGAGGCACAAGGGAAATATCGATCCCTTCGGACCGAAGCATGGCCTGCAACTCCACATCAATCAGATCGTTCACTTTCCGGGCCACACGCAGACGGGTCAGGTCTGCCAGAGAATTCAGTTCTGTTCCCTCCCTGGCGTAGAATTCCGCCGCGCTTTGCTGGAAGATCACGGCCAGAACAACCAGCGGGGCACCCTTGTCCTTTGCCATGATAATATCGGCAGCGCCCACGCCGAAATCAGCATCTCCTTCCGCGACGGCTTTCACGGCACTGACGATCTGACCGTCCGGTGTAAGCGCGGATCGTATTTCCACATCAAAACTGGCCTCGGAATAATAGCCCTGCCATTTGGCCGCATAGTAACCCGCAAACTGGAACTGGTGGTCCCAGCGGAGTTGAAGCGTAACCTTTTCCGCCGCGTTTACGCCTTTCCCGGGAATCACAACCAGGAAAGCCCAGACAACCAAAGCGGCAATCTGCTTTCCGAACTTACAGAAAAAATTGTTCAACTGATACCTCCTTTCAAAGTCATCTCTTCCGTTCCTGCCGTTCCCCTTCCGTCGGCCCGGATTTGGCAATCCGAGCCGAGCGGTGAGGGTGCGTCCCTTCCGCCGGCCCGGATTTGGCAATCCGAGCCGAGCGGTGAGGAGGGCGTCCCTTCCGACGGCCCGGATTTGGCAATCCGAGCCGAGCGGTGAGGGTGCGTCCCTTCCGTCGGCCCGGATTTGGCAATCCGAGCCGAGCGGTGAGGAGGGCGTCCCTTCCGCCGGCTCGAATTTGGCAATCCGAGCCGAGCGGTGAGGAGGGCGTCCCTTCCGACGGCTCGGATTTGGCAATCCGAGCCGAGCGGTGAGGGGGCGTCCCTTCCGGCGGCCCGGATTTGGCAATCCGAGCCGAGCGGTGAGGGGCGTCCCTTCCGCCGGCCCGGATTTGGCAATCCGAGCCGAGCGGTGAGGGGGCGTCCCTTTCGGCGGCTCGGATTTAGCAATCCGAGCCGAGCAGGGGAGGGGAGGATGGAAGCTTCACCGTAAACGTCGTCCCTTTTCCCTCTTCACTCTCCACCTCAACTGTGCCGCCATGCCCTTCTGTCAGAGACCGGGTCAGCGACAGCCCCAGACCGATTCCGGCCGACTTTGTGGTAAACAGCGGCTCAAAAATCTTGCCCAGCCGGTCCTCATCGATTCCTTTCCCTGTGTCGGTGAAAGAGATGATTACCCAATCCGGATTCCGAACCTCGGAGATGATGGTCAGGGTTCCGCCCTCCCACATTGCCTGAACAGCATTCTGGATAAGATTTCCGAAGACCTGACCCAGTTGATCGGGGTCGGCCTCGATGTCAGGCAGCGTCTCATCTGATCGGAGTTCCACCTTAATGCTTTCCGGTATGGCGAGCTGGGAGAGTATCTCCCGGACAAGCCTGTTAATATTGATCTTTTGCAGGACAGGCGGTTTTGAACGGGCAAAATTGAGAAGACTGGTGATGATCCTCTCAGAGTTTGCCACTTCCCTCCCGATAATCCCCACAGTCTCTTTCATCTCGGGCGCTGCTTCTTCCATGGTCATATTGAGAAAATAGACCGCATTTTTGATCGCTCCCAGGGGGTTGCGCAGTTCATGGGCGATCCCACCGGACAACTGCCCCATCACGGCCAGTTTTTCATGCCGAACCAGTTGGTCCCGGGTCTCTCTGAGGTCTTTTACCGTCTCCTCCAGCAGTTTCTCCGCGTGTCTGCGTTCTTTGATTTCGCATTCAAGTTCTTCATTGCTCAGAACCAACGCCCGGGTTCGTTTCGCCACTGCCCTGCGAAGCAGCAAAACCCAGCATAATGACAGCGCCGCGAGAACGAAAACGAAGGAAAGCCCGATAATCAGTATTTTCTGGACCCTGGCAGCCTTTTCCTGTCTCCGCCGGACAGGATCGAAGATGAAGTCTTCAGCATCAAATTCACCCTTTATCACCCCGACCCCTTTCAGAAAGGCGTGCATACGCCGCCAGCGGTTCGGATTGACATGCCCCAACTGCACAATCGGATATAAGGTCAGTTCACGCACCCCCTTCATCTGAAAGTGGTTCAGGCCGGCGAAATCAGCTAAAGGACTGTTGCGCGGTAATTCTCGGGTGATCTTTCCGGCAACTTCATCCAGATGTTTCAGGGCATACTCCCACCCTTTCAATGTTGCAACAACAAAACGCTTCACAGCATCCTGATCTCGTTCAATCCTGCGCTCATGCGTGAAAAGCGAGTCTCCGTAAAAATCGATGCCGTAAGCAGAAGGGCGCAGAGTTGTTATTTTCAGACCTCTGAGCTTTATATGATAAGGAGCGCTTATTCTGTATCCGGGTATCACGTCAACACGCCCCTCTGTGAGATGATCCATCCCGGGTTCATGGGGATACGGAGGAACAAGGACAGGATCTATCCCTTCGGACTGAAGCATGGCCTGCAATTCCACATCAATCAGACTGTTGACTCTTCTGGCCACACGCAACCGAGTCAGGTCTGCCAGAGATTTCAGTCCCGCTTCTTCTCTCACATAGAACTCCGCCGCGCTTTGCTGGAAGATCACGGCCAGAACAACCAGCGGGGCACCCTTGTCCTTTGCCATGATAATATCGGCCGCGCCCACGCCGAAATCAGCGTCTCCTTCCGCGACGGCTTTCACCGCGCTGGTGATCCGGCCGCCCGGCTTGACCGCGGATTGTATCTCCACATCAAAACCTGCCTCGGAATAATAGCCCTGCCATTTGGCGGCGTAATATCCTGCAAACTGGAACTGATGGTCCCAGCGGAGTTGAAGCGTAACTTTTTCCGCCGCGTTTATGCCTTTCCCGGGAATCACAACCAGGAAAGCCCAGACAAACAAAGCAGCGATTATTTTTTGTATCATAACAGTTTCCTTAAAAAGCCTGTCATTCCTGCGAAAGCAGGAATCCACTTAAAAGCCTGTCATTCCTGCTTCGGCGAAAAGCCTGTCATTCCTGCTTCGGCAAAAAGCCTGTCATTCCTGCTTCGGCAAAAAGCCTGTCATTCCTGCTTCGGCAAAAAGCCTGTCATTCCTGCTTCGGCAAAAAGCCTGTCATTCCTGCTTCGGCAAAAAGCCTGTCATTCCTGCGAACGCAGGAATCCACTTTCGTAGGAATGACAGTGGATTCCAAGTGACAGTGGATTCCCAGTGACAGTGGATTTCCGATTCCCGGTGACACTGGATTCCTGCGTTCGCAGGAATGACAGCGGGTTTCCGATTTCCGGTGACACTGGATTCCTGCGTTCGCAGGAATGACAGCGGGTTTCCGATTTCCGGTGACACTGGATTCCTGCGTTCACAGGAATGACAGTGGGTTTCCGATTTTCGGTGCCCCTGGATTCCTGCGTTCGCAGGAATGACGATGGGTTTCCGATTTTCGGTGCCCCTGGATTCCTGCGTTCGCAGGAATGACAGATGATCGAGTGTTCAGGATCTAAGATCGCATTTTCTCCCGGATGTCTTCTATCATCTGGATCACTTCGTCCATGTCGAGAGGCTTATGCAGGACTCCGTAAGCGCCTTCCTGCATAGCCTCCTGAACCAGTTCCTCAACGGTATAAGCGGTCATCATTATCACCACCGAGTCATCTCTGATCTTCCGTATCTCTTTACATATCTCCACCCCGTTCATGGGAGTCATCCTGATATCTATGAATATTATATCAAAAGGCCTTTCCGCAGCCTTTCCGACAGCCTCCTGCCCGTTGCTGGCGATAGCGACGGCATAGCCTTTGTGCTTCAGCACAAAGGACATGGTCATGCTCAGACTGGTATTGTCATCCACAATCAGGATGCTGGCTTTCTCTTCCATGATCATTTCCTCCTCTCAATCCTCAATCCTCTGTATTCAATCCCCCAGAGCCCGTCTGATCGTTTCAGCCATCTCCCTTCTAAGCGCAGGCTTCATGACAAATTCCCGGATTCCCATGGCCTCAGCTTTCTCTTTCGTGACCATCTCGCTGTATCCGGTACAGAGGATTATGGGCATATCCGGCCGGATACGCAGGATATTCTCGGATAATTCCAGACCTGTCATGTTCGGCATGGTCATATCTGTGATAATGAGATCAAATCCTTCCGGGTCCCCAGCGAATACCTCCAGTGTCTTCAGGCTACCGGTAAAAGCCGTGACATCATAACCGAGCTGCTCCAACATCTGTTTCTCCATCTCAACAATCCGTTTTTCATCATCGACCAGCAGGATACGCTCCCGGCCTGTCAGAAGAGGTGCGTCATCAGGCGCGGTTTTCAGGGATCCGGTATCCGCGTCGATCAGGGGGAAATAGATACAAAACGCGCTTCCCTTGTCAGGTTCACTGTAAACGGTAATATATCCGCCATGATTTCTGACAATCCCATGGACGATGGAAAGCCCTATCCCGCTGCCCTCGCCTGTATCCTTGGTGGTGAAATACGGATCAAACACCCTTTCCACTACTTCGGGAGACATGCCATGGCCGCTGTCCCTGACAGTCAGTTTCAGATATAATCCGGGAGTCATATCCTGCTTGAAGGCCAGCTCTTCGGCACTGATCTCCGTCTCATTCAGGGAGATTTCCAGCATCCCCCCTTTTTCCCGCATGGCATGATAGGCATTGGTGCAGAGGTTCATCATCACCTGATGGATCTGGCTCGGATCGGCCAGCACATGGCCATGTGCCTTCCCGATATTGTGACGGATGTTAATCGTTGTCGGCAGCGAAGACCTGAGCAGATTTAACACTTCCTTAATGACAAAATGAATCTGAATCGGCAGCTTTTCCGCCTCCCTCTCACGGCTGATGATGAGAATCTGCTGAACCAGATCCTTGGCGCGGTGCGCGGCTTTGAGTATCTCATCCATATTCCTTCGGATCATACCCTCTTCAGGGACTTCTTCCATGGTCATCTCAGTGTAGCCGATAAGGGGAAAAAGGATGTTGTTGAAATCATGAGCGATGCCGCCGGCCAGCGTCCCTATGGCCTCCATCTTTCTTGACTGGCGCAGTTGCATTTCAAGATTTTTCCGATTTGTTATGTCCATCAGATACCCCTTGATCTCCTCCAAGTCACCCTGATCATCGAAAACCCCGACAATATTCGCGATGACATGAATGAAGGTGCCGTCGATGCGGCTCATTTTTAATTCAAGGTTCTCCAGTCTTTTTTCATCCCTGACCCGATCCGGAACCGTTGTCGGCATGGAAGGATAAAGCAGTTCAAAATTTGTGTTCATCGCCTCTTCCACGGATGAAAACCCGAACATGCGGACAAATGCGGGATTGCAGGCAATCATACGCCCGTCCGGCTTACAACTGTATGCCCCTGAAAGGTCGTCTTCAAAGAACTGACGGTAACGCTCCTCACTCTCCCGCAATGCCTCGGTCGCGGCGTTCCGTTCCGCCTGTAATTTCTGTTTCTCCACAGCTTTGTCGATAATGGCCAGCAGGTGATCCATATCAACTGGTTTGATCACATAACTGAACGCACCGTCATGCATTGCCTGAACTGCCGTATCCACTGAGGCATGTCCGGTGATGATGACAGCCTCGGTAGCCGGAGAGAATGTCTTGATTTTTTCCAGAACCTCGATGCCCTGCATATCAGGAAGTACCAGATCGATCAGCGCGAGGTTGAAAAAACTCTCTGAGACACTTTCAGTCGCTTTTTTTCCGTTGCCGACGGAAACGGGGTCATATCCTTTTGCCTTCAGGACCGTCGCCAGCGTTTCACACGTCCCCGGATTGTCATCGACAATCAGAATTCTTTGTTTGTCCATTGATATCTCCTGGTAATATGAAATCTGCTGATTATAACGCCCGTGAACGTGAACGTGAACGTAAACGTGAACTTATACCTGAACCTGTCTGTAAATGAATGTTCAGGTTCAGGTTCAGGTTCACGTTTACGTTCATGTTCATGTTCACGTTTACGTTCACGTTCACGTTTACGTTCACGTTCTACGTTCACGTTTAAGGCTCTCCAAATTCGTTATAATCAGAAACTGCACATAAAATTAAGCATTTTTAAATCTGATGATAAATTCGGTTCCTTCACCTCTTATCAGTTTCACTTTTCCGCCCAGTTGATGTTCGGCAAAGCCTCTGACAAGTTTTAACCCCAGAGATGAAACATTGCTCAGGTTCAGATCTTCCGATATCCCGATTCCGTTATCACTGACAATCAGTTCGATTTCATCCTTGTCAGTTGATCGGAGAGAAATTCTGATTTTCCCCTCTCTCTCTTTCGGAAACGCATATTTCAACGCATTGGAGATCAGTTCGTTAAGAATCAGTCCCAGGGGGATTGCAATGTCAATTCCCACGGAAACATCCTCGATATCCCTCTTGAGTTCGATTCTGCCGGCGCTGATCTGGTACGATCTGAACAAGGTGTTTATCATATCCGTAATGTAGGTTTTGAAATCAATTTCCGAGATGTCTTCGGATCTGTAAAGTTTTTCATGAACAATTGCCATGGAGCGGATACGGTTTTTGTTCTCTTTTAATATCTTAAGTGTTTCTTCATCCGTGGTATGCATGGACTGAAGATCGAGCAGGCCGGAGATTACCTGCATGTTGTTTTTGACCCGGTGGTGAATTTCCCTGAGAAGCACCTCTTTTTCGCGGAGGGCCGCTCTGATCTGTTCATTGGCCTGCTTTAACTCCGATTCTGCTCTCTTTCGCCTGATTTCAAGGCGGACGCGATCCGTCACGTCATCCATCCTCAGCACCGCGCCTTCCACGTCGTTAGCCAGGGGATAGAACATGATATCGGAATAGCGTATTTCTCCGCCTGCCTGAGCTTTTATATTTTCTGTCTTTTGCGGCCTCCGTGACATCATGGTCTGACGCACTTTTTCCATCTGTCCGGTCAGTTGGGGAAACATCTTTTCCAACTGTTCCCCCTTCGCTTTTTCGGCAGTAATTCCGGTGGACTTCTCCGCTTTGAAATTCCAATGCGTGATCCGTTCATCAGCGTTGATTCCCACTAAAACAGAGGGCATGGAATTGATAATGTTGTCAAGATAATTTTCGGTTTTTTTCAGATCTGTGAGGCCCTGATAAGCTCGTAAAGAGGTTAGCACAGCCGTAAACAGTTTCTCGCTCGTTAATTCGGTTTTGGATTTATAGTCATTGATGTCATAATCGACAATCACTTTTCTTTCAGGGACCTGTCCCGGCTGACCAGTTCTTAAAATAATCCTGACCAGATGATTCTCTAATTCTTCACGAACATATCTGACCACCTCAAGTCCGGAATCATCTTCCTCCATAACCACATCCAGCAGAATTAACGCGATATCCGGATGCCTGCGCATCAGTTCCTTTGCTTCCTTGCCGGAGCACGCGCTGATAAACTGAATCGTCTTGTCTGAAAATGAAAAATCCGACAGCACCAACTGGGTCATTTGATGAACCTCAGGGTCGTCATCCGCAATCATGACCTTCCATTCTCCTGCTGTTTTTTTTATATGCGCGCCATCCGATTTTTCAGTTGCAAAGATCAGCGGCGTTTCCTTTGACAGTTTTTCCATATCCCTCCTGATTCATCACTGGAAAATGAGTTGTGAACGTGGTTCTCTGACCGACGGCGCTCTCACATCGGATCGTACCCCCGAATTTCTGCGTGACGATATTGTAAACAATGTGTAATCCCAGCCCTGCCACTCCCTGTCCGCGTCGGGTGGTGAAAAAGAGGTCAAAGATTTTCTTTACATTCTCTTCAGGAATTCCTTTTCCGTCATCAGAGTATCTGAAAACAATATACTTCTTTATCTGGTCAATGTCAAAAAAAATGTTTCCGGCGTCATCCTGTTCAAAGGGACACACTCTTAAAATTTCATTCAGGTGTTTTTTACGGTTGAATTTCCGCTGTTTTTCACCGGACTGATCCACTGCGACCTGTTTGAAACTGCGAATCAGTTCAGATGCGCGACGCAGATTTGAAAGAATCATCCAGGTCAGTTCATTACACAGTTCCAAATAGGCTTCAAGGCTTCAAGGGGGCGTATTCACGACTTGGGGGAGGATGTTCAAATTCCCCCTGATCAGGACGCTGACGAACGCGAAAGCACGCTGACAACAAAAAAAATCCGCGTGTGTCCGCGTTCATCCGCGTCCCCTCGGGGGAACAAGCGATGTCCCCCAATTTGTAAATGCGCCCGCTTCAAGGTCTTCCTGACACATTTCTCTATTCTGCCAGAGTTCATTAAAAAAATGTCTGATTATAACGCTTTTCGGGGAAGCCACGATTACAATCAAGGTTCCGATTAATCTTCGTCCAAACAAAGAGATTCTCCTTTCTGTTATGGTGTCAACCATTCTTATACTGTCTCACACAAAGACGCAAAGATGCAAAGCCTCTATAGCCTGTATAATAAAGTGGCTCTGTTTCCTTTGGAATTGTAAACGACCCGGTCCGCATTCATTTTTGCAAGATGAATGCCTCTGCCTGACATTCTGAGGGTATTTTCTTTCGGATCAGGAACCGCCTGAGGATCAAATCCCGGCCCATCATCTTCCACCGAGATTTCGAGATAATCGCCACGGTGCAGGCATTCCATGCGGATCAGTTTTTCACCATATCTGTCCGATTGTGACCGCTCCCGGAAAACCTGACGATACCTTTCCGAATCAAGAAACACAGGAACATTCTTCAATGCGCTCATCTCCAGATTCCCATGCTCGACCGCGTTCGTCAGAATTTCGGAAAATGCGATTTTCAGCCTTTTCAGTCTCTCGTAAGGCACCTCTGCTTTCTCCGCAACATGGTTTATAAAAAGGCTGACAGTTTCGTCAATATTGACGGATTTCGTTTTTATTTTAAAAAGGAACTTGTCCGGCCCGCAAAACCGGCTCCATCCGGTTGCGGAAGTTTTCTCTTCTTCATCAGAAAGACGGACTGCAAAGAGAATGACATCATCCTGAAATGTATCTTTCTGTTGAAACAGCGTCGCCTTTTTTACAAGATGTTCAACAGCATCATGCACATTCGGCATTATCTTTCCGATAAGCTCCTCCGCGCCCCTGTATCCGAAAAGCCTGCCGTCTTGGGATATCGCTTCGGTGATGCCGTCCGTGAACGCAATCAGCATGTCATTTTTCCGGATCGGAACGCATTTGCAACCGGCAATCAGGTCATCCATAAAACAGATCGGCAGTCCGGTGGGTTTCAGACGTATCAGTTCATGGTCTCTGAGAATGAGAGGAGATGGCAGGCCGCTGTGATAATAGGTTAATGTCATGGCCTCCGGATCGATCTCCCCGCAAAAGACGCTGACCGCATCGTCCGGAGAAGTGATCCGGGATACTTTCCTGTTCAGATATTCGCATATCGCAGCGGGATCGGCGGTTGTTTCCGCTATCTCATTGAAGAGCATTTTCAGGACATTGGCTGTCATGGCCGCGGGAATGCCGTGACCCGTAACATCGGCAAGGAAGATGAGAAGCCGGTTTTCGCCCCTTTTCAGAACTTCGAACACATCGCCGCCCACAAGTTCCGCAGGCATACACTTCACAGAGATTGCCATATCTGTCATAACAGGCAACCGGGGCTCCAGAATCCGGTCGTAAATCTCTTTTGCTCTGGACATTTCCAATTCAAATGCCGCTTTCCTCTGCTCTTTTTCGGTGATGTCCGTAATGACCGAAATGACTCCTGTCACCTGGTCCTGTTCATCCCGTTTGTATCCCAAGTCAATCTGGGCATCGATGATGCTTCCTTCTTTCTTCTTCATCTTCCCTGTCAGTGAGTATCCATGAGGCTGCTCTCTTACCAGCTTTGGGAAATAGTTTTTTACCCGTTCTCTTTCGGAATCAGGGGTAAGCAGGCTCCATACCGGTTTCCCTGTCACCTCTTCTTTGTCATACCCCGTAATTCTGAGATAAGATCGGTTTACAAAGGTCCTGATGCCGGAAATGTCTGTCTCCACGATTCCGTAAGGCGTCGCTTCCACAAGGGTCCGATAACGGGTTTCGCTCTTCCTCAGCGCGTCTTCGTATCGGCAGCGTTGCAGGTCCATGGCATAGAGGGCGGCAAGCCGGGTAACTGCCTCAAGGTTTTCATCCGTATATCCGTTTTCCGCGTTTGCCAGCGCGATCTGTCCGACCAGTTCCTCACCCAGCAACACCGGCACAGAAAGAAAATTCCCGAGGGGGATGTGGCCCGGCGGGATTCCCCGTGACATCTCATGGGTATCCGGCGAGTTTGTATAAAATGCTTCTCTGGTATTCAGAGCGTGTCCCCAGAGTCCGGGATAGCGGCCATCAGGTCCCACGGGAAAAGCAATTTTTTTATCTTTGCTTTCGACAATACATGATTTTCCCATCATCCCGGTAAGCGTGTGATCGACGTTATCCTTTGTATCCGGATCTATGGAAGAGACATATCCGTGATCACTGTTTGTCAAATTCCTGGCATGTTTAAGAACAACATCTGTAATTTCCGTGATTCCGAGGCCGGGTGTGATTAATGCGGTCGATAATTCGGCCAGGGCCGAATTCACTTTCAGCTCCCAGCGAAGTCTCTCCTTGTCCTGCTTATGCGCTCTGATTTCATCCCTGAGTTCGGCCGTGCGTTCTCTTACCAGTTCCCGGAGATGCTCCCGATGCCTTTCTAACGCTTCTTCAGCCCGCCTGCGCTCACCGATCTCTGTCCGAAGGTTCTTGTTAAGTGCTTCCAAGTCTGCTGTCCGTTCCGATACCCGCTGCTCCAGTCTCCTGTTGGCTTTCTCCAGTTGTGTCTGCAGATGCCGGATTTCCAGATGGGTTTCAACTCGGGCAAACAGTTCTTCACGCCAAGACGGTTTGGTGACATAATCCACGCCTCCCACTTCAAATCCTCTGATTATATCTTCCGGGCTTGTCATGCCTGTTAAAAAGATCACCGGGATATCTCTGGTATCTTCATCCTGTTTCAGTCGCCGGCATGTCTCAAAGCCATCGATCCTCGGCATGCTGACATCCAGCAGGATAAGATCGGGCCGGACAGATTTTGCCTGCCTGAACCCGTTTTCCCCATCCTCGGAAATGGCGGTCCGAAAACCGCGTGTACTCATCTGCCTCGCTATCATTTTCAGAACAAGGGGGTCGTCGTCAATAATCAGGACAGTATATGTCCCGTAATCCGTTTTCGCAAATGCTGACATTCTCTTTTTCTCCGTTGCTTTCTATCCTGTTCCTATGGATTCGGGTCAGAAAGGATAAGAATCCTGCCGATTCTTATCCTTTCTGCCCGGAATGACAGGGGGTTGGGCCTTCCTTTCTGCCCGGAATGACAGGGGCTGGGCCTTGTTGACGCAAGTTCCCCGGTCTGTTGCTTTCTATCCTGTTCCTGTGGATTCCGGGTCAGAAAGGATAAGAATCCTGCCGATTCTTATCCTTTCTGCCCGGAATGACAGGGGTTGGGCCTTGTTGGCGCAAGTTCTCCGGAATACATTATCATCGGCCTGTTCAGAGAAGAAACTCCGCTGGTTGGATATTATAGTCCGCAGGATTGAGGCTCCTGACAATGTTTATCCGGTACTCGCCCGTCTGAGGATCATGCTCCGACAAATCCGCGGTCTCTCCTTTTGTGATTTTTCCTTTCTTATCCCGTTTTAACAGCACGACCCGGGGTCTTTTACAATCTGACACAGGCGTCTCTGTCACCAGTCCCACTCCCTTATCCAGTTTCAGGAGCGTTCCCACCGGATAGACTCCGAGCATATTGATAAACACCTTCAGCAGAATCGGATCAAAGTCCTTTCCCGCGCCTTCCAGCATCAGACCGAGCGCGCGGTCAGGACTTAGCGTGGTGGGACGATATATCCGCGGAGAAGTGATCGCGTCATAAACATCCGCTATGGTAATAATTCGTCCGAAAAGACTCACTTCCTTCTTTCTGCTGGTCTGCGGATATCCTGAAAGGTCATACTTGAGATGATGCTCAAAAGGAGGAAGGAGAATGTCGGCCTTCCGATCCCGGTCTGTCTGTATTTTGGTGATCAGGAGAACGCTGATCAGGGAATGCTTCTTCATCACTTCGAACTCCTCATCAGTCAGCTTCGCCGGTTTGTTGAGAATCCCCTTCGGGATTTCCAGTTTCCCCAGATCATGTAGCAGCGCGCAGAGTCCGAGTCTCTCCATGGATTTTCGCGACAGCATGATACGTTTCCCCATGCACATGGAGAGTATGGCCACATTTACCGAATGGACAAACGTATAGTCATCATAAATCCGGACGGTGCTTAACGCCCTGAACAGCGGATCATCCTCCATAATAAGGTCAACCATGTTCTGTATGACCCTTATGCTCTTGGTAAGCCCTGCCTGCTGTCCGCAAGACAGTTTCTGACTAATCTCCCTGACTGACGCCAGGACATGCAGGTAAGATCTTTTTGCCCTTTCCTTTCTATCCTCCTGATTTGCTACCGGCTTGTTCAGAAGTTCCACCCATGAAAACCCCCTTGCCTTCAACTGTCGGAGAAGCCAGTCCCGAGGAGATTTCTGCTGTTCGGAATTTTTAAGAAGATGTATGAAAGTCATGAGTTGCTTAAAAGATGCCTTTCGTATGCCGATATGAAAACGGAATCCGAATACCCCCCGCTTTTCAAAGTAGCGGAGTATATCATCAAAGAGGTTACTCGTTTCCGGGCGATATAAAAGTTTTCTTTCTTGCAGCCAGATCCGTTTATCAATAAAACGAACTGTCAGGGAACCCTTATCCGAGCCTAACAGAACCACGACGCGAACAAAGTTCCTGGCAGAATCGATAAGCAGCCGGTTGTTTTCCCGATGGATTCTGGCCATCTGAATCAGACTGTAAAAAGCTTTGATGCACGTTTCCTGCAAAATAATCTGACTTTTTTTTGGGTTCACATTTTTTATTCCCCTTTCAGTGTGGTGCCAGGTGTTTTCTGTCATGTGTTGTTTGTCCGTCTGCAGTTCCTGTTTGCCACATGTCTCCTGATAGTGCTCGTCT
>JAUCGI010000109.1:0-13773 GCA_030378035.1 Desulfobacterales bacterium HSG2
GCCGGCTTTCCGAAAAAGAACGCGGGACTGAACACCGCGTCGTAAATCCGATTCTGTTTCCGAACCCTCCGAAAAAGATCTGAGATTCCTTTTCGGAAGGGGAACTGATTCTGTATATAAGGATAAATCCGAATGTCAACCCTGAACCATGAACCCTGAACAAAACGGAAAAACGAAAAGACTGAAATATCAGTCACACACACCGTCCGCTGACAAAAGAATCCGAAAACCCCAATCCCGAAAGCGGCTCCCTTTCCGAAAAATCACACAGGATCACACGCCGAGTTTCCGCTGACAGAAGATCCGGAGACACGCCTTCGGACCGAATTTTCCGAAAGGCCGCACAATCCCGACGGCCGCCTCTGTCACAGTCAGACGTCCGAACCTGTCAGTGATTCCGTGCCGGCTTTCCGAAAAAGAACGCGGGACTGAACACCGCGTCGTAAATCCGATTCTGTTTCCGAACCCTCCGAAAAATATCTGAGATTCCTTTTCGGAAGGGAACTGATTCTGCATATAAGGATAAAATCCGAATGTCAGCCCTGAACAAAAAATGGAAAAACGAAAAAACTGAAATATCAGTCACACACCGTCCGCTGACAAAAGAATCCGAAAACCGCCTCTGTCGTCCAATCCCGAAAGCGGCTCCCTTTCCGAAAAATCACACAGGATCACACACCGAGTTTCCGCTGACAGAAGATCCGGAGACACGCCTTCGGACCGAATTTTCCGAAAGCTCTGATGATATCATCCAAACAGTCTTTCTCCGTTCTGTCTATTGATACAAGTCTTTTCTTTTCACGATCACCAGAGTCATGTCATCATCTCTCTTGCCGTCACACCACTCCAGAACATCGGCCATGATCCTCTCCTTCATGGCCCCGGGTTCCAGGCGGACATGTTCTTTCACGATTCCGACAAGCCCGCCGATGTCGAGCATTTCGCCGTCCGGTCTCACCGACTCGGTCAGGCCGTCTGTGTAGAGAACCATGACATCCCCCTCTCCCAGCTCGAAATACGAGTTTTTTGTGGGTTTGGAAATGTCTTTTTTAAAGTTCAGATAGATGCCCCTTGTCCTGATCAGCTCGCACTCACCCGATTCCCGGCGGTGGACAATGATTCTCAGATGCGCGCCGGCATGTTCGAATTTTCCTCCGCCCAGATATCTCAGGGCGTTGAATGTCATGAAATGCCTTTCTCCCAGCCGCCCGCTCACATTCTTATACAGAATTTCATTGATTTTCACAACAGCGGTCCTTGCATCCTGATCAGGAGTGCTCGTCACAGTCGTGTGAACGGTCTGGGCCATCATCATTATCAGTCCGGGCGTGACACCGTGACCGGACACATCGCCAATTGAAACCCACAGATGACCTGATTTGTCAAGAGCAATTTCATAAAAGTCGCCGCCGACCTCGTCGGCCGGCACCATGGCCGCGGCAATTTCAAAATCGGGGTGAACATCCTCCGGTGATGCCGGCAGCAGACAGGTCTGGATGTTTTTCGCCAGTTCCATCTCCCGTGAAAGGACTTTCGCCTCGGTTTCCGCCCGCATCCGGCTCTGATGAAGACTTTTCACCATGACGTGTGTGTTCACGCGGGCAAGGAGCTCCTCCCTGGAGAACGGCTTGGCCAGATAGTCGTTCGCTCCCGCTTCGAAACCGGCAACCAGGTCGTCAACCTGATTCTTGGCAGTCAGCATCAGGACCGGCAGATCGGTCTCCGGATACTTCTCCCGCAGATGCCGGCACACCTCGTAGCCCGACATTCCGGGCATCATCACATCCAGAAGCACGAGGTCAAACTCCGGACCGCTTTCGACAGCGTCGAGGGCCTCCCTGCCGCCGGAGGCCGGGGTGACCGAATAATACTCCGAACCAAGCTGGTTCCTCAGAACCTGAAGGTTGACGGGCTCGTCATCCACCGCCAGAATCCTGCACATCTCCCCCTCGCAGAGACGTTCCGGCGGGATGTCCGCGATGTCCGGCTCCTCCGAGTCTCCGATTTCAGCGGGCGTTGCCGATATTCCGGCCACCCGGGTGTCCCCTGCGAGAATCTCCGCAGCCCGTAACGGTTCGGCTTTGTCCCCGGACACGGGAAGCGTGAACGTGAAGCGCGAACCCCTTCCCGGTTCCGACTCGGCCCGGATCTCTCCGCCGTGCAGTTCCACCAGCTCTCTGGTGACAGTCAGCCCCAGACCTGTTCCCCCGTATTCCCGCGCTGTCGAACCGTCGGCCTGCTCAAAGGACTTGAATATTCTGCCGAGGCTCTCTTCCGGAATGCCGATTCCCGTGTCGGAGACGGTGATGGCCAGATATTCGTCCCGGACCTCGGCAGACACGGAGACCGTTCCCGCGTCGGTGAATTTGACCGCGTTGCCCACCAGGTTGTGCAGAATCTGCTGCACCCTGTCCTCATCGGCACGGGCGGCGGGGAGATCATCTCCGATCCTGTTGACAAGCCGAATCTCCCTGGTGCCGACAAGCGTCCGGGACAGCATGAGAACCAGATCGGTGACCGACCGCATATCCATGGGCATCATCCGAAGCTGAACATCACGCTGTTTCAGCTTTGAGAAATCCAGTATGTCATTGACAAGATTGGTCAGCCTGCGCCCGCTGGACACGATGAGTGAGAGGTTGTGCCGCTGCTCCCCGGTCACCGGTCCCAGGGACCCGTCGGCCAGCGACTCCGCAATGCCGATGATGCCGCTGAGCGGGGTCCGAAGCTCGTGCGAGGTGTTCGCCAGAAACTCGTCCTTGAGTTTGTCGAGGCGTTCCAGTTCCTCATTCTTCTCCCTGATATCCTCCAGCATCCGGATGTTTTTCACATTAACCGCGGTCAGACGTGCGACAGCCTGGAGGAACACCCCGACCTCGTCGGTCAGTCCGAATTCTCCCCCGGGTCCGCAAAAATTCATCACACCCGACAGACCGCTTTCATCTGTCAGCGGAACACAGAGCACGGATCCGGATGAGGCCCCCTCCTCGGCGGAATCAGGCATGTAAACCGCTTCCCCCCTTTCCGCCGCCTTCCCTGTCACTCCCTCTCCCATGCGGAAGGTTTCGGCTCCTGTGACAGTCTCCCCCGTGTCGGAATGACAGGCTGCCATTTCAAAGAGGTTCCGGTCCTCTGTCAGAAACAGCGATCCGCTTCCGAAACCGAATTTTTCCGTCATTGTCCTCATTATCCGCCCGAACGCGGCGGGAATCTCACTAATGACAGCCAGATCCTCCCCGATGTTCCGGATCCTGTTCAGATTGTCCATTCTTTCCAGTATGGCGTTCCTCATCCTGTCGAAGCTGCGGGTCAGAACCCCCAGCTCATCTTCGGATCGGAGCAGCCTCTCCTCCTCGGCAGAATATCCGGTCTCAAAAAAATCGGGACGGTTCGGATTCATCTTCTCGGTGGTCCCGGTCAGGACGGCAAGCGGTTCTCCTATGATTCTGCGGACAAAGTGAAAAATGATGAACCACAACACCGCAATTTTGATGACCGAGTTGATGAGAATCAGGAAGAAGCCGTACTTTATCCGGCTGATCACAATTCCCGATGCGGAGTAAACCGTGGTTCTGCCCACAACATTGACACCATGTATCGGGTCGTCATAGTGAATATCGAAGGTGTGAGAGAACAGTCCTTTCAGCGGTGTGAAACCCGTGCCGGATGACGAGGCGATCCGCTGTCCGTCCGGAGTGACAAGAACCTGTTCCTCTCCGCTGAGGATGACGCCCGCGCCGCCGGCCTCCGCTCCCATCTGGTCGTCAGTTCTCACACCGACGACTTCTGACAGTTCGTTCATCCCGGAAACAACCGACTGCAACTGCCTCTCATCAAAATTCCATAATGCCTCGGCAATGCCGCGCTCGAAAGTTTTCTCCATCTTTCCGATGTCACTGATGATACTCTCCCTCACATGAAAATACTCGACAGCCAGTTGGATGCCGGTGGCGATGACTATTATAACAAGATAAATACCGAACACCTTCTTTATGAGGGATGCGGCAACAGACTTTTTTAAGCTGACACTTTTGTCAGGCATAACATTACCTCGTATTGTTACTTTCCTGATTACAACTTATAATGCCTTTGGGGAGACCGTGGATTCCGGGTCAGAAACCTGTCCCTGACGTTTTTTGTCAGGGAAGGGATGACAGGAATCCTGCCGATTCCCATCATCCCTGATGAAAGGATGACAGGGACAGGTTTCTGCCCGGAATGACAGGGTTCGGGCCCGTTGAAATCCCTTGTTGACACAAACTCCCCAAAAGGCGTCATAATCAGTTGCTTTCATTGTGATGGCAGGGCCGCTCTGAGATGCGCGCAGTCTGCCCGGCTCACCGGCGCAAAGGATGAACGGAGCGATAGCGGAACCCCTTGCATCCGAGTCCGGGGCGGATGCGCCTGTCACCAGACGCACCCTTGCAGACCCGGGCGTGAGGATTTCCCTCATCCGGTTCCGAAGCGGTTTCCCTTCTCCCGAAACCGGACGGCACGTCCCCGAAACAACCTCCGCTCCGATTGTCAGCGTTCCGGGGCTGCCACACTGCCCTGCTCGGGACGAGGATTCCGCATCTTCACAAAAGCCTTCCTCATCCTCTCGCAGGTCGTGTGTTTTCACATAAAATCCTAGCGGGTGTATTTCGCCATGATTTCATCATAAATGCCTTCGGCCCTGACTTTGTCAAAGGCGTTCCGAAACCTTTCAACGAAGTTCTTGTCCGTGTTTATGTTGAAGGCATAATAGAAATCACCGACAAACTCGAGACTCATAGCGCGCACCACTTCATCGGGCTGATGACCAAGCTTTTTCACATAATACAACATGGGAAACTCCTCGGAAGCCGCCAGATCAATGCGTCCCGCAAAGAGTTTTCTGACATTTTGTATCGGTCTGGCCACATTCTGGAGGTTTTTGTCAATCTCGAAACCTGCGTCAGCAAGGGCCTTTTCCGAAGCGAACCCTCTGACAGCCCCGACCTGCCAGGCTTTGGCCTCTTCCAGCCTTGTCACATGAATGTCTGTTCTGGTTCTGAGTTTGTACAGATATGTTGCCCGGGAAATAATGGGACCGACCCAGTGGAACAGTGATTCCCGTTTCGGATGTCTCGTGGTGGAAAAGATAAGGGTGTTCTTCTCTCCGAGCGCCATGGAATAGGCTCGTTTCCAGGGATACACCCCCAGCCTTTCCTTCATCTCCAACTTGTTCAGGATTGCCCGCAGCAGTTCCACCGAAAACCCCGTGACCGTTCCGTTTTCATCCGTAAACTCAAACGGGGGATACTCGGAACACACCATCTGAATCGTGACTTCCGCATCGGCGGATGTCAGAACACTCAGCATCAGCGCCACACACACAACAAATGTTTTCATATTCATAGAAAGTTCCTCCTTTTCAGTACACATGATCGGAAAGACGCACTCCGTCTGAAAGCGTGTCATTTCCGGCTTTTCAGTACACATGACATAACAGGAAAGACGCACAGGGATCGGGATGTCCCTCAGCGAGCTGTCCGCCTTCAGTAACTCGGACGCGTCATGGCCGTCCGTCACCGGCATTTTCATCCGGCAGGCTCAGGTCGGGATGATGCGGCCTTCCGGCCCGAACAGAGGATTAATCAGCAGGCATGCAATTGCCATGCGGATTCCCCTCATGGGCCGTGAACGGTTTCATAGGCTTCCTCCTTTTTTAAAATTAATGGGTTATTAAGTTAATAAACAGTCTGAACTTTTGCAAGCCCTGATTTCGCCTGACGACAGAATGATCAGAAGTTTCCGGACGGGTGTCTGCCTGATGCTTTCCGTTGTCACAGGCATGTGTGTCGGGTCGGACCGACCCCGACTGCCGGCTTTCCGAAAAAGACGCGGGACTGAACACCGCGTCGTGAGTGACAGAGGAATCTGAAAGCACACATCCGATTCTGTTTCCGAACCCTCCGAAAAAGAACTGAGATTCCTTTTCGGAACTGATTCTGTATATAAGGATAGAATCCGAATGTCAGCCCTGAACAAAATGGAAAAACGAAAAAACTGAAATGTCAGTCACACACCGTCCGCTGACAAAAGAATCCGAAAACCGCATCTGTCATCCAATCCCGAAAGCGGTTCCCTTCCCGAAAAATCACACAGGATCACACACCGAGTTTCCGCTGACAGAAGATCCGGAGACACGCCTTCGGACCGAATTTTCCGAAAGGCCGCACAATCCCGACGGCCGCCTCTGTCACAGTCAGGCGTCCGAACCTGTCAGTGATTCCGTTCCCCCGCCTTCTGCCGGCTTTCCGAAAAAGATGCGGTGTTGAACACCGTACGCATCAGGCCAGGACCGCAAACCCCTCTCTTTCCGGGATCATTGACATGGATAAAGCTCTGCCCGAGCACCATGGGCATTCTGGAATTGACCTGGGCAATCACCAGGTCCGCGGAAATCGCCGCTGTCAGGCCGACATCCACTGAAACGCCCAGGCTCATCCACCCAAAATCGTCCGCCGGACTGACCTGGAATCCTTCGGCTCATAAAAAGGCGCGGCACCTCGGACATGCTGACAGGGGTAAAAAAACGCTTCCTTTTGGCCAACTCCCCGGTTTTGGCCGACCCGAGATAGATGGAGCGGATATTCATGCTCTGGTCCCCGGTTCTGTCATTCCTGCGTTGCTCCATCTGCCGTCCTTGAGGTTGAGCCAGACAAACGCATCTGATGAGTCGTCCGCATCATGTCAATGAGTTGCCGCTGTTGTAGGTCAGGGCGATGTCGGGGGCAAAACCGGTGCGTCCCGGGGGGGTGACGAATTTCCAAGTTGCTGTACTACTACAGTAACTTGTAAATTCATCCCCCCCTTTTTCCATTATAAGAAAGGGGGGTGACGAATTTACAAGTTGCTGTACTACTGCCTGACCAAATAAGTTTTGACGGGTGCGCCATACGGTCAGAATCAGTCGCCGCTGTTTCCGCACGAACATTTCTCATTTTCTGACACCGGCAATGAGAAATGTGCAGGTGTAAACAGCGGCGATTAATTCCGGCTGCGTGGCGCACCCGTCAGAACTTATTTGGTCAGGCACTACTTCAAAAGCTATGCCCTAATCATAACTGTAAACTTTATAAACGGTGGATGATCCCAGCAATGCATCCACATTTCCCTCCATCTCCGCTCTTTTCTCGTCTGCCAGCCATCGATCCCACGCATCCATGGACTTCCATGTGCTGATCACAAGATATTCATTCTGATCGTCAACATTCCGCAATGTTTCACCGGAAATATAGCCCGGTTGGCGGTTTGCCATGTTCCTCAGTTCGGTCAGCAACTCGGAAAGTTTGGGCAGCAGAGCTGCATCCATCCCGCTCGTCAGCTTGGGAATCTTTCGTGTCATAAGTACACGTATAGTCACGTCTTTTTCCTCCTTTTAGTTTTTTGGTGTTTTGTATTTAGTGTTTGGTGTTTTGTATTTAGTGTTTAGTTTCTAATTGTCTGAAACACCAAACACCAAACACCAAACATCCTCACACAATATAACTTTTCAAAGTCAGCAAAATACCGGCAGCCACGGCTGAACCGATGACGCCTGCCACGTTCGGTCCCATGGCATGCATGAGCAGCATGTTTTCAGGATCGGCGTCCATCCCGACTTTCTGACTGACCCGGGCAGCCATGGGTACGGCTGATACGCCCGCGGATCCGATCAGCGGGTTGATTTTGGTTTCAGTGAAAAGGTTCATAATCTTTGCCATCAGAATTCCCGAAGCCGTACCAATACAGAAAGCAATCATTCCGAGCATAAGGATGCCCGCGGTTTCGATATTCAGAAAGTTTGCCGCAGATATCTGAGCCCCGACGCCCACTCCGAGAAGAATGGTCACAATGTTGATAAAAGCCCCCTGGGTCGTCTTGGAAAGCCTTTCGACAACCCCGCATTCCTTCATCAGATTGCCGAACATGAAAAAACCGATCAGCGGTGCCGCGGACGGCAGAAGAAGAACGCACAGACCGAGAACGGAAAGGGGAAATATGACTTTCTCAACCTTTCCCACATGACGAAGCTGGGACATGCGGATGTTTCTTTCCGCGGAGGTTGTCAGGGCCCGCATGATCGGTGGCTGAATCATGGGGACCAGGGCCATATAGGAATAGGCGGCCACCGCTATCGACCCCAGGAGCTGGGGAGACAACTGGCTTGAAAGATAAATGGCCGTTGGTCCGTCCGCACCGCCGATAATACCGATTGAGGCCGCGTCCGGCAGAGTGAATTGGATGCCGGGAACAAATTCCGACAGGGCTAATGCGCCGATCAGCGTGGTAAAAATCCCGAACTGCGCGGCCGCCCCGAGAATCACGGTTTTGGGATTCGCGATCATAGGCCCGAAATCCGTCATCGCGCCGACACCCATAAAAATCAGCAGAGGGAACACCCCCGTTTTGATTCCGATCGCATAGATATAATAAAGGATGCCTCCGGGTTCGCTGATTCCGGACATGGGAATGTTGGTCAGAATCGCGCCCACACCCATGGGAACCAGAAGAAGCGGTTCAAATCCTTTTTTGATGGCCAAGTATAACAGGAGAAGACCGATACCGACCATGAACAGCCGGCCGACCCCGTCAATCCATTTCTCTGTGGCGGGAAAAAAGAAACTGAACAGACCGGTTGTTCTGCCGAAATCCAGGATCATCTTACCCATATCCGGCAGGCGTTCATAACCCGGCCGCGGGGCAGGTGCGTCTGTTTCTGCCTGAGCATAGGCGCAGAAAGAAAAGCACACCGCAAATATAAGACTTAAAGCAATAATTGTACGTTTCATATCCGTATCACTTTCCTTGGATGCGTGATGCGTAATTCATCTCAAGTTTCACGCTTCAAGTATCAAGTATCAAACATCAAGTATCAAACATCAAACATCAAGTATCAAACATCAAACATCAAGCATCAAGTATCAAGCATCAAGTATCAAACATCAAGCATCAAGTATCAAACATCAAACATCAAGCATCAAGAATGGCAATCAGTTGTCCTGCCTGGACCGTCTGCCCTTTTTCCACATCAAGGGAAACAAGGGTTCCGTCTTCCGGCGCAACCACCGGCGTTTCCATTTTCATGGCCTCAAGGATGACAATGGTATCGCCTTTTTTCACTTTGTCACCCTTGGAACAGAATACTTCATACACATTCCCGGGCAGTTTGGCTCTGACTTCAATGCCGGGCTCGGGAATCGCCTCTCCCTCTGTTTCCGGCGTCACCGTCTTTATGGCTGCAACCTCTCCGCTCTCTTCTTCAACCAGAACTTCATAAGTGCTGCCATCCACCGTCACCTTATAAGTGGCCGGGCCGACCGGCTGCGGTGCCGCGGGGGCCGGTTTTTTCTCAGGTTCCGGCTCTTCCGTGACTTTGCGGACATTGATGCCGACTTTTCCTTTCAGAAAATCGAGACCCTTGTTGCCTCCCGCGGTGGCGAGAGCACCTACGATAAAGATATTCTCATCATTAACCGGCAACCCTTCTTTTTCAAGAATCGCTTTTGCTTTCGGAATACCGGGCTCGAGGATCTCCAGGGGATCGCCTTTGAACACAGGCATTTTCATCTGCTCTTCCGCGATTTTGACGATCTCCTCATCCGGTTCCACAGGGGTGCGTCCGAAATAACCGAGCACCATTTTCCCATACCCTTCGGTGATCTTTTTCCAGGGGCCCTGGGTCACATTGGCATAGGCCTGCTGGAAATAAAACTGTGAGACCGGCGTAACCGATGTCCCGAAACCGCCGCGGGCCACACATTCGGACATGGCCTCAATCACCTTGGGATAGAGATCAAGGGTGCCGGTGTCCCGCATCATCATGGTGTTGGCTGTCAGCGCGCCGCCGGGCATGGGAGAGAGGATAACCTCGGATGACACTTTCATCGCCTCCGGCGGGAAGAAATAGTCTTTCAGACATTCCTCAAGCACGCGGTTGGCTTCCAGGATTTTGTTCACGTCGATATCCAGCGTGAAATCCGTCCCTTTGAGCACATGCCACAAAGAGAGCAGATCCGGCTGGCATGTGCCGCCGGAGAGAGGGGAACGGGCAAGGCATACGCCGTCACATCCGGCCTCAATCGCTGCCCTGTACTGGGAAACTCCGACACCTGCTGTTTCATGGGTATGCACCCATATGATGTCATCATCACCCAGAAGCTTTCGAGCCGCTTTGACAGTTTCATAAACTTTCTGGGGATTGGATGTCCCGGACGCATCCTTAAAACAGACCGAATCATACGGAAGGCCGGAATCGAGAATCTCCCTCAGTGTTTTCAGGTAAAATTCCGCGTCATGCGCTCCGGTGCATCCGGGCGGAAGCTCCATCATGGAGACCACCACCTGATGATGAAGTCCGGCGTTCTTAATGCACTGCCCTGAATAAATCAGGTTTCGGACATCGTTCAGCGCATCGAAATTCCGAATATGGGAGATTCCGTGCTTTTTGAACATTTTGGCATGGAGGTCGATCATATCCTTTGGCTGGGCTGACAGTGCAACCACGTTAATTCCCCTGGCCAGTGTCTGAAGGCTGGCATCAGGGCCTGCTGCCGCCCGGAACCGGTCCATCATATCAAAGGCCGATTCGCCGCAATACATGAAAATGCTCTGAAACCGGGCCCCTCCGCCTGCCTCTATGTAGTCGATCCCGGCATGACGTGCGGCCTCAACAGCCGGAATAAAATCATCGGTCAGAGCTCTTGCTCCGAAGACCGACTGGAAGCCGTCCCGCAACGAAGTGTCCATAAAACGAATTTTCTTCATATCTTTCACTATCCTTTTTTACTGATTTAGGGTTCCTTGAACTTGAACTTGCCCGTAAATGAGGGATTCAACTTCACGAGCACATTCACAGGATCCTAATCAGCTTTTCTAATGTTATTCCTTTTTACTGATTATAACGCTTTTCGGGGAGGCTTCAAACCGCGAATGAACGCGAATGAACACGAATGGACACAGATCCGTGTAATTCGCGTTCATTCGTGTCATTCGCGGTTTCAGGACCTTTCAGGTCCCCATCGATCGTCATGTTGCCGACTGATTCGTGTCATTCGTGGTTTCATAGCCTCCCCTAAATCCGTTATAATCAGCCTTTTTTTACATTGTCGGATGAGTCCGACAACGCGCTCTGTGGGCCGCCAGTGCTGCACTGATAATTCCTACCAGTTTCCGATTCTCTTCAACCGATGATACAGACTTCCTCCGCCTGGGTGCCGCCACTTCGGCAGCCTCTTTTGCGGTGTATTCTTTCAGAAGTTTTGCAGAAAGTCTGATCACCAGTATCAGAAGTATCAGAAACGAGAAAACGACCACCATCCCCAGTAAAGTCAGTTTGACGCCTTCAATAATCATGAGTTCGCTCCCTTATGAATAATATGGGCTTCGTGAATCTTTAACTGTGAAAGATATGTGATTTGAGGGGCTTTGTCAATTCGGAATATTTCTGATTTTTTTGTAAGAAACTTTCTTACAGATTCAGACATACTTCACTCAACGGTTCATTATTAACAGATATGAAAATATCCAACTGCCGGCTTTCCGAAAAAGACGCGGGACTGAACACATACGCATCAAGCTAAGACCGTGAATGCCTGTTTTTACGGGCATTCCGGAGCGGCAGGTCGTGACATTCGGAAACTGCAAAGCCGCGGCGGACACGGGTTCGGAAATCGGAAAAATCCTTAGCTTGATGCGTATGGGACTGAACACCGCGTCGTGAGTGACAGAGGAATCTGAAAGCACACATCCGATTCTGTTTCCGAAGGGCGTATTCATGACTTGGGGGAGGATGTTCAAATTCCCCTGATCAGGACGCTGATGAACGCGGAGACACGCTGACAACAAAAAAAATCTGCGTGTGTCCGCGTTCATCCATGTCCTGATCAGGGGGAACAGGCGATGTCCCCCAATTTGTAAACGCGCCCGTTTCCGAACCCTCCGAAAAAGTTCTGAGATTTCTTTTCGGAAGGGAACTGATTCTGCATATAAGGATAAAATCCGAATGTCAGCCCCGAACAAAACGGAAAAACGAAAAGACTGAAATATCAGTCACACACCGTCCGCTGACAAAAGGATCCGAAAACCGCCTCTGTCGTCCAATCCCGAAAGCGGTTCCCTTTCCGAAAAATCACACAGGATCACACACCGAGTTTCCGCTGACAGAAGATCCGGAGACACGCCTTGGGACCGAATTTTCCGAAAGGCCGCACAATCCCGACGGCCGCCTCTGTCACAGTCAGGCGTCCGAACCTGTCAGTGATTCCGTTCCCCGCCTTCTGCCGGCTTTCCGAAAAAGAACACCGCGTCGTAAATCCGATTCTGTTTCGGACGCTCCGAAAAAGAACTGAGATTCCTTTTCGGAAGAAGAACTGATAATCCATACAAGGATAAAATCCGAATGTCAAGCCTAAATAAGATCAGAAACCGAAAAAACTGAAATATCAGTCACACCGTCCGCTGACAAAAGAATCCGAAAACCACCTCTGTCGTCCAATCCCGAAAGCGGTCCCCCTTCCGAAAAATCACACAGGATCACACGCCGAGTTTCCGCTGACAGAAGATCCGGAGACACGCCTTGGGACCGAATTTTCCGAAAGGCCGCACAATCCCGACGGCCGCCTCTGTCACAGTCAGGCGTCCGAACCTGTCAGTGATTCCGTTCCCCGCCTTCTGCCGGCTTTCCGAAAAAGAACGCGGGACTGAACACCGCGTCGTAAATCCGATTCTGTTTCCGAACCCTCCGAAAAAGATCTGAGATTCCTTTTCGGAAGGGAACTGATTCTGTTTATAAGGATAGAATCCGAATGTCAGCCCCGAACAAAACGGAAAAACGAAAAAACTGAAATATCAGTCACACACCGTCCGCTGACAAAAGAATCCGAAAACCCCAATCCCGAAAGCGGCTCCCTTTCCGAAAAATCACACAGGATCACACACCGAGTTTCCGCTGACAGAAGATCCGGAGACACGCCTTCGGACCGAATTTTCCGAAAGGCCGCATAATCCCGACAGCCGTCTCTGTCACGGACAGGCGTCCGAACCTGTCAGTGATTCCGTTCCCCCGCCTTCCGCCGGCTTTCCGAAAAAGACGCGGGACTGAACACCGCGTCGTGAGTGACAGAGAATCTGAAAGCACACATCCGATTCTGTTTCCGAACCCTCCGAAAAAGAACTGAGATTCCTTTTCGTAAGAAGAACTGATAATCCATACAAGGATAAAATCCGAATGTCAAGCCTAAATAAAATAAGATAAATAAGATCATAAACCGAAAAAACTGAAATATCAGTCACACACCGTCCGCTGACAAAATTTTCGGGATCCCGAACGGCAGCCGCGGCGAACAGGGATTCGGGAATCGTGCAAGTCCCAGATAAAATTTTGTCAGTGGATTCCGGGTCAAAATGACAGAAGCCTCGTTTCCGAGTCAGCCAAGGTCCGGGATAAACCGGCTTCTGTCATTTCGCCCGGAATGACATCGGGGTTGCTCAGAATGGATTCCGGGGCAAAATGACAGGGCTGGGTTGCTCAGAGTGGATTCCGGGGCAAAATGACAGAAGCCTCGTTTCCGAGTCAGCCAAGGTCCGGGATAAACCGGCTTCTGTCATTTCGCCCGGAATGACATCGGGGTTGCTCAGAGTGGATTCCGGGGCAAAATGACAGGGCTGGGTTGCTCAGAGTGGATTCCGGGGCAAAATGACAGAAGCCTCGTTTCCGAGTCAGCCAAGGTCCGGGATAAACCGGCTTCTGTCATTTCGCCCGGAATG
>JAUCGI010000109.1:13873-15665 GCA_030378035.1 Desulfobacterales bacterium HSG2
ACAGGGCTGGGTTGCTCAGAGTGGGTTCCGGGTCAAAATGACAGAAGCCTCGTTTCCGAGTCAGCCGAGGTCCGGGATAAACCGGCTTCTGTCATTTCGCCCGGAATGACAGGGTTGGGTTGCTCAGTCGTGAATACCGTCCTTCGCTGCCGGTGAGCAGAGTTTGCCGCACTTTTCAATTTCGGAGGACCTTGGGGTCGGACCTGGAAAACCCGTTGAATTTAAAAGAAAACCGCTTCAAAAAAAGCCTGTTTTCAGCCCTCAGACCGCCCTTTTTGCATATAAAACGGCCACTTTGAGAACCGGCTCCGCCCTTACGACGATGATTTTACCCCCGAAAACGGGGTTTTAAGCCTGAAAAACGCCTGTTTTTCAGGCCTTTGTGATGAAATGACAACATCTGCCTATATATGCCTTTTCCCCGTGTCACCCTCAGACTCGGATGATTCTGCCCCGCGATCCGGTATGAAGTTTCAAGTTCCAAGCACCAGGCATCAGGCATCCCGCCTCACAACAACAAGCGTAACATCATCCGGCTTTTCCCAGGGTTCCAGCGCGGCGATTATGTTTCTGTGCACTTCGGAGGCGGAAGCGTCCCCGGATTCCCCGATTATCCTTGTCAGACGCTCGTCACCGAACAGGCTGTTCCCCCCGCCCCGCGCCTCTGTTATGCCGTCCGTGAAAAGCACCATGCAGTCCCCGGGTCCCAGTCTCAGCACGTCGTCGGACAGCATCTCGGAAATGTCCTCGTCCAGCCCTATCCACATCCCGTCCGTCCCGACCGCCTCGACCTCTCCCGTGGCCGCCCGCCGGATCAGCATGTCCTCGTGCAGGCCCGCGAAGGAGAACTTTCCGTCCCTCCCCCCGGCCATGACAACGATGGTCATGTGCTTCGACTCGCCCATCTTTTCGATGTTCTCATAAATTGTCCTGTTGATGACGGAGAGCAGGCGGGACGGCGGCGTGTCGGGATTTCCGACCAGCACGGTGTGTATCGCCGTCTGGACCATCATCATCACCAGCCCCGCGGGAACGCCGTGACCGGAGACATCCCCGATGATGATCCAGTCACGGCCGGCCACGGATATGACATCGTAATAGTCGCCGCCGACCTCGTCGGCAGGCTCGCAGCTGGCCGCGATCTCATATCCGGTCAGTTCGGGTTTTTCGGGTATCAGGGCGGTCTGAATGTCCCTCGCAATCTCCATCTCCTGTGAGAGGAGTCTCGCCTCGGTCTCCGCCCGCGTCCGGCCCGCGTGAAGATGCCTCAGCATGACGTGCGTGCCGACGCGGGCAATGAGCTCCCGTTTTGAGAACGGCTTGGTCAGATAGTCGCTCGCGCCCGAGTCGAAGCCGGCAACCAGATCGTCAGCCCGGTTCTTGGCGGTCAGCATCAGCACTGGCAGATCGGTCTCCGGATGCCTCTCCCTGATACGCCGGCACACCTCGTAGCCCGACATTCCGGGCATCATGACATCCAGGAGCACGAGGTCGAATTTCTGACCGCTTTCAAGCGCGGCAAGGGCCTCCCTGCCGTCGGCAGCCGGGGTGACCGAATAGTATTCCGAGCCGAGCTGGTTCCTCAGAACCTGGAGATTGACCGGCTCGTCATCCACCGCGAGTATCCTGCACATCTCCCCGTCGCAGAGACGTTCCGGCGGGATATCCGCGATGTCCGGCTCCTCGGTCTCCCCGATTTCCGCAGGCTCTGCCGACACTCCGGCCACCCGGGTGCCCCCTGCCGGGATGTCGGCCGCCCGCACGGGTTCGGCCTTCTCCTCGGACAGAGGAA
>JAUCGI010000217.1 GCA_030378035.1 Desulfobacterales bacterium HSG2
GTGTACGTTTTACTGTTTACGGTTTACTGTCAACGGTTAACAGTTTACCGTCTACCGTTGACGGTTAACCGTCAACTGTCTACGGTTAACCGTCAACTGTCAACTGTCAACTGTCAACTGTCAACTGTCAACCGTCAACCGTCAACTGTCAACTGTCAACTGTCAACTGTCAACCGTCAACCGTCAACTGTCAACCGTCAACCGTCAACCGTCAACCGTCAACCGCCAACCATCAATACACAAAATCTATGGTATGCCAGTCGGTTTCAAAGTCCCACAGGGAAACAAACATCAGAATATAATGCAGATAAAGGGGAAGGGTGACTTTGCCGAGTTTGGCTTTGGCTCTGAGTTGATAACGTGTGCCTTTTTCCAGCTTGTCAGACGGAACAATTTTCAGGTGACTGATTTCACTCATCAGTTTCCGGGCTTCTTTGAACGATTTGACAGTGATCGGTTTGTTTTTTTCCCACGACCGTCTGATGACAAATTCCTTTTTCAGATTATGATATTTGATGGTATGGGTAATTTGTATGTCGGCAATTTGATTGTCAGACCAGAAACGACGGACTTTGTAAACAGTGACAAAGAATAGGAATGTGGTGGGCACGCCGCTTAAAACAGCCTTTCTCATCTCTGCCGTAAATGTGCCCTTGACATTCAGATAGGCCAGTTCAAGGCCGTCATAAGTGTTGGTTATCGTAATATCACCCAGCCTCGCTTTCTTGGCAAAAGCCGGATTTTGCGTAAGAAAGAGTATGCCAAGGAGAATAATACTTATTTTCCGTTTCATTAATGATGTCATGTTACCTGTTGCCACCGAACGAATTAAATGGCAATCGTTTCTTCCCCTTGAAAATCCGACCGAGGACTTATGTTATGGATGGTGAGTGTGTCCCATGATTTTTTCCGGGCAAAAAATTCTTTGATAAAAGCATGATTGAACGCATGGCCGGATTTGTGCACCGTCAGATGACCTAAAACCGGCATCCCCAGGAGGGAAAAATCCCCGAGGCAGTCGAGAATTTTATGCCGCACGAACTCATCAGGATATCGCAGGCCGTCGGTGTTAAGAATCCCCTTTTCATCAAGCACCACAGCATTATCCAAAGAACCTCCCTGGGCAAAGCCGTAACGCTTCAGATATTCAACCTCATGCAGAAACCCGAAGGTTCTGGCTTTTGATATTTCATAATCAAAAATGTCATCTATCACCTCAAGGGAATAGGACTGCCTTCTGATCAGAGGATGATCAAAGTCTATGGTATAAGTGATTCGAAAGGTTGAATCCGGATATATGGCAACGGATCGGCCGCCTTCTTTTAATTCAATGGGATCCTTCACCACAAAAAAACATCTCGGGCCGGCCTGCTCCACAATGCCTGCCGACCGTATCAGCGATGTGAAGGGGCCTGCGCTCCCATCCATTATGGGCACTTCGTAAGCGTCGAGTTCGACAACGGCATTGTCAATGGAAAGGCCGGCAAACGTGGCCATCAGATGTTCTATGGTTGAAACAATGAATCCTTCATATCCGATGACAGTTGCAAGGCTTGTATCCACAACCGCATTAAAGTGTGCGGATATGCCCGGATTGTCCGGCAGGTCTTTCCTGACAAATTTGATTCCGTGATTCAGCGGGGCGGGTCTGATTGTCAGTTTCACCTCTTTGCCCGAATGAACCCCCCTGCCTGAACAGGAAACAGGTTTTGCAACTGTTCTTTGATGTAAGTGCATATACATTTTCTTCCTTTAAAAGTCAGGCCGCAGAGTAGCGGAGTAACATCCGCATCCTTCATTTGCCAGTTTGCACTTCCGAGAGTTAGGAGTTGGAGGCTTGTCAATGGAAATGCAACCCAATATTTTTTGTATGCCTAATCAGTTCTGGTTCTAACGGATTCTGTGGTCCGGGGAAACATGACAGCGGACCGGGGATGAGACGGTCCGGCATAAGCCGGAAACATGACGACGGACCGGGGACGGATATCCGTTTCATCCCGGAATCCGGTGTCATGTTTCCGGGACCACAAAAAGCGTCAGAATCAGAATCAGTTAGCTCTTTAATCTAAAATCAGACAATCAGGTGATCGGACACTTCATACAGAATAAGCTTATTCATATAGCGCATTATGTTTTTTTGCAACAAAATCCGAAAAAGATTTTGATTTACAGTATTATAAAAAGATTGTTCTATAAAAAGCGATCTGTTATAGTAAGGATGATTTGAGGGATAAATTGTAAGGATGAAGGGGGAACGCGTGCTTGCAAAGGTTTTAAGCAGCGCCGTGGTCGGAATTGACGCATATTTGGTTGAAGTTGAAGTGGATATCTCTTCAGGGCTTCCTTTTTTTATCACGGTGGGGCTTCCGGAGGCTTCTGTTAAGGAGAGCAAGGAGCGGGTCAGAGCCGCGATCACCAATTCGGGTTATATGTTTCCGGATGACAGGATCACCGTGAACTTGGCTCCTGCCAATGTCAAAAAGGAGGGAACCGGTTTTGACCTGCCCATGGCCCTGGGGATTCTGGGCGCTATCCGTCTGATTCCCCAGGAAATCATGACCCGGTACCTTGTATTGGGGGAGCTTTCATTGGACGGTCGTATCAAACCGGTAAACGGATCGCTCCCCATGGCGATTGCCGCCAAAGAGGCGGGTTATTCGGGAATTATTGTTCCCTGTGACAATGGGCGGGAAGCGTCGGTTGTTGAGGGGATCACTGTTTTGCCTGCAAAAACGCTGTGCCAGGTGATCGACTTTTTCCGGGGATTCACCCAGATAGAACCTGAAAAGACGGATGTTTCCGCCATATTTGAGGGAGATGCCGTTTATCATGCCGATTTTTCAGAAGTCATCGGCCAGGAGCATGTGAAGCGGGCGTTGGAAGTCGCCGCGGCTGGCGGACATAATCTGATTATGATCGGCCCGCCCGGGTCCGGCAAAACCATGCTGGCAAAACGGATCCCGTCCATACTCCCGCCGATCACCTTTGATGAAGCCATTGAGACCACGAAGATATTCAGCGTTGTGGGAATGCTTGGAAAGGATCAGGCTCTGATAACAAAAAGGCCGTTCCGATCTCCCCATCACACCATATCTGACGCGGGCCTGATCGGAGGCGGCCACATTCCCCGGCCCGGAGAGGTGAGCCTGGCCCATAACGGCGTTCTTTTTTTGGATGAACTTTCCGAATTTAAGAAAAATGTTCTGGAAGTCCTTCGGCAGCCGGTGGAAGATATGAAAGTGACCATTTCCCGGGCCATGTCAACCATCACCTATCCGTCAGGCTTCATGCTGATTGCCGCGATGAATCCGTGTCCGTGCGGATATCATTCCGATCCCAAGCATGAATGCAACTGCACATATCAGCAGATCATTCGCTATCGGTCAAAAATTTCCGGTCCCCTGCTGGACAGAATCGATATTCATGTGGATGTTCCGGCAGTCCCTTATAAGGAACTGATGGGCAAAATCACCGGAGAGCCGTCAGAGCAGGTTCGGAAACGAGTTTCGGCAGCCCGCAAAATTCAGTCCGAAAGATTTGCAGAGACAGAGATTTACTGTAACGCCCAGATGAGCAACCGCCACATCAGAAACTTCTGTGAAATCGACGATCCATCTGTCACGCTCCTTGAAGCGGCCGTTGACAAACTCGGCCTTTCAGCCCGAGCCTATAACCGCATCCTGAAAATTGCACGAACCGTTGCAGACCTTGAAGGAGGAAGCAACATCCGCGTACACCACATTTCCGAGGCCGTCCAGTACCGGAATTTGGACAGAGGGAAAGGGATTATATGAATTGGAAACTGGAAACTGGACTTGAAATCGGTAACTTGAAAACTCAAGTTTCAAATTCCAAGTTTCAAATTTCAAATTTCAACAGTCATCTGCCTTTTTCTGAAAATCCCGGAGATTTGGAATCTTGCAGTGTGAACGGGGAGGTTTTATTATGAAAAAACAGGTTTTATACGGCGTGGCAGATTACGAGGAGCTTGTGCGGGACAACGGATATTTTGTGGACAAGACCCCGTACATTGAAAAGCTGGAGCGGGTCAGGAATCCGGTGTTCCTGCGTCCGAAACGGTTCGGGAAGTCGCTCTTCTGCCGGATGCTGGAATGTTATTACAACATCCGGCAGAAGGATGAGTTTGATACGCTTTTCGGGCATACTCACATCGGCAGACATCCGACACAGTTGCGGAATTCGTTCTTTGTGCTGCATCTGGATTTCTCCACAATTGATCCGTCAGGCACACTTGAGAAAATAGAAAAAGATTTTAACACCACCTGCAACCTGAGTATGGAAGCCGCCACATATCTTTATCGCGGCTGGTTTCAGGAGGAAGCAGTTATTCAGGAGGAAGCGGCATCATCAAACCTCAAGCATATTTTCAATATTATCCGGAAACGTCAGTTACCCGCGCTGTATGTCATCATTGACGAATATGACAATTTCGCGAACCGACTGATTGTGAGGAATAAGGACCCCCTTTACTATGATCTGACGGCCGACGACAGTTTTTTCAAAACATTCTTCAAAACCCTGAAAGAGGGACGGAAGACCGGCGCGGTTGCCAATGTCTTTATCACCGGTGTCCTGCCAATCACCATTGACGATCTGGCCTCGGCATTCAATATCGGGACATTTATCACACTGCATCCGAGATTCGAGCATATGCTCGGATTCACACAGGAGGAGACGGACCGGCTGCTGGACGAAGTTTACAGGGACTGTCAGATCGATCCGGCAACCCGGGGGGAGGTGGGCGACCTGATCAGAAATCATTATGACGGCTATCATTTTGCCACCCCTGACGGCGAGGCACTGTATAATTCGACCATTCTGATGTATTTTCTGAGCCTGTTCAGTGACCTGGGAACAATTCCCATGCATCTGACCGACCTGAACCTGAAGACGGATATCTCATGGATCAGGCGGCTGACCGCGTCGGATTCCCGGTTCACGGAGGAGTTTGTTGACCAGCTAACCCTGCACAACAGGATCCGATACGACGAGGTTCTTCTGACGGAAAAATTCAACATGTCCCAGTTTTTTGAAAGGGGCTTTTTTTCGGTCTCCTTCTTTTATCTGGGGATGCTGACACGGAAGGACGATTTTTTCCTGAGACTCCCCAACCTGAACATGCGCAAGATTTTCGTGGAATATTTCAACGAGATTCACCGGATTGACGTCTCCACAAGGCACACCGAGATCATGCAGCGGTTTGTGAGTGATCTCAGCCTGCCAGCACTGTTTGCCGGATACTGGGAGCAGTACGTCTCCCAGCTTCCGGAGGCGATATTTCAGCAGGTGAACGAGAACTTCTACCGAACCACGTTCTACGAGCTGTGCAGCCGGTATCTCTCCAGGTGGTTCACCTGGAATGTGGAACGCTCCTATCCCAAAGGAAAGTCTGACTTGGAGTTTGTGGGGAAATACCATGAGAAGTTCGCCGGCATACGCATGGTGATCGAATTCAAGTATTACTCCAACACCCAGTTCGGGAAACTGAAGACCCAGATCGGAGATTTCCAGTTGCAGGACGAAGATACGGTGCAGATTGCCGGGTATGTTGAAGGACTGAAAAAGGAGTATCCCGAGGCAAAGATATCGCAGTTTGTGATTTACTGTATTGGGAATCAGGGGTTCAGAGTGTTTAAAATCTAACCTTAACCTTTAACCCTTAACCTCAACCTTTACCCTTATGAAAACATTATACCTGATCGACGGCACTGCATACATCCACCGAGCATATCACGCGATCCGGGGACTTTCCAACTCCAAAGGACTTCCCACAAATGCGGTTTTCGGCTTCTCCAAGATGCTTGTCAAACTTATAGAAGATAAGAAGCCTGAATATATCGCCGTGGTCTTTGATGCCAAAGGTAAGACGTTCCGGCATGAAATGTATGAAAAATACAAGGCCAACCGTCCTCCGATGCCGGAAGACATGGCGATTCAGATCCCTTATATAAAGGATATCACAGAGGGGTTTAATCTGTCGGCCATGGAAATGACCGGGTATGAGGCAGATGACCTGATCGGCACGCTTGCCTGCATGGCGGAAGCGGCTGGTTTTTCTGTAATCATGGTGACGGGCGACAAAGATTTTTTCCAATTGGTAACAGACAAGGTTATCGTCTGGGATCCCATGAAGGAGAAGACTACTGATATAAATGTCATGCAGAAGACATTCGGAGTCGAACCAGGCCGGATGATTGAGGTCATGGGGCTTTCCGGAGATACATCCGACAATATCCCCGGAGTTCCCGGTATCGGCCCCAAGACCGCCCTCTCTCTGATAAAACAATTCGGAAGCATGAAGGAACTGTATGACCGGGTGGATGAGATCAAAAAGAAGAAGCAGCATGAGAACCTCGTCAAATACAAAGACCAGGCATTTCTAAGCAGAAGACTTGTCACCATAAATACGGCTGTTCCCCTTGAGTTCAGACCGGAGGATTTCAAATTGAAACCTCCGGATGCCGCCAGACTCTCCAAAGTATTCAGGGAACTTGAATTCATCCAACTACAGAAAGCCTTTCCGGTTCCGTCCGATCTTTCCAAAAAGTGTTACAAGGCAATTTACACGACAGAGGCCGTTTCCGAACTGGTTCAGCGTCTTGAGGCTTCGGAAGTCTTTGCCTTAGACACCGAGACCACCTCCCGGAATCCCATGAAAGCGAAAATTGTGGGGCTCTCATTTTCAGTGAAATCTGATGAGGCGGTCTATATTCCCTGCGCGCATAATTATCTTGGCGTTCCTGAGCAGCCGGCGATTTCAGAGGTTCTGGAACTGCTGAAACCGGTGCTTGAAAATCCGGAGATCAGAAAGGTGGGCCAGAATATCAAATATGACCGGATGGTTCTTGCCCGTTGCGGCATCAGGCTTTCCGGCGTGATATTCGATACCATGTTAGCCTCTTATCTGTTAAATCCTTCAAAACGGGCTCACAACTTGGACCGGATCGCCATCGACTTTCTGGATCATCGGAAGATCACTTATGAGGAAGTCGCGGGGAAAAAGAGTGCCCGTTTTGACAAGGTTCCCATAAAAAAAGCGGCACCTTATGCGTGTGAAGATGCGGATATTACGCTCATGGCCTGTCATGTTCTGAGGCCGAAACTGAGGGAACTGGGGCTTGAGACGCTTTTGGATGAGGTGGAAATGCCGCTTGTCCCGGTCCTGGCAAAGATGGAGATGCGGGGCATCCGTGTTGACAAAGAGAGGCTCCGGGAGCTTTCAAAATCCTTTGAGCATCAGTTGGATAAGCTTGAAGAGGATATCTATTCAACAGCGGGGGAGGAGTTTAATATCAAATCCTCCCAGCAACTGGGACAGATTCTTTTTGAAAAGCTCAAATTGCCAGTGCAGAAAAAGACGAAGAAAAAGACCGGCTATTCCACCGATGTGGAGGTGCTGACAGAGCTTGCCTTGCAGCATGAACTCCCTGCTCTCATATTAAGACATCGGACCTTGGCAAAGCTGAAATCGACTTATACCGACGCGCTGCTCAAGCTGGTGAACAAAGAGACCGGCCGGATCCATACATCATACAATCAGACCGTCACCGTGACAGGCCGCCTCAGCAGCTCCGACCCGAATCTCCAGAATATTCCCATCCGTGATGAGGAGGGGAAGGAGATACGGAGCGCGTTTGTTCCCCAAAAGGGATGGCATCTCCTGTCAGCCGATTATTCCCAGATCGAGCTTCGTATTCTGGCCCATTATTCTGATGATCCGATCCTGTTGCAGTCTTTTGAGGAGGATGAGGATATCCATACCCGGACCGCAGCCGAGGTGTTTCAGATATTCCCTTCCTTTATCACTCCGGAGATCCGGAGACAGGCCAAGGCGATAAACTTCGGCATTATTTATGGCATGAGCGCGTTCGGGCTTTCCAAAGAACTCGGCATCAGCCGGAAAATGGCGAAAACCTATATCGACAACTACTTTGCAAGATACAAAGGGGTCAGAGCGTTTATCGATCAGACCATTGAAACGGCGAGGAAGATGAAGCAGACCAGCACCCTTCTGGGACGCATCCGGTCACTGCCGGATATAAAGAGCGGCAACAGCAACATCCGAAAGTTCGCGGAGCGCACCGCGGTCAACACGCCCATCCAGGGAACCGCGGCGGATCTGATCAAACTGGCCATGATCAAGGTTGATGCCGCTTTTGAGGAGAGGGGGCTTGCATCCGCGATGCTCCTTTCCGTGCATGATGAGCTGGTCTTCGAAGTCCCTCCGGATGAGGTTGACATTGTTAAAACGCTTGTTGAAGAAATTATGGAAGGGATATGGGACCTCAGGGTGCCCCTGAAGGTGAATGTGGGACAAGGAAAAAACTGGGCGGAGGCGCATTAGAGTTGGAAATCCGGAGTGCAAAGTTTACTTTGCGAGTGCCCGGGCCATGCGAAAAACCGCCTCGCTTAATTTTCGCACTCCGGACAGTCTTTTTGTTGAAAGCTATAGCCTGACCAAGACGTACTTTGCCACCCGAGACGGCCGGAATGACATGCTTTGTTATCTGGTAAAAAAATCCGTGGAATGCCACCAATCAGAGCCGATATCTTTGTGGAATACCGCCAATCAGAGGCCCGTAGGGCTGACATGTTTGTAGAATCCATGAATACCCGCCAGTCAGAGGCCCGTAGGGCCGACATGTTTGTAGAATCCGTGGACACCGCCAGTCAGAGGCCCGTAGGGCCGACATGTTTGTAGGATGTATTTATTTTCTGTTGTCTGTCTGATTGTAACGGATTTGGGGAGATCCGGATGTGAACTTTCCGGGGAATATGACAACGGATATGGGGATGAAACGGATATCCGCCCGGTCCCGGAATATCCGCCCGTGACCTCCCGGAAAACATTACACATAGAATCCATGAATACCGCCAGTCAGAGGCCCGTAGGGCCGATATATTTGTAGAATCCGTGAATACCCGCCAGTCAGAGGCCCGTAGGGCCGACATGTTTGTAGGATGTATTTATTTTCTGTTGTCTGTCTGATTGTAACGGATTTGGGATGTGAACTTTCCGGGGAATATGACAACGGATATGGGGATGAAACGGATATCCGCCCGGAATCCGCTGTCATATCCGCCCGTGACCTCCCGGAAAACATTGACATAGAATCCATGAATACCGCCAGCCAGAGGCCCGTAGGGCCGACATGTTTGTAGGAGCACAAAAATGGAAGAATTATTTGAATTAAGAACCTGTATTGAGGAAGGTCGTTATACAGACGCGCTGGTTCTTCTGGGAGAAATGGAAGAGATGCACTGAATAGCAGCCCTGAATTCTGAATCGTTCCGTTCCCGCCAAATTGCCAAATAAAAAAGCCGACAGATATGAATCTGCCGGCTTTTTTTGCGCCCTCTGGACAAAACCGCTCCCGGATTCCCGCATACGCTCCTCTTGTGAGCATTAAAAGTTGTCAGACACCTCGGATCGGCTACTCCCCATCCCCAGCAATTCTACTTTTGGCTACAATGATTCATACCACGAAACCACGAAAGACACGAAATAAACGAAAGACACGAAATAAGCGAAAGACACGAAACGGGACCCGGCTGCGGGCATAAGTGTCTTTCGTGTTGTTTCGTGTTGTTTCGTGGTTTTTCGTGGTCTGACACAGGTGTCCCGGCCTGGGCTGACAGCCCTGATTCCGTAAACGGATTCTGAGACCGCGCCTGTCGAACCATCTCTGCACGGATATTTGCACTGATTTTTCCAAAATTAGAATTGCTGCCCCATCCCAAGGCACCGTTGTAAGCTGAAGTAAAACGATTTTTCAAATCGTTTGTCGTTTGCATTGATAATCCAAATCATCGCTGTAACCTGAAGCATTCATTTTAAGATTTGGTCAGAAGCATTTGGTTACAAAATAAACATTAAAATACTTGAACATGTCGTTCCGCCACCGAGTGAGTTCAAGTGGTTGACTTCGGAAACTTCATAAAGAACTCAACTGATTGCCAAAAGCGGGAACCCAATGTCTGTCAATCCGAGATCACAGAGCATAACAGCACGATAAGTCATTGTGTACCATTACATTACAGTTCCGGGGTATCCATCCGACGATTTCTGAAATGAGTAAGCATACTAACCTTGTACCATTACATTACAGTTCCGGGGTATCCATCCGACTTTTATTTCAGTAAGTATGGTGATTTCGGAAAAAGTACCATTACATTACAGTTCCGGGGTATCCATCCGACCGGGTTTGGTCCAGGAAAACCGTAGGTTTTAGGTACCATTACATTACAGTTCCGGGGTATCCATCCGACTATTCCAAGTTTAATTACAATATCCAAGTACCATTACATTACAGTTCCGGGGTATCCATCCGACTCACTTGTGAAGTTTCAGAAACAAATAGGTACCATTACATTACAGTTCCGGGGTATCCATCCGACTGCATGTACTTGCAGCATACGTGGCTACAGTAGGTACCATTACATTACAGTTCCGGGGTATCCATCCGACAAATTACCAATCGCTAAACATGTTAATCATAGGTGTACCATTACATTACAGTTCCGGGGTATCCATCCGACCCAGTGTATCCCTGATGCTGACGGAATGGAATGCCGTACCATTACATTACAGTTCCGGGGTATCCATCCGACCTCGATGTCTTTGGTCTCTCTGAGAAAAGTACCATTACATTACAGTTCCGGGGTATCCATCCGACAACAATTTGGGTCTAGAACAGAGATTATTTAGTACCATTACATTACAGTTCCGGGGCATCCATCCGACATCAACAGGAGGAAAAAGATCAAGAAAAGGGTACCATTACATTACAGTTCCGGGGCATCCATCCGACCCCTGCACCTGCACTTGCAGTTGATGGGGATCTGTACCATTACATTACAGTTCCGGGGCATCCATCCGACAAATATGAAGTATTGTTCAATTGCAAAAACGGTACCATTACATTACAGTTCCGGGGCATCCATCCGACTTTCACAAAGTCGTTGACCAACTTCTTGCCGAAGTACCATTACATTACAGTTCCGGGGCATCCATCCGACCGGTTTCTTGCCCTCACATGTTGAAATAAGAGTACCATTACATTACAGTTCCGGGGCATCCATCCGACGCAGAATTCCCGTCAGCACGGAGAACGCTCCAATGTACCATTACATTACAGTTCCGGGGCATCCATCCGACCTGTTGGATTAATAGGTGGAGTTGTAGGGAGTACCATTACATTACAGTTCCGGGGCATCCATCCGACAGCCAAAAGCGGGTTAACAACCCAAGACCAGGTACCATTACATTACAGTTCCGGGGCATCCATCCGACCTGGCTAAGCGAATATGGAGACGGCCTGTAGTACCATTACATTACAGTTCCGGGGCATCCATCCGACTAATTTTAAGATTATAATAAAAAGCGTTTTGTACCATTACATTACAGTTCCGGGGCATCCATCCGACCTGACCTACTCGGAGGAAGGAGAAAATATCTTAGTACCATTACATTACAGTTCCGGGGCATCCATCCGACTTAACATTGCCCCAGAAGAAGGGTACGTTTTGTACCATTACATTACAGTTCCGGGGCATCCATCCGACACACCCGAGGGGTCTGGTCGCTGTTTTGTGACCGTACCATTACATTACAGTTCCGGGGCATCCATCCGACCAATGACCCAGCGATTCCATATTTATTTTTGTACCATTACATTACAGTTCCGGGGCATCCATCCGACACAATCCTTGATATTATGCGAGTAGTGAATAGGTACCATTACATTACAGTTCCGGGGCATCCATCCGACAGAAAAAACGGAAGAGATCAATGGAAGACTGGGTACCATTACATTACAGTTCCGGGGCATCCATCCGACTTGGAAGCCAACCGCATTGCAGATGAAACCGAGTACCATTACATTACAGTTCCGGGGCATCCATCCGACTTGGATGAACTGGTTTATAATACAAAGATTGCAGTACCATTACATTACAGTTCCGGGGTATCCATCCGACTCCTTTCTCAGAAAGAACACTCTGGGTGAAGAGTACCATTACATTACAGTTCCGGGGTATCCATCCGACCTGTTCATTATTCAATTAGGGTTGAAATAAGTACCATTACATTACAGTTCCGGGGTATCCATCCGACGCGATGATTATGGCACTTCAGGGAAAGCTTGATGTACCATTACATTACAGTTCCGGGGTATCCATCCGACACAGGCACTATACAGAGCACGGGTTTGATGTACCATTACATTACAGTTCCGGGGTATCCATCCGACTTTCTCTTAATCAGGGATAATGGGGGATTTGGTCGTACCATTACATTACAGTTCCGGGGTATCCATCCGACTTTATTAATGTTTCGTTAGAAAGGAGGTGATTGTACCATTACATTACAGTTCCGGGGTATCCATCCGACCTACTATTGCTCATCGACAGGAATAGCTACCATGTACCATTACATTACAGTTCCGGGGTATCCATCCGACTCTTCGACTGTGATGTACCAAGATGTCTGCATCGTACCATTACATTACAGTTCCGGGGTATCCATCCGACTCTAAACCCAAACGCAGAAGGTTATCATCTTCAAGTACCATTACATTACAGTTCCGGGGTATCCATCCGACGACACTACCAAGGAATACCATCCCGGCTTGAGTACCATTACATTACAGTTCCGGGGTATCCATCCGACTGTTGGCGTTTTTGTAAACACCACAATCACTGTACCATTACATTACAGTTCCGGGGTATCCATCCGACCAGATTACAAATTGATGGGTGTACCTGGAAAGTACCATTACATTACAGTTCCGGGGTATCCATCCGACGGGAGCCCTACAACTTGAAGGGAGTTTTTGGGTACCATTACATTACAGTTCCGGGGTATCCATCCGACCAACAAGAATTGTTGAAAGTCAACTGAGCTTGTACCATTACATTACAGTTCCGGGGTATCCATCCGACGGACGAGGAAAAGAAGAGCGCGGAGAGGGCAGGTACCATTACATTACAGTTCCGGGGTATCCATCCGACGAGGGGTACCGAGATTGGCACAATCCTCTATATGTACCATTACATTACAGTTCCGGGGTATCCATCCGACATAAAGAGAAATTGCAAGATGCATTAGAGTCAGTACCATTACATTACAGTTCCGGGGTATCCATCCGACGAATCAGAAATGATACACGAAATTAACCGAGCGTACCATTACATTACAGTTCCGGGGTATCCATCCGACCTACGATGGTCTTGTAATCAACGTTCGAATGAAGTACCATTACATTACAGTTCCGGGGTATCCATCCGACAAAATGAGCGCATTCATGACGAAATTAGCAGTAGGGTACCATTACATTACAGTTCCGGGGTATCCATCCGACCAACAATTACTTGACACTCTCTGTTTCATTAGTACCATTACATTACAGTTCCGGGGTATCCATCCGACATGTGAAGACGCTGTAATGATGCGAAGGTATTTGTACCATTACATTACAGTTCCGGGGTATCCATCCGACAGTGTATTAAGTTTTACCGGTGGAGTAGTCGTTGTACCATTACATTACAGTTCCGGGGTATCCATCCGACCCCTACATCTTGTGGCAGACTTTGCTCCCGAAATATTTTCAACCCTTTTAACCCACTTAAAAAACAGACAAAACATCGAATTTCAGCCCCGGACACTTTTTTCACTCCTTTCGGACGTTCCCGGATACAACTCCCCGATATTACAACAATAAAACTTGGGACACCCCTCTCTGTGAGACAAAAATCAGGCATATTTCCCCTGATATCAGTCACTTAGGCGGAAAGACACCCCGGTTCCGCTCGATCATTCCAACAACACAAACTTACAGCTCCACACCCAAAAATTCGGGAAATAATGACCTTTCCGGCCCCTTCGGAACAATTCCGCAAAAAATATTGCCAACAAATTCAGCAGACTACCAGACATTCTGAAAATAATTTCACATTCGGACCTGTTCAGGCACGAAAGTTGCATGCATGGCTTTTTTTTGCCGTTTTGACAAATTCGAAGTTTTTTCCGCCGAAATTCCGCATGCAAGAAACATGCCTTGCAGGAATCCCTGTTCAGCAGGGAACTAACCGAAAAATACCAAACTTCCCGAATTTACAGCAGATCAGTGCTGAAAACAGACTCTGCCTTTTTTAAAAAAAAGTTGCAAACTTATAAGTTCACTGTTTTTTAACTTAAAAGTTTTCACAGACACAAACCAAAAAAACAACGAAAACCGGCCGCAACGGCAAAAATGCCGCAAATTTTACCGGAAAGTGACCCGGCTCTGCTCCCCCCGCTTCCATAAGTGACTGATTTTAAACGGTAAACAAAGGGGGCAAAAAACATCGGCACTGTTTGCGACTTCCTCAGCAGCCCGCGTTACGAAAACACACCCCGGAGTTTCAAAAAGTGACCGCAAAACTCCCGATTCTCCAAATCGGATACGGACACCCCGAGAATCAGACTCACTAGTATCACCTTTTTTTGAAAAGTCAAGCCTTAATTTCCGTAATTTCTCTGCGGATTGCAGATTCGGTTCTGAAACCTGTGCCACCTCGCGAACACCCCGCGCTCTTCACAGTTTAAAAAAACTTCTCCCACCTTATCATATAAGGTGACCGTCTGTCCGAGCCTGAACAGAAGCGCGCCAGGAATCCGCCGTGATGAAAGGAGCGCGCCGAGAGTTTGCCCTTAAACTTGTGGGTGTCCCACCATCCAGTTTTATCCGATGTATCTTCTGGCGAGATCTGATTCCGTACCTGAATTCTTTATAGTAAAAGTTTCTTAACATCCACTTCCTCATCGGTAACTTTCAGATCGTCTATTTTCCACAGGCCATTCTCCCGAACCAGAAAGTAAACATCCCGCTGATCTGCATACCCTACAAGCGTGCTGATTCGGGTTTGTAAGATTATAACTGCTTTGCCATGTGTAATTCTACAGGTCTGTAACTCCGAACTCACGCGTTTAAATTTAATCTTATTTAGCGATTCCCATGTTTCCACTACCCACACGCTTCCCGGTCTGCCATCACGAAAGTTGGCTGTTGTCAGCTCTGTAATAGAATCCATGCATGGAGCGCCGTAGCATTCTTTAAAACGATTTACTACTGTTCTAGGCGACTCGGTTTCCGGCACAGAATAGCATCCTTGAATGCATATTATTATGAAAATAAGGGCTGACGGTGCTTTCATAATTTAAGTTTCCTTTCTGATTTGTAATTGCATTCGTTCGATTAATGAAAGTAACTCAGGAGCATTCCGCAGCCGTCGTCGAAAAGTTTCAGATTTAATTTCAATCCTTGTTTTAATGGAAGTGACTCAGGAATACGATTAGGAATATTCTCGGTTTCCACATCCCTGAGTTTTAATTTTTGTTTTAATCCTGTCTTCCTGTTAATAAGACAGCGGAATCAATTTTAGTTCCAGAGATGTGAATTTTTAAGTTAACCTGATCGCCTTTTTTCAAATTCGGCAATGAATCGACGGTTAAAATATTACCGGTTTCAATTTTTACCATAATCTGATTGCCGGATATTTCAATTACTTCACCAGTAACCAAGAAATAGCCGTTTGACAGGGATATGGCAGCAAAAGCCGGCCCTGCTATCAGTAGCAGAGCTGT
>JAUCGI010000110.1:0-9772 GCA_030378035.1 Desulfobacterales bacterium HSG2
CATGCTCCATTTTAAACAGATCCAGAGATCGGTTGATCATATCCAATGCGCTGTAACCGGCCTCCTTGATACTATTGACCCATCCTCGATACTCTTCTGAAAGATTTCCCTCCGCCAACCGTAAACCGTAAACCGCCAACCGTAAACCGTAAACCGTAAACCGCCAACCGTAAACCGTAAACCGTAAACCGTAAACCGTAAACCGTCAAACCGTAAACTGATTAGGAGATGAAAAATGAGCGACAATCAAAATATCCTGAATAAAAAACCGCTGCCCATAGGCAGTTCCGATTTCATGGAGGTGCGTGAGGGTGGCTATCACTATGTTGACAAGTCTTTTTTTATCCGGGAGATCCTTGAGGCTTCGGCAAAGGTGATCCTGATCCCCCGCCCCCGGCGTTTCGGCAAGACTCTGAATATGAGCATGCTGCGGTATTTCTTAGAGAAAACGGAGGAGGACCGGAGCGGACTCTTCGACGGACTGGCCGTCCGCGATGACGAATGTTTTGAAACGCACCATGGGAAATATCCGGTAATCTGGATGACTCTCAAGGATGTGAAACATCGGGAGTGGCCCGGATGTCTGGCCATGCTTCAATCGGTCATATATGAGGCGTATGCCCGGCACCGTTATCTGTTAGACAGCGACGCCCTGTTCCCGGATGAGAAAAACTACATCCGGAATGTTCTGAAAAAGGAGTTCCGGCAGAGCGATGATGAAATATCGCTCAAAAATCTGAGCGAGTATCTGCGGCGTCATCACGACACGCGGGTTGTCATCCTGATTGACGAGTACGATACCCCCCTCCATTCCGGGTACGCCGGCGGATATTATGACGATGCGGTCAGCTTCATCCGGAATTTCCTTAGCGGCGGACTCAAGGACAACGAGCATCTGTTCAAAGGGGTGCTGACTGGCATTCTCCGGGTAGCTAGGGAGTCCGTGTTCTCGGGCCTGAACAATCCCGGGGTTTACACCGTTCTGAGCCGGAGGTTTTCAGATTCGTTCGGGTTCACGGAACCGGAGGTGAGACAGTTTCTGGAGAACCGGGGCATGGGCGATCTGTACGGCGAGGTGTCGCACTGGTACAACGGCTACCTGTTCGGGAAAAAGGTGATCTTCAATCCCTGGTCGCTCATCAACTTTGCTGACAACGATGGGGAGGCAAAGCCCTACTGGATCAACACGGCGGACACGGGGATCATAGACAGGCTCGCGACCCGGAGCGGCAAAGAACTCAGGGAGGAACTGGGACAGTTGCTGGAGGGCCGGAGGCTCACAAAGCCGGTGTATGAGAGCATCGTGATGCGGAATCTGGAAGAACGGGATGACCTGCTGTGGAGCTTCCTGGTGTTCAGCGGATACCTGAAACCCGTGGAACAGGCGGACGATGAGCTGTTTGTTCTGGAAATCCCCAACAACGAGGTACGCTTGATTTACCGGCAGATGATCCGGAACTGGTTTGCCGAGAAGACCGACTCAAATCAGTTGGAGGAGATGCTGGCGGCCCTGGAAAACGGGGATGTGAGACTCTTTGAGAGGATGCTGCGCCGGATAGTCATGCGGATCATGAGCTATCACGATCTGGCCGACGAGCCCGAGAAGGTCTATCACGCACTGGTACTCGGGATGCTCGTCTGGATGTCCGGGAAATACGAGATGCGCTCGAACCGGGAGTCGGGGTACGGCCGCTACGACCTGATGCTGAGGCCGAAGGATCCGGAGGGGCAGGGCGTCATCATGGAATTCAAACGGCTGGACGAGGATGAGGATGAGGATGAGGACGGGGACAGGGACGGGAAAAAGAAGAAAAAGACGCCGCAGGAGGCTCTGAAAGAAGCCCTGAGGCAGATCGAAGAGAGGGGCTATGCGACGGAACTCGAAGCCGCAGGGATACGGAAAATTCTGAAACTCGCTGTCGTGTTCAGAGGAAAGAAACTCTGGATGAAACAGGGTGGACCGGTTGACGGTTGACGGTTGACGGTTGACGGTTGACGGTTGACGGTTGACGGTTGACGGTTGACGGTTGACGGTTGACGGTTGACGGTTGACGGTTGACGGTTTATGGCTGACGGTTGTCCGTGGGCTGTAGCAACCGACAACTGTTAACTGTCAACTGCCAACCGTCAACCGCCAACCGTACAACCGTCAACCGTACAACCGTCAACCGTCAACCGTCAACCGTACAACCGTCAACCGTCAACCGTCAACCGTACAACCGTCAACCGTCAACCGTCAACCGTAATGAAACAGACAACATTAAAAAACGCCGGGAAAAATATCGCGGCCAAACCGGTCCGGCACCGTTTGCTGGTGCCTCTGGCGGGGTGGCTGGCAGTCCTTATCATTGGTTTCGGCATTGTTTTACTGAACATGCAGCAAAGCAACCTGAATCAATCCAGCCTGCACATACTGGAGGACGCTTCGGACGAACTGGCCGAGTCGCTGGATGAACAATCCCAGGCTCTGGCAGCACTTGGGAAAGTTTTTATCAATGAGGATAATCTGCGGGATGCACTGAAGAGCCGGGATCGGCAGCGTCTGATCGGAGCCTTTGAGCAGATATTCACCCAACTCCGGAAAGAACACGGCATTACCCATTTCTACTTCCACCGCCCCGACCGGGTGAACCTGTTGCGAGTGCATAAGCCGGAAAAGAACGGCGACCTCATTGACCGGTTCACCGCACGCGAGGCCCAGCGCACCGGCAAGACGGCCTCGGGCATCGAACTGGGGCCGATGGGAACCTTCACGCTGAGGATGGTGCAGCCGGTCTTTGACAGCGGCAGGCTCATCGGCTACTTGGAGCTGGGCAAGGAGATCGAGGATATCCTGGCCGATATTCACGAAGATCACGGGGTTGAACTGGCGGTGTGCATCCACAAGAAAGCACTGGACCGAACCCGATGGCAAGCGGGCATGGCGATGCTCGGCAGGAAAGCCGACTGGGACCGCTACGACCGAAAAGTGATCATTTACTCCTCGCTTCCCCGGTTCCCGTCCGAATGCGACAGTTTCGTTGGTGAAGAGAGCCATACACACCATAGTGTAGTAGCTGAGACAGAATTCAACGGAAAACCGTGGCATGTCCTGATAAGCCAGCTCACCGACGTTTCCGGAACCGGTGTGGGCGATCTGATCATTTTATGCGACATTTCCGAAGCCAGGACGGCGTTTAACCAGATGATTGCTGTGACAGCAGGGGTGACGCTGATTCTTCTGACCACGCTGATCGGATTCCTGTATCTCGTGCTGCGACGGACCGACCAGGCCATCCGAGAACAGCAGAAGGAAGTGCTGCAAAGCCGGGATCAGTACCAGTCCCTCGTGTCCAACATTCCCGGCATCACCTACCGGTGCGCGTTGGATACTGACTGGACGATGCAGTATATCAGCGCGAATGTCAGCAAGATAAGCGGATATCCAACGAGTGATTTTATCAACAATGCGGTACGCTCTTATGAAAGCATCATCCATCGGGAGGATATCGAATATGTTTACCTGAGCGTCAACAAAGCAATCAAATCCGGAAAACCGTGGGAGACTGAGTACAGAATTTGCCGCCGGGACGGAGGCATGCGCTGGGTCTATGAAAAAGGCAGAGCCATTATCAATAAAGACGGTGAGCTGGAATTCCTCGACGGTTTCATCCTTGATATCACCGTGCGCAGAGAGATCGAAGACGAGTTGCGCAAGTCGGAGGCATTCCAGCGCGCACTTTCAGAGGCGTTGCCCGACTTCATCTTCATACTCGATACGGACGGCACGATCCGGCGGGTGAACCGGGTCCATCCCGACCACTGCGAAGAAAATGTCGTGGGCCAAAAGGTATCGGCGTTCATACAGCCGGAAAATCGTGACGATTTTGAAAAAGCCTTCCGGCAAGCTCTCGACACAGGGCAGATTCAGACCGTGGAAACAATGGTGAATCTCCCGGACGGGCACCACTACTTCCTCAACCGCCTGAATCCGATGCGCCTGGCCGAAGTGGAACGCTCGGTCGTTCTCATCGCCACGGACATCACCGAACGCAGGCAAAACGAGGATAAGCTGCGTGAAGTGAACGAACATCTGCGGCAACAGACCGCGCTTGCCAAAGAGATGGCCACTCAGGCCGAAGCGGCCAACATTGCCAAGAGCGAATTCCTGGCCAATATGAGCCATGAGATACGAACGCCCATGAACTCGGTTCTCGGTTTTCTGGAACTGACACTGGAGGACACCCTGCTGTCAGCATCTCACCGCGAAAATCTTGCAACAGCTCACAAGTCGGGAAAATCGCTGCTTTCGCTGATCAACGATATCCTTGACCTCAGCAAACTGGAAAGCGGCAGCCCGGAATTGGAATACCGAGTCTTTGACCTTTCGCAGGTGATGCGGAACACGTTGCAAATGTTCGAGGTCAGAGCGAGTGAAAAAGGGGTCTCCTTGTCTCTTGACATTCATCCTGATCTTCCCCCTTATTTTACAGGGGATCCGGACCGGCTGAGACAGATTCTGATCAATCTTGTCGGCAACGCGGTAAAATTCACCGAAAAAGGCCGGGTCAGTGTAAGTGTCACCCGGAAAGAGGATGATTCCCTGCATTTTGCCATTTCTGACACCGGCATCGGGATTGCTCCCGACAGGTTGGACAGAATTTTTGCCCCCTTTACCCAGGCGGACAGCTCCACTTCCCGCAGGTTCGGCGGCACCGGACTGGGGACAACCATTTCAAAGGAACTGGCGGAACTTATGGGGGGTCATATCTGGGCCGAGAGCGAGATCGGCAGCGGCAGCACGTTCCACTTCACTGTCCGGATGAAAGTGACCGGGAAAAAGCCGGATGAGGAAACCGAAAAGCCCGATGATTCCGCATCCCGGCCTCATCGCCGTTTAAAGATTCTGCTGGCAGAGGATATCGAAGAGAATATTACTTTGACGAAAATCCGCATGGAACAGCATGGACACAGCGTGATCGTTGCCAGAAACGGTGGTGAGGCAGTTGAGACATTTACGCGGGAAGCCTCTCTTGATGTGATCCTGATGGATGTTCAGATGCCTGAAATGGACGGCCTGGAAGCCGCCCGACAGATTCGGGAGGCAGAAGCCCGCCATCCGCCATCCGCCATCCGCAACACGCCGATTATCGCCCTGACGGCAAGTCTTATGAAAAGTGAGCGGGATGGATGCATGGAGGCGGGTATGGATGCTGTTGTCGGGAAACCTGTTGATTTTGATCAGCTCTTTGCAACGATCCGAAACGTCCTTCCGGATAATACCGGAGAAGTCTTTGGAAAAAGCACCGGGAGCGCCGCAGATCATACAGATGCCGGATTGCCCGTCATCGAGGGGGTTGACATGAAAGCAGGCATTCGGAACTGGCAGGATCCGGAGGCGCTCATCAATGCCCTGATCCGCTTCACACACGATTACAGGGATGCGGCGGACAACATATCCCATCTGCTCGGGCAGGGAGACACGGACGGCGCCTATCGCATCGCACATGCACTGAAAGGCGTATCAGGAAATCTTTCAGTGACGCATGTATTCAAAGCCGCAGAGAAACTCGGCAAGGCGATTCGTGAAAAGTCGGTTGCCAGTTGTCCGTTGTCCGCGGACTGTGGCAACCGAAAGTCGGACCATGCAAAATCGCTCATTCGGACCGTGAGAGAGGCGATGGACAGAGTTGTCGCATCTGTTCATTCCCTTGAGAAGAATGAGAAACAGGAAAAAACACCTGAAAAAGAAGCAGACCCGGCCCGACTGGGGAAATTGCTGAAGGAGATGCTGGACGCCCTTGACCAATACAATCCCACATTAGTCGAACCGTTTTTGTCAGAACTGGCCGAATATCTTCCTCCCCGACAGGTTGAACCGATTCGGAATCAGGTGATGAAATTTAACTTCAGAGGTGCCAGGCATGAAACGGAAAAACTGGCTTTGTCCTTGGGACTGAAATCGGAGGCATGACGTGGATAAAACGGATAATAGAGAATGGCGGATACTTGTGACAGATGACGAACCTGCGAACCTGCAAATGCTGATGCAGATTTTTCAGCAGGATCAGTATTCCATGGCCTTTGCCACAAGCGGTGCGGACGCTCTCGAGGCTGTCGAGAAAATAAGACCGGATCTGATTCTGCTCGACATCATGATGCCGGAGATGGATGGGCATGAAGTGTGCAGGCGGTTGAAAGAGAATGAAAAGACCCGGGAGATTCCGGTCATTTTCGTCACAGCCATGAACGAGATGGAAGATGAGACAAAAGGGTTCGAACTCGGGGCAGTCGATTATATTACCAAGCCGGTAAGGGGGCCGATCGTCAGAGCCAGAGTAAAAAATCACTTGGAACTGATACGGATGCGGGAGGAACTGAAAAAGCAGAACCGGGAACTTGTGGAAGCGGCCCAACTTCGCGAGGATGTGGAGCGTATTACCCGTCATGATTTGAAAAATCCGATCAGTCCGATTATCGGGTTTGCCGAACTCCTGCTGACGGAGGGAAATCTTTCAGAAGAGTATCGAGGATGGGTCAATAGTATCAAGGAGGCCGGTTACAGCGCATTGGATATGATCAACCGATCTCTGGATCTGTTTAAAATGGAGCATGGCGTTTACAAGGTACGCCCCGAACCGACAGATATTTTTCAGGTGGTCAGAAAAATCCTGAGCGAAACACAGGAATTGGCGTTTCAGAAAGAATTGTCTGTAAGCATCCTGGTAAACGGAGAGATGCCGGATGGCGATGTTCCTTTCCCTGTCCGGGGTGAAGAACTGCTTTGCTACTCCATGCTGACCAACCTGATGCATAATGCCATTGAGGCTTCTCCCAACGGAAAGCAGATTACCGTCTCCCTCAACAGAGACGGGGAAGCGGGCATTATCCGATTACACAATGAGGGGGTCGTTCCTGAAGAAATCCGGGATCGGTTTTTCGGGAAATATGCAACGTGTGGAAAAGAGAGGGGCACAGGGCTTGGAACCTACTCGGCAAAACTCATCGCTGAAACCCAGAAGGGGGAAATTGCCATGACCACCTCGGAAGCGGATGGGACGACCATAACGGTCCGTTTGCCAATGTCAGACAGTGATAAAAACTTTTCTTGACAAAGCGCATGTTATCAGGCTAAATCCTATTTCTGAAGAGGAACACCGAAGTTTCACCTGAACCGTCTTTTACGGAACAAACTGATGATAACAGGTATATATATAGACAATTTCAAATCCCTTGCTGATTTTCGATTATCCTGTCATTCCCTGACTTGTTTGATCGGCGTCAGTAATTCAGAGAAAAAACGCTTTTTCCCCGTTCCTCAGACTTTCCTGAAATGACGGGGTCAGCTTGATCCGAACTCCAATCATGCTTTTGTTGCTCCTTTCAGAAGAGATATAGTGGTCTTGAGGCAGAGGATCAGCAGGGACATCGGTCTTGATTGCTTTTTGTACAGCGGCCAGCAATTTGGTCTTGGGATGAAATTTATAGCCGCTCGGATCTGCGTTGCAAAGTTCTTTGACTTCTCCGACCAATGCCTGATATTGCTCATAAAAAACTTTGAAAAACAATATGTTCCATTGGTTAATTTTCATTCGATTTCAACCCCTGGGTTAACTCATCCGCCAACCGTATCAGATCAGGATCAGGTTCTGCAATCAAGATTTGAGCTAATTTGTGCTTTGAGCTTGACATTAATGAATTCTGGGTTGAGAATTATTAGGTCAAACCAAGTTTCACAGCCAAAAGCCGATCCATCTTGGATTTGAGCTGCATCCTGATCAGGCTCATCCTCCCCAGCTTGCCCCGCTCCCGGCCCAGTCGGACAAGGGATTCGATCATGTTTTTCGGCACGTCAGGCTGTTCGGATTCAGGTTTCCGGATCAGAGTAAGGGATTTTGTGGGACAGGTGGAGACACACAACCCGCAGCCGATACACCGGCTCGCGTCGAGAACAACTTTTTCATCCTCAAGACGGAGAGCGTCCATCTGGCAGCGTTTTTCACAGACGCCGCATCCGTTGCAGGTGTCCGCATCCGCGGTGGCTATGAAAGCGGTTGCGACTAGGTCTGCCGGTCTGGGATAGTTTTTGACGGTTCTGAGCACCCCGCAGCAGCACCCGCAGCAGCAACAGATATTGACGATCTTTTTGGCATTGCCGGGTTGCAGCACCAAGCCGGCTTTGTCGGCTTTTCTGAGGATATCCAGAACCTCCTGTTTATCAATGATCCGGCCCAGACCGTTGCGCTGGTAGTAGTCCGCTCCCATGTCGAAGACAAGACAGGCTTCCTCGGGCTTGTCACAGCCTTCCCCCATTATCCTGCGTTCCCGTCGGCAGATACAGGGGGCGACCAGGGCCTTCTTCCTATCCCGTACCAGTTCCTCGGCCATTTCATACGACATCACCTCCATTTGAGGGGTCAGGCTGCGTTTTACCGGAACAGTGCGAAGCATGGGTGCTTTTTTCCAGATATCGACATTGACGAGGGTGGGAACATATTCGTTCATATCCCGGATAAAATCCGGGTCCAAGTCATTGACATGATATTCCCATATTCCGATGACATACTGAGATGCCATGTACAAGAGCCGGCCATCCTTTGGAACAATTCTGAAGATAAGCCCCTTTTTGGCCATCTCCTCCAAGCGGTGTTCGGCTTCTGTCCGGGAGATTCCGGCCCGGCGTGCAACGACCCGGGCATCTTCGGCGATCAGGGTCAGACAGAGGGCCAGTTCAGCCTCCTCAGGTGTGAAAAGCCGTTTCAGGATACGCAGTTCCACCCCGGTCTCCGTGGATGGGAAACCACCCGGGAGATCGTCCAGATGGCGGGCCAGTTTTTGATAAATCGTATCGGTCATTCTGCTCCTTATTATGAGAAACGAAGCCATTTTTTGTGGGCATCACACTGCTTCAGACCGCTCATAACAAGGAACTGTATGAGCTTTAATTTACATTGAGATTTTGACCTGTGTACAGGAAAAAAAAACTTCGGATGCCTGAAAACCGCACTCTGTCATTCCGGGCGGAAATGCCGGGAATCGTTCCCTGAGCCTGTCGAAGGGGATTCCCGGCATTTCCAACCCGGAATCCACTTTTTGTCCTGTACTTAGGATTTTGAGGCATCCTTCATTTGTCTGTTTACACTTTATGCAGAACGATTTTGTAAATCGTTCCAAAGCCGTTCTTTAAGTCGGAAAAAGTATAAACCACATTTCACCTTCTATGAAGGATGCCCATTTTGACATAATTAATTTAGAACCATCTTCTCTGATGTACTTGAATTTTCATAAGGTATCTGATACAAGGATATCAGAACGATTTGGAAAATCGTTCTACAAGGAAGTTTCGTATCAGGCTTTTCGGAGGATGTAAAGAAAAGTTGTTCCATTTACTCAAAAAACGGGTGTCCCATCATGTCATTCCGATCAGAACTGGGAGGCGGACATTTCTGACCTGGCGGCGGTGGATTCCGGGTCGGCACTGAAAAAATGTCCCATTTCTTCAGTGCCGCCCGGAATGACAGGTGGAGATGGGACACATCCAAAAATTTACTCAAAAAAACGGGTGTCCCATCATGTCATTCCGATCAGAACTTAGAGGCGGACATTTCTGACCTGGCGGCGGTGGATTCCGGGTCGGCACTGAAAAAATGTCCCATTTTTTCAGTGCCGCCCGGAATGACAGGTGGAGATGGGACACATCCAAAAATTTACTCAAAAAAACGGGTGTCCCATCATGTCATTCCGATCAGAACTTAGAGGCGGACATTTCTGACCTGGCGGCGGTGGATTACGT
>JAUCGI010000110.1:9866-15592 GCA_030378035.1 Desulfobacterales bacterium HSG2
GGACACATCCAAAAATTTACTCAAAAAAACGGGTGTCCCATCATGTCATTCCGATCAGAACTTAGAGGCGGACATTTCTGACCTGGCGGCGGTGGATTCCGGGTCGGCACTGAAAAAATGTCCCATTTTTTCAGTGCCGCCCGGAATGACAGGTGGAGATGGGACACATCCAAAAAAACAGGAGAATGAACATGCCGCTCACAAAACAGGAAATCAATCGGAAGTTATTTCATCTTTTCGCGCTTCTTCTGCCGGTGGGAATTTTTTATTTCCCGAAAATTTTCGGCATCTCTGAGCTTATGGTGACAGCAATTATCGCTTTTCTGCTGACTGTCATTGTGGCCATCGAAACATTGCGCTTCAGATATCCGAAGATTCACGAAATATTTCAGACCTGCTTTCGCTCCATGCTCAGAAAGGAGGAAGGGGAAACGATCACCGGTTCCACATATTTTATCGGGGCCGCGCTGATCTGTTCCATTCTGTTCCCCAAAGCACCACATATTTCCTTTATGTCATTAACCATGTTTCTTCTGGGGGATGCCGTGGCCGCGCTTGTCGGCCTGAGCATCGGAAGAATAAAAATAGGGAAAAAATCTCTTGAGGGTTCTCTGGCCTGTTTCTTCCTCTGTGTGATCTTATGTTTCGGCCTCTTTCCTTATCTTCCCTCTCTCCTTGACGCCTGGGGAGGGGCCGTGCCGCTGCCGCTCATTTTCATTGTTTCCCTTGCCATAACGATTTTTGAGCTGATCCCCCTGAGGATCAAAAATTTCACATTGAATGACAATCTCTATGTGCCGGTGGTCGCGGGACTTGTGATGCGCTATCTTTATCCTCTGTTGCTGAAATAACTTCCCCGCTCGGCTCGGATTGCTAAACGCGATGCACTACTACATCTATCCCTGTTCAGCTTGAGACCCCGCTCGGCTCGGATTGCTAAATCCGAGCCACCAAGCTGCTCGGCTCGGATTGCCGCAACACAACAAAGTCTCTACTATCCGCTTGGCCGACTTACCATAACAACGATTTCTTTTAATATGTCAAACCTGCGCTGACGACTTGCCTTTTCCTGAACCCCTTCAAGGCTTAGTGATCTGTATTCGCGCAATAAAGGATCCTTCTTATCATCTCCGAACCGGCTTTCATTCAGGTAGTTTTCAAACCACTCACCAAGGGAAGTTTTCACATCCTCGCCGATCTCAGCATCTGTTTCGAGCAAATAATAGCCCAACACGAAAAGTGTGTACAGATGCGTTTTCTTTTTAATAACTTTTTTGACATAATCGCTATTCTGTGCGATATTGTCTATTATATCAACAATTTTTACAAATATGTCATAGTCTTCGTCTGCCTCCTCATATTCTTCGTTATACAAATCATAGATATTGTTGATTGATAACTGGGTCGTCTCCTCTTCTATGCCCATTCTGAGAAATATCAGCAATGTGCTGATGAACCGAATGTCTGCCATTCTCCTAAGATCGCCGAGATTAAAAATCTTATAATCTTCCCAGAAATCAAGCTCCGCTATCTTTTCAGCAAGCTTGACAAATTCCCCGTTGAACTCCGCATTTCTCAATTCTTGCGGGTTAAGCGAGGTGCTTGTACTATTCAGTCGTAAAAATGTTTTGACAATTTCTTCTCTTGACACTTCTTCTTTTAAGAATCTGACCGAGAATTTATAGTTCCACAAAGAACTCTTTTGGTTCAAAGCCAACTGTTTGAAGAATTTCTTCGCATAATATGCATCTTTAAATTCCAACCCGGACTGATTAAGCCTGAATTCGTTGTTTATGAAGCTTTGAACAGCCCCCAGGCGTTGTTGACCATCTACAATGGAATACGTTGTTTCTCCTGATTCCGGATCAGTTTCTTTTTGCCATAAGTATATTTCTGGTATTGGGTAACCGATCAATATTGTTTCGATCAGTGAAATTTTGTCTTTTGTCACCCACACATATCTTCTCTGGAAGCTGTTATCTATGATTAATGTGCTGTCCCTCAGCATATCTGTGAGCACTTTCACCGCCCTTGTTTCCACATCAATTGACTCTGTCAGATTATTCATGATTCTTCTCCAAATTTTCTTTAACAGCCAGGAGTCCTAACACATGGTATTGTTCAACGGCCTCCCATGATTCATATATTCTGTAGTTAATGTCATGTGGGATATTAAAAATTGTCTGAAGATCTTTCCTGCACGGATCCATTTTTTTTGACCATTCTCTGAAAAATGTGTTTCTCATATCAGGTTTTTTTATGGAAACAAACCATGTCATAACTTTTACAAAAAGAGACGGTCCACCATCCGGAAGTTGCGCCGCATGCGGACTGCATGATCACAGTGATGACCTGATCCGAACATCCGTGCGCCGGTCTTTCGCTTATTTCCGATAATGTCTATTATACTGATGAAGAGACAGGGTAAGGTTATGCCGGTTACGGAGAGACTGGAAAACTGTCATTCCTGCGAAAGCAGGAATCCACTGGCTGTCAACTACAGGGATTGTGTTTGGTAAGGATTAATGGATTGCTGACGGATTGGTTAAATCCTTACCAACTCAATTCTGATTACTGCTCCGGAGACTTGGGATACGAGCCAAGTCTTTTCAGATACAGACAGAGTTCTTTCATATTGTCCACGGTCTCCTTTACCTCGGCATCTTCTATGTGTCCTTCAATATCGACTAAGAAGAAATAGCTCCAGTTTTCATGCTTGGTGGGCCGGGATTCCAATTTGACCATGTTTACCCCGGTATCCGCAATCGGTTTCAAAACTTTGTACAGAGCGCCCGGAACATGGGATGTCACAAACATGACGGTGGTTTTGTCATTCCCTGTCCTGTGGACGGCTTCCCTGCCGATCACCAGAAACCGTGTGGTGTTTCTGGCGACGTCCTCAATTCTGGAGGCCACAACCTCCAAATTATACAACTGAGCGGCTTCGCTGCTGGCAATGGCGGCGGACTCGGGATCCTTTGAAGCTTCCTGAGCCGCATACGCTGTGCTGCTGCACTCTCTGAGCGGCGCATCCGGCAGATACTTTTCAAGCCATCGCCGGCACTGGGCGAACGCCTGGGGATGGGAACAGACCACCCGGATATCTTTTAATGCCCCGGTTTTGGATAAAAGATCATGGGATATGGTCTGATATCTTTCCGCACAAATTTTCAGGTCCGATTCAAAAAGCAGGTCCAGCGTATTTGTGACCGAGCCCTCAATGGAATTCTCAATCGGAACAACCCCGTAATGGCACGACCCTTTCTCCACTTCATTAAATACGTCCCGAAGGGTCGGCTGGGAAACAAATGAAACAGTGCGCCCGAAATGGCTCATGGCCGCGATATGGGTAAACGTGGCTTCGGGGCCGAGATAAGAGACCCGATGCGCTTTCTGGATCTCCCGGGACGCGGCCATAATCTGTTTGTAAACCTGTTGCAGCGCGTTTTTGCTGATCGGGCCCCGATTCAAACCTGCAATCCGTTCCAGCACACGATGCTCACGAGCGCTGTCCAAAATCTGAGCCCCTTTCTGTGCTTTAGCCTTTCCGATATCCAGTGCAAATCCGAGCCTTTCATTAATGAGATGAACAATCCTTTCATCAAGCTCATCAATGGCTTTCCGTAAATCATCAATGCGGGAATCTGTGTCTTTCATGGTGTTTTGTGTTTTGTGTTTTGGTGTTTTGGTGTTTTGTGTTTGGTGTTTGGTTGTTTGGTGTTTGGTTCTCACAAATTAACTTCTATACACAAAATAACTAAACACCAAACACCAAACAACCAAATAACTACTTTTCCGTTATGGTCTCCTCTATCTTGTGACCAAAATGCCTGCCGCCTTCCTCACATGCCACAAGGACTTTGTCCCCGGGTTTGAGATTCACAACCGATACCGGGTTGCCCTTCGGATCGGTCAGCCGGATCGTCTCCGCATTCTGGAGAATGGTGGTGATCTGTTTGTCTCCGTAAGCCGCCGTGACCAGCATCAGCGGCCGTTTTTCCACTTTGACCCGCCCCACTATGCCGACTGTCGTATTTCCTTTAAAGTCAGTGATATGAACCGGGTCTCCCGCGGAGAGTTCTGAAAGATAGCGCGTTTTTCCGCCGGGAACCCTTGTGTATGCATGGACCGGGCCCGCGTTGACTCTGAACGGCCTGGGCGAAACATAAGGGTTGGACACGCTTTCCGAATGCACCAGAAACAGGGCGCTGCTGGTGTTTCCTATCAGCATCCCTTCCCCTTCAACCATTGAGGTGCAGGTATCGACGCACACCCTGTCCCCCATCCCCACAGGACGGATTTCCACAATTTCAGCGGTGTCCAGCGCTGTCTTATCATGCTTGGAACGGAGCACTGTAAGCGTTTTTTTCAGTTCCATCACGTCTGCCGGATGGAGCAGGATATGACTGACCCCTTTCTCCAGAATCCCGAACGCGGTTTCCGCCTCCTCCAGACTCCGAACCTGGGCAATGACATTTGCCCGTTTTGCAATAAGGTTTTCCAAAGGGATAATCGTCCAGTCGCTGCATTCAAGAACAACCTGTTTGTTCTGAGTGAGCCTGACAATCTCCTCTTCGTCCTCGCCGCTGGTTATGGTAAAAAAGACCACATCCTCGCCGGGTTTCAGATCACCGTCTTCGGCAATCGTCTCCACCCTTCCGAGTTCCTTTACCTTTTCAGAATATCCCGGTGGAACCATGATGCCGTCCGCGCCACCCTCAAGAGCCGTTGTCACCATTTTCTTATCATACGGATCCACCTTTACCCATATTTTTCTCATCGTTTTCTCCGAATCAGTTATCCCAGAATTCTCAGCCCGTCATCCACACTGCCGCCGTCGTGGACAATGCCTGAAATCGCCTGTACCATGCGTTTGGGGTCTCTGTGCTGGAACACGTTGCGCCCGATGGAAACCCCCGAACCCCCGGCTTCAATGGCACCTCTGACCATTTCGAGTATGTCCCTGTCCGAATCCATCTTGGCCCCTCCGGCAATGACCACCGGAACATTGCATCCTTCCGTAACCTTTCTGAATGACTCCGGAGAACCAGTATAAGAGACCTTGACAATATCAGCGCCCATCTCGCTCCCGACGCGGGCCACATGCTTGACCACTTCGACGTCATATTCATCCTTGATCTTTTCACCTCTCGGATACATCATGGCAAGGAGCGGCATTCCCCATGTGCGGGCATCATAAGCGACTTTGCCGAAATCATTCAGCATCTCTCTTTCCTGACCGTTCCCCAGATTGACATGGATGGATATCGCGTCCGCCCCGAGTTTGATGGCCTCTTCAACGGAACAGACGAGGGTTTTGGCATTGGGATACATGGAAAGGCTCGTCGAGCCGGAAAGGTGAATAATAAGACCGATATCACCCCCTTTTTTACGATGGCCCGCCTCCACAAGCCCCTTGTGCTCGACGATGGCATTGGCCCCGCCTTCTGCCACATTCTGTATGGCGGTTTTCATATCGATCAGACCGTCAATGGGACCGACCGAAATCCCATGATCCATGGGAACAATAACGGCTTTGCCTGTGTTCCGGTTTATAATACGCTCCATCCGAATTCGTTTGCCTAAGATCGTCATAATACCCCTCTTTTTTAAAAGCAAAAAGGCCGTGAAGCTTCTTTCCTCTCCACGGCCTTTCCAACATATATATAAAAAAAGCCGCGAGATTCTTCTAACCTGCCCACGGCTTTTGGTGCTTTGTTTATATT
>JAUCGI010000111.1 GCA_030378035.1 Desulfobacterales bacterium HSG2
AGTTCCCCGGTTTACCGGACGTCACTTTCCGTATCTTCGAGCATGACCATAAAGGCCAGGGCGTTCAAGAGCGGATGGGCTGACAGTTCCATGTCAGCAGGCGTTTACACAATCACGGGAACAGTCGTAGCCCCCTCTTTCTCACCGCCTCCCGGAACGTATCCGTCGGCCCAGAGCGTTGAGCTGTCGTGCGACACCCCCGGAGCGACAATCCGTTACACGACAGACAACGGCGAACCCACGGAGAGTTCCCCGGCTTACACGACGCCCGTTTCCGTAGCTTCAAGCATGACCATAAAGGCAAAGGTGTTTAAGAGCGGATGGGCTGACAGTGCAACCGCAACCGGCGTTTACACAATCACGGGAACAGTCGCCGTCCCCTATTTCTCACCGGTTCCCGGAACGTATCCGTCGGCCCAGAGCGTTGAGTTATCGTGCGACACCTCCGATGCCGTGATTCATTACACGACAGACGGAAACGAGCCTGATGAAAGTTCCCCGGCTTATATGACTTCCGTTTTCGTATCTTCGAGCATGACCATAAAGGCCAGGGCGTTTAAGAGCGGATGGGCTGCCAGCTCTACGGCAACCGGCGTTTACACGATTACGGGAACAGTCGCCGCCCCGTATTTCTCACCGGCTCCCGGAACATATCCCGCGGCTCAGAGTGTTGCGTTGTCGTGCGACACCTCCGGTGCCGTGATTCATTACACGACAGACGGAAGCGAGCCTGATGAAAGTTCCCCGGTTTACCGGACGTCACTTTCCGTATCTTCGAGCATGACCATAAAGGCCAAGGCGTTCAAGAGCGGATGGGCTGACAGTTCCATGTCAGCAGGCGTTTACACAATCACGGGAACAGTCGTAGCCCCCTCTTTCTCACCGCCTCCCGGAACGTATCCGTCGGCCCAGAGCGTTGAGCTGTCGTGCGACACCCCCGGAGCGACAATCCGTTACACGACAGACAACGGCGAACCCACGGAGACTTCCCCGGCTTACAAGACGCCCGTTTCCGTATCTTCAAGCATGACGATAAAAGCAAAGGCGTTCAGGGACGGATGGGCTGACAGTGCAACCGCAACCGGCGTTTACACAATCACGGGAACAGTCGCCGTCCCCTATTTCTCACCGGTTCCCGGAACGTATCCGTCGGCCCAGAGCGTTGAGTTGTCGTGCGACACCTCCGATGCCGTGATTCATTACACGACAGACGGAAGCGAGCCTGATGAAAGTTCCCCGGCTTATATGACTCCCGTTTCAGTGTCTTCAAGTATGACGATAAATGCCAGGGCGTTTAAGAGTGGATGGGCTGACAGTTCCACGGCAACCGGCGTTTACACGATTACGGGAACAGTCGCCGCTCCCTCTTTCTCACCGCCTCCCGGAACATATCCTGCGGGTCAGAGCGTTGCGTTATCGTGCGACACCTTCGGTGCGACAATCCGTTACACGACAGACGGAAGCGAGCCTGATGAAAGTTCCCCGGCTTATATGACTCCCGTTTCAGTGTCTTCAAGTATGACGATAAATGCCAGGGCGTTTAAGAGCGGCTGGTCTGCCAGCGCCACGGCAACCGGCGTTTACACGATTACGGGAACTGTGGCTGTCCCGTATTTCTCACCGGCTCCCGGAACGTATCCGGCGGCTCAGAGCGTTGATTTGTCGTGCGACACCTCCGGTGCCGTGATTCATTACACGACAGACGGAAGCGAGCCTGATGAAAGTTCCCCGGTTTACCAGACGCCACTTTCCGTGTCTTCGGGCATGACCATAAATGCCAAGGCGTTTAAGAGCGGATGGGCTGCCAGCGCCACGGCAACCGGCGTTTACACGATTACGGGAACAGTCGCCGCCCCGTCTTTCTCACCGGCTCCCGGAACGTATCCGGCGGCTCAGAGCGTTGAGTTGTCGTGCGACACCTTCGATGCCGTGATTCATTACACGACAGACGGCAGCGAGCCTGATGAAAGTTCCCCGGTTTACCGGACGTCACTTTCCGTGTCTTCGAGCACGACGATAAATGCCAGGGCGTTTAAGAGCGGCTGGGCTGACAGCGCCACGACAACTGGCATTTACACGATTACGGGGACGATTGCCGCTCCCTCTTTCTTCCCGGTTCCCGGAACATATCTCGCAGCACAGGACATTGAATTATCATGTGACACCTCCGGTGCCGTGATTCATTACACGACAGACGGAAACGATCCAGATGAAAGTTCTCCGGCTTATATGACTCCCGTTTTCGTGTCTTCGGGCATGACCATAAAAGCCAGGGCGTTTAAGAGCGGATGGGCTGCCAGCCCTGTGACAATAGGCGTTTACACGATTACCGGAACAGTCGCCGCCCCCTCTTTCTCGCCTGCATCCGGAACATACACTGCTGCCCAAAGCGTCGAACTATACAGCGCCTCTCCAGAAGCCGTCATTCATTACACAACAGATGGCAGCGAGCCTGATGAGGATTCTCCGGCCTACTCATCGCCCATATCCGTGTATGAAACCACAGTGATCAAGGCAAAGGCATTCCAAACCGACTGGACTCCCAGCACCACAGTGACCCGCATTTACACGATAACAGGAACGGCTGAAACGCCCTCTTTCTCACCCGCTCCCGCCACATATACCACACCTCAGACCGTTGAACTGTCATGCCCTTCTTCCGGCGCTTCCATTTATTACACAACGGACGGCAGTGAACCCGGGGAGCATTCGAGACTTTACACAGCCCCTGTTTCGGTCTCTCACACCACGACGATCAGGGCAAAGGCATTTAAAAGCGACTGGGAACCGAGCGCCACGGCAACCGGAATTTACACGATCACAGAGACCGTTGAACCCCCTGTTTTCTCATCCGATCCGGGTATATACATCACACCCCCGGAGATTGAACTCTCATGCCCCACACCCGACGCCGACATTTACTACACCACGGATGACAGCGAACCGACCGAGGATTCACTGCTCTACTCATCACCCATATCCGTATCTGAGACCGCGACAATTAAGGCAAGGGCGTTTAAAACCGATTGGATTCCGAGTGCCATAACCACAGCGGCTTACACGATAACAGGAACGGTTGAAACCCCTGTTTTCTCACCGGCTTCTGATATGTATATGACGGCCCAGGAGATTGAACTGACATGCCCCACACCCGGTGCCGTCATTCATTGCACAACGGATGGCAGCGAGCCTGACGAGGATTCGCCCATCTGTTCCTCGCCCATATCTGTATCTGTCACCATGACGATCAGAGCAAAGGCGTTTAAAACCGACTGGGAACCCAGTGCCATCGGAACAGGAAATTATATCATCACTAGTGTCGAAAGCCCCGAATCCGGAGGCGGCGGGTGCTTTGTAGATACATTACTCTATCATTGATTATAATAATATAAAAGGAAACAAAAATGAAACATACATACATCCGTAAAGCATCACTTTTTCTTATCTGTTTTTTCTGTGCGCCGCTGTTCTTTTTAAAGGGATCCGCACGTTCAGAAGACCCCCCGAACATTACACCACAGCGGATTGAGATTCCGTCATCTTTCAACCCGGTTGGGTCAGGTGCAAGAGCTTTGGGGACTGGCGGCGCATTCATAGCGGTGGCTGATGACGCCACAGCAGCCTCCTGGAATCCCGGAGGTCTTATCCAATTGGGAAGGCCCGAGGTCTCTCTTGTCGGCGCATTTTTCCGCCGGACTGAGGAGAACGAGTTCGGAACCAATTCCGAGGCATCTGGAGAACAACGCGTGACCGAAGAAGATATCAATTACTTCAGCATCGCCTATCCGTTTACTTTTTTGAATCGCAATATGATCGTCTCTTTGAATTATCAGCACCTCTTTGATTTTTCCCGTGAGTGGGAGTTTCCGATTATCGAACATTCAGACCGAACATCGGCGATTCATAATTTCAGCTACAAGCAGGAGGGAAGCCTGTCCGCACTCGGTCTCGCCTATTGCATCCAGATAACACCGACTTTTTCATCAGGATTCACCCTGAATTTCTGGGAAGACTGGTTGGATGATAACGGATGGGAGAAGACCAGGCATACAAAGACCACCGCCGTTGACCGCTTGGTAAACGAACTATCTGTGAATGAAAGTATCCAGCGGGGCAGGTATGCATTCAGCGGTTTCAACGCCAACATGGGGTTTTTATGGAATGTTAATGAGAGGCTCACCCTCGGCGCTGTCTTCAAGACTCCTTTTACCGCCGACCTGAAAGATGAGTCCGAATTTGAATCTTCCACCCGCTATCCTGCATCTCCGGAGAAAAATTCGAGTAGTTCGGATGCTTCATCCGAGAATAAAGAATTGGATATGCCCATGTCTTACGGTATCGGCGCGGCGTACCGTTTCTCGGACCGGCTGACCGTATCCGCAGATATTTACAGAACCGAATGGGGAGATTTTCGCCTCAGAGATTCCGAAGGAAAAGAGATATGTCCCATTAGCGACCGACCTGTTGAAGAATCAGATGTTGATCCCACCCATCAGGTTCGGATGGGGGCCGAATATCTCTTTTTCGACCCTGTAAAATCAAAATATATCATTCCGCTCCGCTGCGGCCTCTTTTACGACCCCGCGCCTGCCGAGGGAAGCCCGGATGATTTTTACGGATTCAGCCTCGGCACAGGCATTGTGTTCGGAGAATTTGTTTTTGACATTGCTTATCAGTATCGGTTCGGCAACGATGTCGGAACGTACATCCTTGAGAACCTGGAATTCTCCCAGGATGTGAAGGAGCATACCGTCTATTCATCTATAATCATTCATTTCTGAGAGCATCTTTCAGGGCTTGTATGAACAGATCATGTACTCCCAGTTGGCGAGATGCCTGATCAAGATACGAGTTGTCAAGCTGGTCTGCCTGGACCTGAAGTACGCCCAGCACATCAGACCATTGCCGTTCTGACACACCTCCGCCCAACCGATACCAAAAGAGTTTATGCACAATGGTATCTTCCGCACTCGCCAGGAAGAGCTTTTGGTCAGAACTTTCGGAAACCTGATACTGTCGCCGTCGTCTCATTTCTTCCTGAGATGCCGTATCGGGTTTCAGGACAAAAATATCCACTTTAAACATAGTGGCAAGATGAATAACATTGAAGGAACTCCGATGCCGGACAGCCTCCCGAATCATCCCGGCATCAATATAAAATTCTGTCTCCAAGGCGTTCACAAGGTCGGGGATATGCTCATATGTTATGTCAGCAACCATATCAGCATCGTTGGTTGCCCTGGGAATGCCATGCAGTGAACTCGCCAGTGATCCTCCCACAAGATAACGAATTCCGAAGCGGTCAAATTCTCGGGCGAGGCGTTGCGTAATTTGAAGAGGTTCTGCCGGAAGCATGTGTTAATAGCCCTCCTTCCGCGGATCCCACTGAAAAACCTGTATCATAGTCTCCCGGTCAAGCCGGAGGGATGCCAGCCGAAGGTGTTCCTCGCGTTCCGAGCATAAGCCGTATTGTTTGCGAATGCGGGCAAGCGCAAGTTGCTGTACTGCCAGTGTTAATTCACTCACCCGTCTGAACTTTTGCTGAGGGGACATCCCGCGGTAGCCTGCGATAAGCATTTTCTGAATATGGGGTGATGTGTCCCGTACTTTGCTGAACATACGTTACTCCTTTTTTCTGATTATAACGGATTTAGAGGAGGCCCTTGCCCTTGCACTCAGACCCCGAACATTCATTTCGCCCGGAATGACAGTGTTTGGATTCCGGGGCAAAATGCCGGAAGCCGGTTTTCCCCGGGTCCGGGACAAACCGGCTTCTGTCATTTCGCCCGGAATGACAGTGTTTGGTTGCCGGTACACAGCAGCATCCCCCGCTCCTCAAAGGTGTTATAATGATGGAAAATATTGCATGGAAGTCTTCTTCAGCTCCTTACGGCTGAAGAGAAGGGTATAAGTTTCGATAGATGTCTCCTCGGACAATCTGCGAGCGATCTCCCAGCACGATGCCTCATCCTGGGCATGGATCATGGTATAAAGATTGTAAGGCCAGTCTTTGGTGGGATTTCGTCTGTAACAATGGGAAACCTCGCTGAAAGATGCCATTTTTTCACCCACAGTGTCAATCTGTTCCTCATCCACCTTCCACGCGCACATGGCGTTTGCATCAAACCCGGATTTCTGGTGGCGTATGGTTGCCCCGAATCGGCGTATAACCCCTCTGTCATGAAGCGTTTTTAACACGTCGAGAACCGTATCTTCTGAAACTCCCAGCGTATCGGCAATTTCAAGAAACGGACGTTCTGTAACCGGCATATCGCCCTGAATGGAGGCGATGACCTTTTTCTCAAGTTCTGTCAGCATAACAATCTGTCTTTCTTTTGATCAGACCTCCGAAGTTTCTGAAATTTCGGAAGTCTCGTCACGTTATCCGGTAATATCTCCGGCCATTTTCTTCGCCATCTCCGCTGCTTCGTCTCCGAGCGCGTCCGGTGTCGTGCAGAAGGGGAGGATGTACTTGCCGATAACATCGCACTTGGCATAAAGATTCACTCTGTTGAAAATTTCCTGGATAAGATCCGCATTATCTTCAACCGGTCCTCCGCAGGTAACAAGCAGAGCCGTCCGTTTGCCGTCCACCAGCGATTTGTGGTCCGGGGTCCCGTAATTCTTTACCAGACAAAAATGCCGGTCGATCAGCGCCTTCATCTGGGCTGAGAAACTCCAGCAGTAAAGCGGGGATGCATATATCACCACATCCGCCTCCGTCATCCGCCCGAACAGACTCACCGCGTCATCCTTTTGGACACATCCCGGCTCATCGCTCTTCTTCTGACATGCACCGCACCCAAGACATCCGTTCACCTTGTATTCCGTAATATTGATCCGGTCAACCTCATGCCCCTGTGCAACACGTTCTTCAAACATGCCCAGCACGTTTGCCGTATTCCCTTTTTTCCTCGGACTTCCGAGTATTGTCGTTATCTTCATCGTTAGTATTTTCTCCGTGTTTAATTACAATACAGATACTTCACAGCTTGCAGATTCACATAAATCTGCTTCAGATGCTCAATTTCCAGGCTGTCAAACTGTTTTGACAAAAAATACGGGTACCGGGTACCGTTGCTTTCCCGTTTCAGCATGACAAATATCCAGTTTCTCCCGATAATGTAAGCGCCTCTCATAATGTCGGTTTGGGTCAATGCGATGGCCACCAGCATTTCTGCCAGCAAATGGCTTTTGGGATCAGCGGCCCCGCCCCTGGCCTTTTTGAATTCCTGTATGAAAAAATAAGGTCGCCGGGGTTCTGATATCCCCTTGGCCACCATAAAATCTGTCGTTCCTTTGAGCCAGACACCATTAATCTTTGCTTTCAGGGGTCTTTCATACCAGTCTTTCACATCTCCGAAATAATAATCCACACGATTCAATATGGGCGCGAGGTATTTGATCTTTAATTCCTCTTCTGAAAAGTCGGTCACAAATCTTCCGTATTTGTCAATCATGTTCTCTAAGAAAAACATGTCTTCTTCAGAGAGCAGATAGTCATATCCGAACCATTCCTGAAAAATTTCTCTGCCATCCTGTTCGTCAATATTGACAATCTGCACCAGATCGTCAATTTTTACTTTATTGAAGGAGATTGTTTTCTGAGGCATATGAAACCTTTTTCTGATTATAACGGATTTAGGGAGGCCCCCTTGCACTTGCACTTAAACTTGCACTTGCGCTTGCACTTGCGCTTAAACCTTGCCACCCGCACTTAAACCCGCGCTCAGACTCCGGCCTGAGTGTGCTCCGTTAATGAATGTCCGGGAGATGAGCATAAGCATAAGTGTAAGTTTAAGTTTAAGTGCAAGGGCAAGGGGGGATCCCCTAAATCCGTTATAATCAGACCTTTTTTAACGCGATGTGCAACTTTTTAAACACAGAGGACGCGGAGAAGGCACAGGACTCCGCCGCCCTCTGTGTGATTCTCTGTGTTCTCTGCGGTTTGAAAAAGCTGCACATTGCGTTCCTTTATCTTTAAGTACCTGGCCATAAATTTTTCTGTTCTCACCTTTGTGCCTTTCTTTGTGTCTTTGTGCCTTTGTGTGAGATCTGAAATGCCGAGAAACTTATGGCCAGCCACTTACTTAATGTGTACAGGACAAAAAACGGATCGGAAATGACAGATGCCGTGTTCGGGCCGTTTTTCGGCCTCCGAAGCTTTTTTGTCCTGTAAACAGTTAATTATCTTATAATCAGCAGAGCTAAAACTCTGATTAAAATCGGGAATACCAAGCTGTCATTCCGGCCAAAATCAGAAAATTCTTCAGAATTTTCTGATTCTGAGCCGGAATCCGCATGTTTTTTAAGCTGTGTCAGAGAAGTTTCATATCTGATAATGGCCTGTCCGCATGGAATTAATCCGAATGATTTCCAAAGAGATCCGCAAACGGATTATGAAACGGCCTGTCCTTATCTTTCACCCGATCTTTCACCCGCTTCTGCTTTGCTGCCTTCTGCTTCTTGGGCGGCTTTTTGCGGTTCGCCTGCTTTTGACGGTCAGAAGGCTTTTGGCGGTCAGAAGGCTTCTGACGGTCAGAAGGCTTTTGGCGCTCCCCCGGAACCGCTTTCATGGAGAGGGATATCCGCTTCCGGTCAATATCCACATCAACGACAGTGACATTCACCTTCTGCTGGACCTTGACCACATCATTCGGGTCTTTCACGAACCGGTCCGCCATTTCGCTGATATGCACCAGCCCGTCCTGATGAACCCCGATATCCACGAACGCGCCGAATGCGGTCACATTGGTGACAATCCCCGGAAGCTTCATCCCGGCCCTCAGATCCTCCATTTTTTCAATGCCGTCCGCAAAAGCGAACTCCTCAAATTTCTCCCTGGGATCGCGCCCCGGCTTTGCCAGTTCATCAAGGATGTCCTTCAGGGTCGGGATGCCGACCGTGTCTGTGACATATTTCGACAGTTCTATCTTTTCCCTGAGTTCTGATGCCTTTATCATATCTGAAACCGTACAATCAAGCTCTTTAGCCATGAGATCGACAATATGATAACTTTCAGGATGCACCGCGCTGGCATCCAGCGGATTCTCACCCTCCCTGATCCTCAGAAAGCCTGCACACTGCTCAAACGACTTGGGCCCGAGACGCTTCACATTTTTCAGTTCCCTCCTCGATTTGAAAGAGCCGTTTTCGTCTCTGTAGGCCACAATATTCTTCGCCAACTGGGGGCCCAGACCTGAAACATAGGTGAGTAGCTGGGAGCTTGCGGTATTCACATCCACCCCGACGCCGTTCACGCAGCTAATCACCACATCATCCAGCGACTGTTTCAGGGCGGTCTGGTCAACATCATGCTGGTACTGGCCCACGCCGATGGATTTGGGATCGATTTTCACCAGTTCGGAAAGCGGATCCATCAGCCGCCTGCCAATGGAAACCGCGCCCCGGACGGTCAGGTCAAGATCAGGAAACTCCTCCCGGGCCGTCTCTGATGCGGAATAGATCGACGCGCCGCTTTCACTGACCACCAGCACCTGAACAGTTCTGTTCTCCCCATCCTCGGATGCGAGCGTCTCTTTGACAAACGCCTCGGTCTCCCTGCTGGCTGTGCCGTTCCCGATGGCAATCGCCTCTGTCTCAAATTCACGGCACAGACGCCTGATCAGCGCGGCGGATTTTTCCGGCTGGTGAAGATAAATGACATCATTATGAAGCAGCTTCCCCTGCCTGTCAAGACAGACGAGTTTACACCCGGTCCTGAATCCCGGATCAAGGCCCATCACCCGTCTGGGGCCCAGGGGAGGGGCCAGAAGGAGTTGGCGGAGATTTTCGGCAAAGACCCTGATCGCCTCCGTATCGGCTCTCACTTTTGTGGCCAGCCGGATCTCCGTCTCCATGGAGCGGGAGAGGAGCCGTTTGTAGCAGTCCTGAACCGCTGCTTCAACCTGCTTTGAATCTTCCCCCTCGCCTTTCACAAAAAGATTTTCAAGGATTTCAAGGGCGCCCTCTTCGGGCGGTGCGACGGTGAGGTTCAGTATGTCCTCTTTCTCCCCTCTCCGCATGGCCAGTATCCTGTGGGACGGCGCGGTGGTCACAGGCTCTTCCCATTCAAAATAGTCCTTGTATTTCACGCCGTCAGTCTCCATGTCGGACGCGACATCGCTTTTAAAGGTCCCTTTTGACGCGAACAACTGACGCAGTTTGGCGCGGGCATCCTCGTTTTCATTGATCATCTCCGCGATGATGTCCCTTGCTCCGGATAAGGCGTCCTCAGCCGACTCGACCCCTTTTTCAGCGTCGATAAACGCGGACGCCTCCTGCTGAGGATCTGCGCCGGTCTGTTCAAAAACGGACAGCGCCAGAGGCTCAAGCCCCTTTTCCCGGGCAACGGTGGCCCTTGTCCGGCGTTTCGGCTTGTACGGAAGATAGATATCTTCCAGGACCGCGAGGGTCTCCGCGGCCATGACCTTCGCTTCCAGTTCATCGGTCAGATGGCCGTGCTGTTCAAGGGATTTCAGAATGGTTTCCCTGCGGCTGTCCAAATCTTTCAGTTGGTTCAGCCGGTCACGGATGGCTGTGACCGCCACTTCGTCAAGGCTGTCTGTGGCCTCTTTTCTGTAGCGGGCAATAAACGGAATGGTTGCCCCTTCCTCAAGAAGGAGGGCAACCGCCTGAATCTGAGATTCTTTCAAACCGAGTTCATCGGCTGTTTTGGATATGTGTGTTTCGTTCATCTCTTCCTTTTTCTTGACATTCGTTAATTTAAACCTGAAGGTGTGAACTCCAGTTCCACTTCATAATAAGGGCCTGGGAAGTCTGTGGGAAGCGGGGCAAGCGGGTTCGATTTCATAACGGCTCTGAGAACAGACTCATCAAAATAGCTGTCCCCGGATTTTTTCTCAAACCACTTATCGCCTATTCTGCCGCTCGGCAGGATCCGGATCACCAGAACGGACTTTAGCCCGAAGCGTCTTCCGAGCAGATGCTCGGACAGCGCCCAGTTTTTATTGATGCGGCCGGGAAGGATATGATCTCTGTAGAATCGGATTGCCGCGGAAGTCCGTCTGCCTGCCGAGCCGTTTCCGCCGGAGGCTCCCGAACCCTGACCGGGCCTCTCTTTCCGGGTTTCCGCGGACGGAGCGGTTGTCTTTTTTTTATTTTTGCCCGACTTGTCTCTTATCTTTGCAATTGCCTTGTCAATGGCATTCTGCCTTGATTTCTTTTTATCAGGCTTCTCCGGCTTCTCCGGCTTCTCCGGCTTCTCCGGCTTCTCTGGCTTCTCCGGCTTCTCCAGCCTCTCCGGCTTCTCCAGCCTCTCCGGCTTAGTGTATTTGGGGACCTTTTTCGGCTTCTCTTCCGGTTCTTCCGGTTCTTCCGGTTTCACCTCCCTTTCCGGTTCCTTTTTCAAACTACAGGCAAGGTCTCTTCCATTGCAATCCTGATCTGTACCGTCTCCGCATATCTCAGCGGCACCCGGATGGATATCGGGGTCATTATCATTGCAGTCTCCCCGCTTTACCGTGTATCCGTCCCCGTCATTATCCATATCATCCGGATCCGGTTTTTCGGCTTTTGCCAGACGAAGCTCCGGTTCCTTCGGCTTCTCTTTCACTTCCGGTTCTTCCGGCGGTTCTTTCGGCGGTTCTTCCGGCAATTCTTCCTTTTCCTTTGCCGGCGGTTCCGGCTCCGGCACTTCCGATTCTTCCGACGCTTGGGGCAGCGTCTCCTGCGTCGGAAGTGTGACCATGCTGACATCAATGACAGCAGAAGGGGAGAACCTGCTGGCCGGCGTGTAAGCCGGTATGAAGATCACCGCGGCGATAAAAATCAGATGGAGCAGTACCGCTACAAAAAATGCGAAAGAAAATGAGTAGCCGTCATCTTTTATATAAGGCCGATCATCGTTTTTATCTCTCTTTCCGTCCATCAGCTTTCTGCTTTCTCCTTCTTATCCAGGTCCGCCGGTTCTGTCACAATACCCAGCTTTTCAATGCCGGCTCCCTTTATCTCGGACATCACGCGGACGCCCATTCCCCAGGATATGTCCCTGTCAGCCCGAAAATAGACCGTTCGGTCCGAGCGGTTCTCAAGTATCTTTGTCAGCTTTTCCTGAAGAAGATCGAATCTGACTTGGTGGTCATTGATGAAGACCTGGTTTTCTTTGTTAATCGTGATAACCAACTGCTCCTGTTCCGCCGGAAGCGCCTGGGAGGCTGCTTCCGGCAGGCTGACATCCACCCCCTGCACCATCATCGGCGCTGTCACCATGAATATAATCAAAAGGACCAGCATGACATCCACAAAGGGGGTCACATTAATATCCGACATCAGCCTGTCACTGTTACTTCCTATTGCCATAATTTATTTCCTTTTACCGATCATCCATAAGTGTAAACTTAGGCTTAATCTTGCTCTTGCTCTTGCTCTTGCTCTTGCTCTTGCTCTTTATCTTGCTCTTGCTCTTGCTCTTTATCTTGCTCTTGCTCTTGCTCTTTATCTTGCTCTTGCTCTTGCTCTTTATCCTGATAAAGAGCAAGAGCAAAATAAAGAGATTACACTTATGACCGATCATCAAATCTCAATCGCCATATTTAATCTCCTTCGGAAGAAGCAGACGCTGTAGGTTAATGTTCCACTCGTCAAAAAAACCGGGCGGCCAATTTTACCGATCATCCATAAGTGTAAACTTAGGCTTAATCTTAATCTTAATCTTAATCTTGCTCTTGCTCTTGCTCTTGCTCTTTATCTTTATCCTGATAAAGAGCAAGAGCAAAATAAAAAGATTTAGAAATCTTTAAGTTTACACTTATGACCGATCATCAAATCTCAATCGCCATATTTAATCTCCTTCGGAAGAAGCAGACGCTGTAGGTTAAGGTTCCACTCGTCAAAAAAACAGGGCGGCCAATATTTGAATCTGCCCGCGCTGTCAATCTCAGGAGTATGAATTTCCGTGATAAAGTCACCTTCCTTAAGGATTCTTGTTAAATAATGGAAACGGGTTTCATCCGGAGAGATGATTTCATCATATATCGCCAGTCGCACCCCGTTTAATATATGGTCACTGTGAGTTTCAATCAATACCTGGACGCCGGACCTTGCTGTTCTTGAAAGCAGTTCTCCTATTTTGCTCTGAGCGCTCGGATGGAGATGTGCTTCCGGAGTATCTATAATGATAATATCTCCCGGTTTGGCAGATAACAAAGCGACAATTACCGGAAGAACAAAGCTTAAACCGAAACCTTCGTTTGTTGCTCTGAATTTCCTGGTTGTTCCGGAGGGAACTTCGGAAGAATAGGTTATGCGTACCTGATCTGTACCATAGTATTCTTCGATTTTAAGCCGCGTCTGAGGTTTAATCTCACTGAGCCATGCTTCCGTTTGGGAAAGCAGGGAATTGGACGGAGCGCCTTTGTGCAGTCGAATATCATCGGGAATAATTTCTCTTCCGTGAATTGCAAGAAAATGGGCGGTATATTCGCCGGCGTTTCCCATGCTTCTAAACTCTTTGACGGCAAAATCATTTTTCTGCTGAACAACTCTCGGCCCGATTCTTTCCGCAACAAGATAGTTAAATCCCCTTGAAAAAAGCGGGGTCTTAAAAACCTCGTTACTTTCACTTGTTTCAACTGCTTTCAGTGGCAAATAATCCAAATCTTCTGATGCATCAAAGAGCCATTTTGCTCTCAGATCATTCATCCAATGAATAGCGACACACACTTCATCCTCATTTGCCGCTTCGCTTAAAGCATCGCTTGCCAAACCCAGATGAATGAGATCTCCGTGCAGATTGATACCCTGAGTTTCAAGCCTTCCCTGTAAATGGGACTGTCTCAGTAGCAGCAGTATCTGAATAATCGTGGATTTCCCGGAACCGTTGATGCCGCTGAGAAGTGTGAGCGGGCTGAATTCCATGCAGGCATCTGAAAAACATTTGAAATTTTTAAGATTCATCCTGGTAATCATTTAAGACCTCTTCAATCAGTTTTTGTATTGCCTCAATACGATATTTTATTGCATGGGGTTTACCTGAAGATACGGATGTATCAAACTGCTTCTGATTCATCAGATCAATAAAATAGTCTGTTACCTCCTCTTTTAAGTCCGTCAGAGTTTGTAATTCCTGCTTGGTAAGACTGGACAAATTGAACATCCAGGTCTCATACAGCGGTTTGTTGAGAGGTTTTTTTCTGTCATTTTTAACATACTGTTTTCTGAAAATGTACTTGTTAAAAATTATTGAAGCCGCGTTTAAACTTCTGAAATAGTCCTTTTGAATCTTTTTCAGTTCCCGGTCCGATTTCTGATTCAGAACTCGTAATGTTGCTCTCAGAAGAGAGTCGTAATTATCAAATCCGATTACTTTTTCAATGGGGAACAAAAAGTATGACAGCGCCCTGAGCACCATTTCTGAAGCTTCCATTCTTTTATTGTCCATCTGCAATATCTCGCGGAATTTCGGATTTTCCGGTATTTCTCTTATAAGTTTTGTTCCCGGGCCGTGCTGAAGTGCATGACGAATTTCCTGGGCGCTCAGAGGCTGACCGCCGGTATTGATTCGCTTGAATATATTGTACATGACATTTTTTGGGGTTCCTTTTTCCACAAGGACAGTCGTAACCTGAGTTTCATCAATTCGTCTCTGAAATTTCCTGGGAATATCCCGGTATTTTTTCCCGTTGAATTCGGTTAAATATTCAAGGTTTTCTAATATAAGGCTGTTGTTAATAACAAATTCCTTTAAAGTGGTCAGTCTTTGTAATCCGTCAATGATGATCCATCGGTCTTCGTCAGAGGCGTCCAGGTAGAATGGGGGGATCGGAATCCGTACAAGCAGGGATTCGATAAGACGGCTGCGCGCTCTGTCATCCCATACATCATCTCTCCTCTGAAAGTCCGGCGACATATCTATTTCATCGTACTTCATTCGCCTGACAAGGCTCTCAATTGTCGCGACCTTTGATTCGATCCGTATTTTGGTCGGATCAAAGGGATGGCTGTTTTCCCCCGAGTCTGAAATATCCTCGAAGTCTCTTCCATTATCCATATACCGTTTTCCTGATCTTTTGGTTATACTGTCCTGTGGTTGCAACTATCGGATATTCCGATTCGTGCCTGCATTCATTCAAGATAAGTCAGAAATCACTTATTACAACCTGTAAATTTCATATATAATATAAGGAAAGGGGCGGATGAATTTATGAATCGATGTGCTATCGATCAGAACTATTTTATTGCAAAGACCGACACAAAAACAAAATTTTTTTCAGCTTCATTCCGGCTGATGCAAATGTCCCAAACAGGGGCTGCCGACTGTGATCCCGTTTTTGTTCCCCTAATTTTTTTTGCCTTGAAATCAGTCAGTCAGAAAAACATGGGGAACGGGATCAGCTTTCGGCAACATCGGTAACATTTTCATCACCCGGATTCATTCCATACTTTCCGTTTGGTTTGACTTGACTAAATCAATATCATCATTATATTCAAATTTATTGCNNNTTATAACGGATTTTGGGG
>JAUCGI010000218.1:0-10986 GCA_030378035.1 Desulfobacterales bacterium HSG2
AATCCTTACCTATAAACTTTTAAGTGTTCACAAAATAAGTGATACCGACACCCTTTTTAAGAAATCTTCCCCCCTAAAATCAGGATTTTCCTGATAGAAATTGCTTCTGTCTTCTGATACTTTCCCAAACAGTATGTTTCCTGTGTGTGATTTGGAACTGTCGGTTTTTTTAAGCCGGCGTCTTTCATAAAGTGAGATATCCGGCAGTGTTTGTGTTTTGGAGGGGGAGGGATTTGCCGATCTTCTGAATCACACATTTGAAAACTTCGAGGTTATGACGCGAACATGAACTTGAACATTCCTGATTATAACAGATTTTGTGAATCCGTTTTTAACCGCAGAGAACACGGGAGGCACGGAGAAGTCTGTGACCTCTGCGGTTTTCTGATGGCTGAAACTCCACGGAACCACAAAATCCGTCAGAAGCAGGAACATTCATTTACGGGGCAGGTTCACGCTCCCTTGACTCCGTTATAATCAGATTTTTTGAATATCAGAAAGTAATTTTTCAGCCGGCCAGTAAAGGGAAAGGAAAAAACAATGGCATCTAATTTCCGGATTTCACATCATAAAAAAAGTGATAATCTGCATTTGAAACTTATGGGGGACTTTGATGGTTCCTCTGCTTATGAACTGCTCAATGTTTTGGAGGAGAACCGTAACTATGTGGTCAGAGTTTTCATTCATACAGGCAATCTGAAAACCGTTTATCCCTTTGGCCGGGAAGTATTTCAAAATAACCTTTCTGTTCATAAAAGATCTCCCCAACTTATATTTACCGGACGGAACGGGCGCAAAATAGCGCCGGATTAAGGGTTAAGGATTAAGGGTTAAGGATTAAGGATTAAGGGTTAAGTTTTAAGTTTTAAGGGTTAAGCTTGTATGCGATACCTTAACCCTTAACCCTTAACCCTTTTAAAATTTGTTCTTGATTTTCATAGCGTATTGTATTAGGGAATTATTAGGTATTTAATTTTTACAATTTCAGGAAGCTTTAGTTTGCTGTTAAAATAGCTGATTACGGTTTTATCCCTTCAGAAAACCTGACATTCATTAACAGAATGTTCTCTGAAGGTGCGGCCGAGTTGAAATCAGAGCTGATCCTCAGTTGCGTCGGGGAGGTCATGATACCTGTGAATGAACGCCGGTCTGCGGCCCTGTCGCCGTGATTTAGACGGGTTTGATAATATCGGCGTGACAAGCCTCTCAGACATTGCCGGGGCAGACATTACCCTCTTCGGAGGAGAGGCCCGCCGGAGCCTTCCGGTCCGGCTTTTTCAGAAGTGACGGTTGTCAGTGTTGTTAAAGAAAGTCAGCTTTTTCCGATAAATGTTGATAAAATATTTACTATCTGTTAACCGCTATGAAAAGCTGGTTTTTTCGCGCCAACACCATTGTGAAGCGCGAGGTTGCTTATCAGAGCAATTGGACGAAGAGGTTGTTATGAATGAAAAAATTTTAATCGTAGATGATGAAAAGGATATCCGGAAATTTCTCGATATCCTGTTAAGCAACGAAGGATTTCGGGTCAGACGCGCTTCAAAAGGTGCGGAGGCAATGGATATTTTTAAATCCGAACCTTTTGAACTGGTAATTACCGATATCCGGATGCCTGAAATGGATGGTCTGGAACTTATGAAACACCTCAAGGCATCGGACGAAAATATTGAGGTTATCGTTCTGACGGGTTTTGCCACCCTTGATAATGCCGTCAGAGCGCTGAGGGATGGCGGGGCGTCCGATTATCTGCTCAAACCGCTTGAAAATATAGAAGACCTTTTCATTGCGGTAAACCGCGCCTTGGAAAAACGAAGATCGCATATTGAAAGCAAAGCGGATATTGAAAAAAAAAAAAGGGATTTTATACAGATTAGCGACAAACTTTCCAACAGGATCAAAAGACTGACCTGCCTCCTTGAAATTTATGATATTTATCAGAAAAACGGACTTTCCCTGGAAGAGATGATTCAGGAGATTGTGATCACTATTCCCCGGTCATTTCGGTATCCTGAAATCTGCTGTGCGCGAGTGGTCCTGGACAAACAGATATTCGGGACAGACAAGTTCAGGGAAACACAGTGGAAACTGACCGGCAATATCTGCGTCAACGGCGATCAACTCGGTGTCCTGGATATTTGCTATTCAGAAGGCATGTCAAAAAACTGTGATAGTATTTTTTCGGAAGAAGAATGCAGATTCGTCAGCTCCGTTTGCATGCGTTTGGAAAAAATTATTGAAAAGAAGCAAAAAGCTCTCAGCAAACCGGTTAATACTGGAAACCGGACCGAAAACGATCTGCTTGCCAGCCTGAACAATGAATTCCGGGATCCCTTAAACAGCATCGTCGAGTTTGCAGAGACTCTACACTATCAACGCTTGGGCGCACTCAATGAAAAGCAGTCAGAATGTGTGCAGGACATTTTGCAAAGCGGAAAACATCTTCTTACCCTGATTAATGACGTAAGATAGAGGAGGAGTGCTAAAATGAAATTTTAGCACATTTTTTCAGAGGGCCGGCAGTGCCAAAATTTCATTTCGGCACTCCGCGGGCCGGTTGTGCCAAAATTTTATTTTAGCACTCCTCCTGATGAGGATATTTCCACCCTGAAATACTGTCCCCACCCTATTGATTTTCCCGCCACTTCATTATAAGTAAGGGAGTTAAGGGAGTTAAGGGAGTTAAGGGAGTTAAGGGAGTTAAGGGAGTTAAGGGTTAAGGGTTAAGGGTTAAGGGTTAAGGGTTAAGGGTTAAGGGTTAAGGTTAAGTTTTAACGACCCCGCATACAATCTTAACCCTTAATCCTTAATCCTTAATCCTTAATCCTTAACCCCTTAACCCTTAACCCCTTAACCCTTAACCCTTAACCCTTAACCCTTAACCCCTTAACCCTTAACCCCTTAACCCTTAACCCTTAAAACTTAAAACTTATGGTACAGTCAAAAGCTCTTGAGGTCAATCTGGCCAGTTATCGTGTTGAGGTTGAGATCGACCCGAAATATTCGGTCTTGCAGGAGGCCATGTCCAAATATTACGGCATTATGGAGGGTTTGAACATCTTCCTGTCGGAACTCTCCCATCCCCACAAAAACTGGCAGTTCATAGTAAAAGAGGCAAGGGGATATTCCCTGGATTATTTTCATCTCCTTAAAAACCACCCAAAAGGTGGGGAAGCTGCCGCGCTTCTCACGGATGTTTTTATCAGAGCCATTGAAAACAAAAAAACAGACATGGAAGTCAAAGCGGATGCCGCGGACAATCTTCTGCTATTCCTTCAGAAAATCATCAAAGATGCGGATCCGGGCGCGGGCATTGAAAAATTCCTCCCGGTTATTAATGATGCGTTTCATCAGATAGAAAATTTTGATGATGAGTATTTTTTTCTGTTTGTCAAAAGCTACTATCAGATAAAAAAGCTGGCATTGTTGGTTGTCAGTTGTCAGTTGACGGTTGACGGTTGTCAGTTGTCGGTAGTCAGTCGTCAGTCGTCAGTCGTCGGTGGTCAGTCGTCAGTCGTCAACCGACAACTGACAACTGACAACCGACCACCGACCACTGACAACGGACCACAGACAACCGTCAACCTGACCCCGCTTCTTATAAAATATTACAGGCATTCATACAATTATTGGCTGAATGAAGCAGATCCCCTGATCTGGTTTGAGCGGGAAACCGGTGAAATGGAGCGGAAAATACCGAATGAATCTTTCAAGGGAATATCCCACGCGGAAATTCGCAAATGGAACGCCGAACTGAATGAAATAGAAAAAAATTCTCACTTGGAAAGACTTTTGGAGCTTCCGGGATACAGTGAAATTGTGGAGGTTTATAGGGAACTTCCCCGGAAACTCCTTGACGCGGGCGCGGAAAGCGGCCGGGGGAAGGCGTGGAAGGTCATCTTTCTTATCCATATTATGAATGTTCCCGGACTGTCGGCAATCCATGAGGAGGCATTAAGGGATATCAACCGGACGCTCAGTTGGCTCATCAGCCATGGACAGCGCAGCCTGGATATTGAAAAGATCATTCAGAAGACCTTTTCCATTGTCAGGGAGCGAACCTCGGAATTTCCCGCCACAGCCCTGAACTGTGTCCTGAATATGGGAAAAGGGGTCTATGAAACGGCTAACAGCGAACTGATCAATTTTTTCATCAACTCTGTTATCGAGTTGGGGTTTCAGTCACCCATGATCAACGGTGTGGGAAACGACTGGCAGATCCGGGTAAATCCCGCCCACCTTCAGAATATCAGGACATGGCTTCAGCTCATCGAACTGAATCCCAAATGCTCCACCCGGCTCATTTCCTATCTGATCATCCATCTTTCCCTGTGCGGGGTTTTTATCAAAGACACGGATCTCTTCCCGCGGGATATCACCCGGCTTCTGAACAGCGATATCGAGCCGGTCTATAATCTTGTGAAGCAGTTGACAAAACTCTTCCCCGCGTATTTTAACGATATCGGCGCGGAAGGGGATCTCAGGGACATATCCACCCGGATCGATGAAATCACCCATCGGAAAGACCGGCTTATCCATTTTTTGCGAAAACAGATCCATGTTGAAAGCAGCAACCGGGTCATCGGCTTCATAGAGGCGATTTTTCAATTCTGGACAACCAGGGAGAAGTATGTCCTGCTCCCCTTTGTTCCGCCGGATATTTATGACGATATCCGTACCGAAGGTCCTTATGTTGACGGCGTTCACAGAATATTATCCCGCCTTGGGGAAAACGATCTGGATATCCCTGACGACTTTCTCACCATCGGCGAAGATCAGTTGAAAAAAGGCATTTCTGCCATTCTCAAACCGGAAAACGGGGAGAAAGTAAGCAATGAGGATGTGGAAAAGGTGAAAATCGCAGCGTCCCTGTACAAATTATTACGCCAGAAATACGATCTTTCCAGCTATTCCAAAATCGCTGTCGAAATAGACAGTTACCTCACATTTCCCGACCCGGACAAGCTGAAAGAGGCCCTGACTGAAGCGACCCGCCCCGGGGGCAGCCTCAAGCGGAAGATTATCAGACTGCTCAATTATCTTGAACTGCTAAAAAAACTGATTCTGTCCCCCGAATCTTATGAAGTCAGGGAGGACATTTACAAAAAGCGGCATTTCGCGGTGGATATTCCTTCCATGTACGGAAGCTATCACGAAATGAAATTCGACGCGCTCGGGCTGATGTTTCGGATAGAGGCCCTTGTGAACGTGCTTTTTGAGGAGCTTGTGGAAAGCACCGACCTTTCCCTGATCACCAAAGCCACATTTTACGAGATATTCGGCCGGCTGTGGCTGTTCAACCGGGCATTGAAAACAGACGGCATCTCAACCACCGAAATCGAACGCCAGCTCGATTTTCTGGCCCATTCCATCGAGGTCAGGGGCTTTACATTCACCCAGTACCTTGACATTTTCAAGGGGTTTGCCCAAGCGGTCAAAAATATCATCAACGACTATTTCAACAATGTCCACGAAGCGAACCTGAACCGAATCCTTGGTCAGTTGTCAGTGGACAGTTGTCAGTTATTGCAACGGGCAACCGACAACCGGCAACCAACAACCGGCAACCAGCAACCGGCAACCGGCAACCGACAACCGGCAACCGGCAACCGGCAACCGGCAACCGGCAACCGGCAACCGGCAACCGGCAACCGGCAACTGTCAACCGACTATCAGCACAGGGTTTCGGAGAACTTTTCCAGGGAGATGATCGCGCAAGCACTCGGGCTTCAGCAGTTGGATGTCTTTCTGACGCGGATACTCAGCACCCTTTTTCATCAGGCGGAGAAGCTGCACAAGGAGCATCTTCATCAGTTGCTTATTTATGATCCCGGTAGCGCGATACGGTGCATTAATCAGAAATCGGACAACACCGGTATCATTTATCTGGGGAACAAGGGATTCAACCTGATCCGGCTGAAGACTTACGATCTGCCCGTCCCCTCCGGTTTCATTGTCACCACCGAGGTTTTCCGCTTCAGGGAAATGATTGAAAACTATCCCCCGGCCGCGCGGAATTTCAGGGAGCAGATTTCAAACCATATCTATGCCATAGAGAAGGAGACCGACAAGCTTTTCGGAGATCCCGCGGAGCCGCTGCTCTTTTCTGTGAGAAGCGGTTCCTCCATTTCCCAGCCGGGAATGATGAACACCTTTCTGAATGTGGGAATCAACGAGGAGATCACCGAAGGGATCGCGGCCCGAACCGGCAACCCCTGGTTTGCCTGGGACAGTTATCGCCGGTTTTTGCAGTGCTACGGCATGGCTTATGATCTGAAACGGGACGACTTCGACGCCATCATCGCCGCTTTCAAGGACAGATGGGGAATTCTTTACAAAAGGAATTTTACCGGGGAGCAGATGAGGACGGTGGCCTTGGCATATAAGAAGATGATAAACGACTCGGGCGTTGAGATTATCGAAGATCCGTTTGAGCAGTTGCTTCTGACCATAAAAAGAGTCTTCGAATCCTGGGAATCATCCAAGGCAACAACCTACCGCAGGATCATGGGCATATCCGAGGACTGGGGGACCGCGGTGACGGTTCAGTCCATGGTCTTCGGGAATCTTTCCCAGCATTCCGGCACGGGCGTCTTTTTTACCCACAACCCCCGCTGGTCCGGGGACAGTCTGAGGTTATGGGGCGATTTCACCATCGGAAACCAGGGGGAGGATGTGGTCTCGGGACTGGTGACAACCCTGCCGATTTCGCTCAACCAGCAGGATATTGAAATGCGGGATACCGACACCACCCTCGAAACCCATTTTCCCGAGATTTACAAGGCCCTGAGAGACTGGGCCAATGATCTGATTTATAAAAAGGGATGGAGTCCCCAGGAGATGGAATTCACGTTTGAAAGTCCTTCTGTGAAGGATCTGTATCTGCTTCAGACCCGGGATATGGGCATCAGAGAGCGGACAAAGGTGATGACATTCGAGGCCATAAACGGTGAGAAGGTTCTGGGACACGGTATCGGAGTCGGAGGCGGCGCGATGAGCGGCCGGGTGGTTTTCACCGTGGAGGAGATCGACCGATGGCGGGCGGCGGAGCCGAAAACCTCCTTAATCCTTATGAGGAGCGACACCGTCCCGGATGATATCCGGGAGATTCACGCGGCGGACGGTCTGCTGACCGCACGGGGAGGACTCACCTCCCACGCGGCAGTTGTGGCGCATCGTCTGGGCAAAACCTGCGTTGTCGGGTGCGGGAATCTGGTGTGCAATGAAAAGGAGAAGGTCGGTTTTTTTGACCAAGCAGTTGTCGAATCCGGAGATTATATCAGCATTGACGGCAGGGAGGGATCAATTTATGAAGGGTTTATGAAGATCAGGGAAGTGTAGTAATTCTATAATTTTGTATTGCAGCAGAAGAGGATCATAATGAAAAAATTAGGCATCAACGGTTTTGGAAGAATCGGCAAGCTGACGCTCTGGCATCATGCGGGCCGGAAATATTTTGAAGAGCTTGTCGTGAATGTCGGTCGCAATGTCGGCCAGTCGCTTGAGGATATTGCGCATTATGCGGAAAGGGATTCCACCTACGGTCTGCTTCGCGGATACCTGCACGGGCACAACTCGGAGTCGGTGGTTCGTGATCTGGATGAGGCAAAAGGGACGATGACCATTAACGGGATCAAAGTCACTTTTCTGAGGGCTTCGAGAAATCCGGGCCGGATCGGATGGAAGGATCACGGCGTAAAGCTGGTCGCGGACACCACCGGGAAATTTCTCGACCCGACCCTTCCGGCGGATGCGCCCGGCGGCTCGGTCCTGGGGCATATCGAATCCGGTGCGGACAAGGTGATTACCTCCGCGCCGTTCAAGATTAAGGACAAGAGCAGGGATTTGAGGGGCAGAGACCCCCATGATGACTGGGTGACGACGGTCATGGGAATCAATGATAACAACTATGATCCTCGCCGGCACAAAATCATCTCCAACGCGTCCTGCACCACCACATGCCTTGCACACATGATGAAGCCGCTTCTCAATGTTTTCGGGCCTAAAAAGATACTCTCCGCCTCAATGGCCACCGTTCATGCTTCCACAGGCTCCCAGCAGGTTCTGGACCGGCTCCCGAAAACCGGCGCGGCCGATCTGAGAAAAAACCGGAGCGTGATGAACAACATCATCCTCACCACCACCGGCGCGGCAAAGGCCCTTCGGCTCGTGATCCCCGAAATGGAGCAGATCGGATTCATTGCCGAGTCGGTGAGGGTTCCCACAAGCACCGGGTCTCTCATCATCCTCGTCCTGAATCTCCAGGAAGAGCTGTCCGGCGAATCCGTCCGACGGGAGATGATCAATGACATCTATCGCCAGGCAGCGGAGATTGATCCCAAGAAATATCTTCACTACACGGAAAAGCAGAATGTCTCCTGCGATATCATCGGACTCCCCCGGGCAGCGGCAGTCATCGAGGGGCATGAGACCCATACCCGCACTGCCGAAGTGACCATTGACCTGATGAACGTCCCCGGAATCGAGCAGGATGTGATCTCCTCGTTAAAAAATCACATTATCCGGGTCCCGGTGACCCAGGCGGTGATCTATGGCTGGTACGACAATGAGATGGGGAGTTATGTGAATATCATGGGAGATCGGACAGTTACAGTGGCCGATAATATGTGACGAATTAATTAATCAACAGGAATCAGAAAATGCCAGAATCAAAAGAAACCCTTGACGTCAACGTCAATGTGGAGATCACAACTGAAACACTTCAGGCGATTGTTGCAAACGCCAAAAAAATAGTCGGCCCCAATGAAAGGGGCTTTTATCACATAGACACAGCGGACAAGGTGAGTGAAATGATCTCCCGTTTTCTTCATGAGAACGATTTTGAAAGCTATGTGAAGGACATCGGGAATTATCCCAAAAAGTAAAACAATTTTCCAAATTGTTTCCGCGTAAAACAAATTTCCAAATTGTTTCCGCGTAAAACAAATTTCCAAATTGTTTCCGAGCTTCCCGCCGGATTGCCAAATCCGGCGGAACAAAGTACTCGGCAAGGCTCCCGCCGGATTGCCAAATCCGGCGGTATGTAACACCTTCTACCACACATGTCATTCCCGCTCCATCAAACGAGCTCAACTGGTTGACTTCAAAAGCTTCAAACGAGCTCAACTGGTTGACTTCAAAAGCGGGAATCCACTTTCTGTCAACCGGAATATTCGTTTTACCTCACTACACCCCTTGCACCACACATGTCATTCCCGCTCCATCAAACGAGCTCAACTGGTTGACTTCAAAAGCTTCAAACGAGCTCAACTGGTTTACCACACATGTCATTCCCGCTCCATCAAACGAGCTCAACTGGTTGACTTCAAAAGCTTCAAATGAGCTCAACTGGTTGACTTCAAAAGCGGGAATCCACTTTTTGTCAACCGGAATATTCGTTTTACCTCACTACACCCCCTTGCACCACACATGTCATTCCCGCTCCGTCAAACGAGCTCAACTGGTTGACTTCAAAAGCTTCAAATGAGCTCAACTGATTTACCACACACATGTCATTCCCGCTCCGTCAAACGAGTTCAACTGGTTGACTTCAAAAGCTTCAAATGAGCTCAACTGGTTGACTTCAAAAGCGGGAATCCACTTTCTGTCAACCGGAATATTCGTTTTACCTCACTACACCCCCTTGCACCACACACATGTCATTCCCGCTCCATCAAACGAGCTCAACTGGTTGACTTCAAAAGCTTCAAACGAGCTCAACTGGTTGCACCACACATGTCATTCCCGCTCCGTCAAACGAGTTCAACTGGTTGACTTCAAAAGCTTCAAACGAGCTCAACTGGTTGACTTCAAAAGCGGGAATCCACTTTCTGTCAACCGGAATATTCGTTTTACCTCACTACACCACACACATGTCATTCCCGCTCCATCAAACGAGCTCAACTGGTTGCACCACACATGTCATTCCCGCTCCATCAAACGAACTCAACTGGTTGACTTCAAAAGCTTCAAATGAGCTCAACTGGTTGACTTCAAAAGCGGGAATCCACTTTCTGTCAACCGGAATATTCGTTTTACCTCACTACACCCCCTTGCACCACACACATGTCATTCCCGCTCCGTCAAACGAGCTCAACTGGTTGACTTCAAAAGCTTCAAACGAGCTCAACTGGTTTACCACACACATGTCATTCCCGCTCCGTCAAACGAGTTCAACTGGTTGACTTCAAAAGCTTCAAATGAGCTCAACTGGTTGACTTCAAAAGCGGGAATCCACTTTCTGTCAACCGTTTTACCTCACTACACCCCTTGCACCACACATGTCATTCCCGCTCCATCAAACGAGTTCAACTGGTTGACTTCAAAAGCTTCAAACGAGCTCAACTGGTTGACTTCAAAAGCGGGAATCCACTTTCTGTCAACCGGAATATTCGTTTTACCTCACTACACCCCCTTGCACCACACACATGTCATTCCCGCTCCGTCAAACGAGCTCAACTGGTTGACTTCAAAAGCTTCAAACGAGCTCAACTGGTTTACCACACACATGTCATTCCCGCTCCGTCAAACGAGTTCAACTGGTTGACTTCAAAAGCTTCAAATGAGCTCAACTGGTTGACTTCAAAAGCGGGAATCCACTTTCTGTCAACCGTTTTACCTCACTACACCCCTTGCACCACACATGTCATTCCCGCTCCATCAAACGAGCTCAACTGGTTGACTTCAAAAGCTTCAAACGAGCTCAACTGGTTGACTTCAAAAGCGGGAATCCACTTTCTGTTAACCGGAATATTCGTTTTACCTCACTACACCCCCTTGCACCACACACATGTCATTCCCGCTCCATCAAACGAGCTCAACTGGTTGCACCACACATGTCATTCCCGCTCCGTCAAACGAGCTCAACTGGTTGACTTCAAAAGCTTCAAATGAGCTCAACTGGTTGACTTCAAAAGCGGGAATCCACTTTCTGTCAACCGGAATATTCGTTTTACCTCACTACACCCCCTTGCACCACACACATGTCAT
>JAUCGI010000218.1:11086-15207 GCA_030378035.1 Desulfobacterales bacterium HSG2
CTTCAAAAGCGGGAATCCACTTTCTGTCAACCGGAATATTCGTTTTACCTCACTACACCCCTTGCACCACACATGTCATTCCCGCTCCATCAAACGAGCTCAACTGGTTGACTTCAAAAGCTTCAAATGAGCTCAACTGGTTGACTTCAAAAGCGGGAATCCACTTTCTGTCAACCGGAATATTCGTTTTACCTCACTACACCCCTTTCCTGTGGGCATTTGAATCGCCCCGAGTAGGAGATCTTTTTCTTATTGTCAGCAGACATTATAATTTCCCACCTCATACAGCGCATCCATAATCCCGTCAAGCTCCGCAAATATCTGCCTCCCCATGAAATGTCCGATCTGGGCCGCTCCGCTGGGGCAGACTCCCGAGCAACTGCCGCATCCCTTGCAGACAGCCTCATTGACCACCGAGACCCTTCTCCGTTCGTCAAACTCAATCGCGGAATAGGGGCATAATCCGATGCAGGTCTGGCACCCCGCGCAGATATCCGGGTCTATGCGGGAGATGGTCGAGGGAACCTGAACCTTTCCTCTAACAGCCAGAGAAAGGGCTTTGGCTGCCGCTCCTGACGCCTGGGAGACCGTATCCGGAATATCTCTGGGTGCCTGGCACGCGCCAGCCAGAAAGACGCCGTCCGTGGCGGTGTTGAGCGGAGCCAGCTTGGGATGCTCTTCTAAGAAAAATCCGTCCGCGCCCTGGTTGACCCCGAAGATTCTGCCGACTTCGGCCGCATCCCCGCGGGCCTCCATTGCCGCGCACAGAATCACCATATCCACGGGAACGCGCAGTCGCATACCCAGCAAAGTGTCTTCGCCAATGACAACAAGCTTCCCTTTCTCCTCAGGCGAGACAGGCCGGTCAGTGATTTCCGCTGCTTTCCCACGGATGAAGATGGTCCCCTCCTCCTGGCATCGCCGGTAAAATTCCTCATACCCTTCGCCAAAGCAGCGCATATCAATATAAAAGCTGTAAACCTTTGTATCGTGTCCGACTTTCTCCTTGATGAGATGGGAATATTTGAGGGCGTACATGCAGCAGACCCGCGAGCAGTATTCGTGATAATTCACATCCCGGCTGCCAATGCAGTGAAGGATTGCAACGCTTTCCGGGGGCCGGACAAATTCTCCGTTCCCGTCTCTGATAAGAATCTCCCCGCCGGTGGGCCCGGTCGCGTTGCTGAGACGCTCGAACTCGAGGCTGGTGAAAACATTCGGGTAAACTCCGTATCCATACTGTTTCATGGGGGCGGGATTCAGAAGGTCATATCCGGTTGCCAAAATGATGCTGCCGACCTTCACCTCGATTTCTTCCTCCTTCATGGCGTGATCTATCGCGTTTGCCTCGCAGACCCTGACGCACTCCATACATTCACAGCACATCCCGCAGTTGAGGCAGCGGCCGGCCTCCTTAACAGCTTGGGCCTCAGTAAACCCGAGAGCCGCTTCTTTAAATGAGGAGACTCGAACCTCCGGATCCGTAAGAGGCAAAACCTCCCTCGGATGCGGAACGGAATCATCAGGCATTTCCCGATACCGGCTGTCGGCCGCCAATCCTGACCCCCGAGTCTCAGGTCCCAAATTTCGAGTATCGAGTATCGAGTATCGAGTATCAAGTATCGAGTATCGAGTATTAAGTATCGAGTTTCCAGTTTCAAGATACTGATGTATTCCGAACGCCGCCTTATGTCCGGCAGCTACCGCCTCAATCACTGTGGCCGGCCCGCTCACCGCATCCCCGCCGGCAAAGAGATGGGGAATGGCGGTCTGCATGGTCCGGGGATTGACCTGCATCGTACCGCGGGAGGACCATTTCAGATCAGGCATCTGCTCCGCCCAGAATGAATCGGTTCTCTGTCCGATGGCCGGGATGATGACATCGCAGGAGATCACGAACTCAGATCCCTGCACTGGCACGGGACGGCGTCGCCCGCTCGCGTCCGACGGCCCTAACTCAGTGCGTAAACACTCAAGCCCCGCAACATTTCCCTCCTTTTCGATAATACGGACCGGAGCAGTAAGATAAGAGAAAGATATCCCCTCTTCTGTCGCGCCCTGTATCTCTTCCGGATACGCGGGCATCTCCCGGTCCGAACGGCGATAAACCACCTCGATATTCCGGGCACCGAGACGCTTTGCCACCCGGGCTGCGTCAATGGCCACGTTCCCGCCCCCAATCACCACCACTTTTTCAAATTTCAAGTCCCGAATTTCAAAATTTGAATTCAGGTTCACTTCTCTCAGAAAACGAACCGCGTCAATGACGCCCTCGGTATCATCCTCTCCGGGAATCCCCATTCTCAGAGAATTATGCGCTCCAACGCCTATGAACACAGCGGAAAAGCCCTCCTTCTCCAGATCATCAGGGGTAAAATCCATCCCGAATCTGACGCCGGTGCGCGCCTCTGCTCCCATCCGGAGAATATAACCGATCTCCCGATCAAGAATCTCCGGCGGAAGCCGGTAATCCGGGATTCCCACCCGAAGCATTCCGCCCAGTTCGGGAAGCGCCTCGAAAATCGTCACCTGATACCCTTCACGCCTCAGATCAGAGGCAACAGTCAGGCCCGCAGGTCCTGCACCGATAACGGCCACCTTCTCCCTTCTCTCCTCGATTTCAGGAACCGGAAGAGCTTCCATATCCACACAATCCGAGACAAACCGTTTCAGGTCCCGGATGGCAATCGCATCGTCAATCTCATCTCTCCGACATTCGCTCTCGCACGGATGAGGGCAGACTCTTCCCAAAACCCCCGGGAAAGGGAGTTTCTCCATAATAAGCCGGCAGGCTGTCTCATATTTCCCTTCTCTGATCAGTTGGACGTATCCCTGGACATTGACCCCCGCAGGACATGCCCTGACACACGGAGCCCGGTCTTTCTTGTCAATGCAGAAAGTGATCGGAACCGCCTGGGGAAAGGCTCTGAAGATGGCTTTTCTCTCTCCGAGCCCCTCATCCCACTCGCTCGCCGCGGAGACCGGACAGGCTTTCGCACATTCTCCGCATCCGGTGCAGACGCCCTCTTTCACATATCTGGGCTTTCGCCGAATTTTCACGGTGTAGTTGCCGATGTGTCCTGACACCTCTCTCACCTCACTGTGCGAGAGGAGTTCGATTTTGGGATTCTGAGCCACATCAACCATCTTGGGGGTTCCTATACATGCGGCGCAGTCCAGAGTGGGGAATGTCTTGTCGAACTGGAGCATGTGCCCGCCGATGGTGGTCTCCCTCTCCGCCAGATAGACAGTGTGCCCCGCATTTCCGATGTCCAGAGCGGCCTGCATCCCCGCAATGCCGCCCCCCACCACCAGAACGTCCGGATGGACACTCACCTCACGGGTCTCAAGACGGCGGTGAAACTGCACCCGGTTAATGGCACCCGCAACCAGCGTCTTTGCTTTCCGGGTGGCCTCATCCTCATCCCGGGTCACCCAGGAGACCTGCTCACGAACAGAAGCCATCTGGAACATGAACGGATTAAGTCCGGCCCGCCTACAGACCCCCTGAAACGTCTTTTCATGAAGCCTCGGCGAGCAGGATGCCACCACAACCCGTGTCAGACCATATTCCTTAATATCCTTTTCGATCATCTCCTGCCCGGGATCCGAACACATGAACTTGTAATCCCTGGCCACCGCAACGCCCGGAAGCTTCCGTGCAAAGTCGGCCACCTCATTCACCCGGACCTTGTAAGCAATGTTAATCCCGCAGTGACAAATATAAAAGCCTGTTCTTACGGACATAACGCACCCTCTTTTTATTGAAAATTGAAAATTGAAGATTCTCTCTTCTCAATCTCCTTCAATGATCCGTCTCAGCTCATGCCAATACCACTTTCGGCCGTAGCATACGGAGTCAGAGACGATCCCGCGAGAAACGCTGCGACCGTCCAAATCAGAAGCAAACATCTTTTCATGTCAAGCCTCCTTTTTCCAGATTTCAATATTCAAATTCCATAAGTGTAAACTTAAGGATTCCCAATCTTAATCCTGCTCTTGCTCTTGCTCTTGCTCTTGCTCTTGCTCTTGCTCTTGCTCTTGCTCTTGCTCTTGCTCTTGCTCTTGCTCTTGCTCTTGCTCTTGCTCTTGCTCTTGCTCTTGCTCTTGCTCTTGCTCTT
>JAUCGI010000112.1 GCA_030378035.1 Desulfobacterales bacterium HSG2
AGTTTCCGGTTTTTGCTTGGAGACCCGGATCGCTTGGGATTGACAAACTGAATCCGCCGGGTTTGTAAAACTTGCGGAAAGATATTTGTTCAGACAAGCAAGATTCATGCCAAGATGGCAAAAAATTTGAAAAAATTTTTTTCAAAAAAAAGCCCTCTCCTACCTTCCTGTAATTCTTCACAAATCTGACCTAGCATCCCGTAACCTACTAACACTACATATAGATATTTTTCATTGACATACAACAATATATTGTGCTATTCAGAGGAATCCCGTTGGAACAGGGATCTCTTTTCTGAGGCGGTAATATGGTTGCAGAATTTTGTTGTTTTTTTGAAAATTAATTGAACTCAGAGGTGAAGGTCAGTGATTGAAAGCATAAAAAAACGAGACGGAAGCGTGGTAAAATTTGATTCGTCAAAAATTACAACAGCAATTTCCATGGCAGGAAAGGCGACCGGAGAATTCGGGGAAAGGGAAGCGAAGAGGCTGATGCTTCAGGTCCTTACTCTGGCCCATGAAGTGTGCGGCCCGATTCCGGAGGTGGAGGAGATTCAGGATATTGTGGAAAGGATTCTTCTGGATTCCCCGTTCCACAAAACAGCCAAAGCCTATATTTTATACAGGGAACAGCACACCCAGTTGCGGAATATTGCAACCCAGGCCAATGTTGATCTGGTTGACCAGTACCTTCGGAAGCTCGACTGGAAGATCAAAGAGAACAGCAATATGTGCTATTCCCTTCAGGGGCTGAACAATTACATTTCATCGGATGTCACTTCGGAATACTGGCTGAACCGGATCTATCCCCCTGAAATCAGAGAGGCCCATAAAAACGGGGATATTCATATCCACGACCTGAGCCAGTTGTCAGTTTACACATACTTTGGCAAAGAGGTCATCCTGGCCAAGTATCGCGGGGACCTGCTGACACTTTCGTTTGAGCAACTCTATGAAACGGTCGAGGCAAAAGAGGAGTTGCTGAATGAAACGGACAACGCCCGGGCCAAATATCCCGATGATCTGTTTGTCATGGACAAGGATCAATGGGCACGCGTTCCGCGTCTGGTCCGCAAGGCCAAGGATAAGCCCATGCGTTTCCTGAAGAACGGGGGCCGCAGCGTCATCGTGACCGAAGACCATCCCATGATAACGGAGCGGGGTCAGACAGAAGCCCGGAATGTTCAGGAAAAAGAGGACAAGCTCTTCACAGTGGATATGGTAAGTCGTCTGTCTGACGAGCCTCTGTTCTCCGAAGAGCGGATTGATCTTGTTCATGAACTTCGTTCAAGGGGATTCAACGGCCGTGACGAAGATATTCCCTACTTCAACGGATTTCCCGTTTCAGAATGCTCCGACGAGTCTGACGGGATCGTACATACGCTCTCTTTTTGCGCTCCCCGTTACATCAGGCTGACAGAGGAGTTCGGCTTTTTTGTGGGTCTGATCCTGGCGGACGGCTATTTCGCTTATGACAACAAGTCGTTTTTCACCATAGCCTCACGGGGCAAGGATAACTTGGAACGTGCGAACACAGGGCTTCTTCAGCACGGATGGAGCGGTGCCATAATTTATCGGGGCCATATCAGCATGCATGAGCTTCGTATCCGCAATCAGTTCCTTTCCTTCCTGTTCGACAAAGTTTTTCAGATCAGGCCCGGATCAAGGAATAAGACGCTTCCCGTCAGCATTCTCTCCTACTCTTCGGAGTTTCTGCGCGGAATAATCGCCGGCATCATCGACGGGGATAGCGTGTCTGTCGGAAAGACCGAAATACAGCTTCGCATGGCCTCCCGAACCCTCCTGGAACAGATATCAGTTGTGCTTCCGTTTATTGGGCTTTTCCCATGGGACCGGGACTGTGAAGGCGTCGGAAACATTCGGGAATATGGGGGAAGAAGCATCACACAGAAGTTTCCCCTCTACGGACTCAGGTTCCGAAAGATTGACAGCATTGCCCTGCCTTCGGAAAAATATGGCGCGATTGAACCTTCCCGGCAGGCATGGGAGGATGAGACGGTTGACGCATGGCATGAGGTTCTGAGCAATGCGGAGACGAATATCCTCGACGGGCACATCTATGACATCACCACGGAAACGCATACCTTGGTGGTGAACGGGATGTGGAACCACAACTGCGTGGGATGGGACCTGAAGGATCTCCTTTTACAGGGCTTCAGAGGGGTTGAAGGGAAAGTGGAAAGCGCGCCACCCCGTCAGCTCAGGACGGCCCTGGGCCAGTTGGTGAATTTTATCTATACCCTGCAGGGAGAGTGTTATTCCGATGACACAGAGGTGTTAACGGATAACGGATGGCAGCTTTTTAAGGATTTGGACAAGGAAAACGACAAAGTTTATACCTTGCATCCGGAAACAAAGGAAATCGAAATACAGAAACCTGTAAATTTCTTTGAATTTGAGAACAGGGAAATGATCCATTTTAAGAACAGTGAAACGGATCTCCTGGTAACTGAGAATCATAGTATGCTGGTTTCCGAACACAGACCGGATGAGACCCGTAAATGCGCGTTTGTGAAAGCAAAAGACTACAATCACAACACCCACCTGATTCCAAAGGGAGGTGAGTGGAATGGGGAATACCGGGAATATTTCGAGCTCCCTTCGGTAGAGCCGGAAGTCTGTGAAAATTTTAACCCCCAAAAATGGGTGAAGAAAACGATTCCTTCAAAGAAAATAAAGATGGATGCCTGGCTGCGCTTTCTGGGCTGGTATCTTTCTGAGGGTTCCTGCTATGAAAGTCAGCGGTTAGATAAAAGAAGAAATCAGCCGAGGAAAGAATACGTTGTCAGGATTCATCAGAAGAAACATTGTCAGGAACTGGAAAATGTTCTGGATGAATCGGGCTTTGATTATACCCGGACTGAGGCAAAGAACGGGACTAAGACGTATTGTATTTATAACAAGCAGCTTTACATGTATCTCTCCCAGTTCGGCAAATCAGAGGACAGGTTTGTTCCCAAAGAGTTTAAAAACCTAAGCGTGGAACAACTTTCCGTTTTGTATGATGCTTTGTACCTGGGAGACGGGTTGTCTGACACTTCTGACGGGAATGAAGAGTATCACACCTCAAGTAAAAAGCTGGCGGATGACGTGCAGGAGATCATCCTGAAGCTGGGGTTTAATGCCGATATCAGGCGAAAGTCCAACGGACTGGGAAGCGGGTATGTTGTGGGTGTTTCAAAAACCCTCCATTTTAAGATCGGTAAAGAGTCCGTAAACAGGACGAATTATAAGGGGAAGGTCTATTGTGTGGAAGTGCCGAATCACACCCTGTATGTCAGACGGAACGATAAGGCGATCTGGTGCGGAAACAGCGCGGGCGCCCAGGCTGTATCCAATTTCGACACGCTTCTCGCGCCTTTTGTGCGCCGTGACAAACTGGGCTATGGCGAAGTCAGGCAGGCCATGCAGGAGTTTGTGTTTAATGCCAACATCCCCACGAGGGTAGGCTTCCAGTGCATGTCTGAAGACACAGAGATACTTACCTCCGAAGGCTGGATGGGGCATGAAGATGTTGAGGTCGGGCAGCCGATAAAAACATTTAATGTGAAAACAGGGGAGATAGAGACCCTGCCGGTGAAAAAGGTCTTCTCAAGACATTATGAGGGGGAGATGTACAATCTTACAAACGGGATACAGGATCAGTTGATCTCTTCCGGGCACAGGGTTGTCAGAAAGATTTCCAATACGGATGATTCGTTTGTCCTTGAGGAAATAGAAAAGATCCTGGAATACAAATCCCCTGTCATTCTCCCGATAACCGGAAAGAACTGTAACCCGCGCAAGGATATTTCCGATGAGGAAATCAGGCTGCTTGCATGGATTATTGCCGAAGGGACAAAGGAAAATTCCACAAAGCACCGCCATTCTCACAGGATCACGATATACCAGTCCCGGACGGTGAATCCTGAGAATTATGAGGAAATAACAGCTTTGCTGGACAAACGCGGATGTGAGTACCGTGTCAGGAATTCAACCCCTGCTTTCGGAGGGTCCTCCTGCATGATAAGGCTGAACGCGGCGTCTTCGCAAAAAATACTGGATGATCTGTTTGAAACAAGGGATACCATCAAGTTTATTCCTGATATCCTGAAAGAGATGGACAGAGAACAGGCCCGGCTGTTCCTTGACACATATCTCAGGGCGGACGGTTTCGAAGGCTGTAAAATAGCGACCGCGGACATTGACATATTGAACGGTCTTCAGCAAGTCGCTGTGGATGCCGAATATGGTTTCACCGTGCTGGAAAGAGAGCCGACTATCGGGAAGAAGATGCTCTATGTGTTACGGTTGATTGATCATCAGGGAACATCGATTATGGAAATAAAGAAGGTCGATTATTCCGGTATTATCTGGTGTCCCAACACGGACAATGAAACCGTTGTCGCGAGAAGAAACGGAAAGGTGTTTGTTACGGGTAACACGCCCTTTTTTAATGTTACCATGGATTTGGAAGTCCCTTCCACGTTCAAAGACCATCCTGTGATCATCGGAGGCGAGTATCGGAACGAGACTTACGCGGACTTTCAGCCGGAAATGGATATGATCAACCAGGCTTTTGCCGAAATCATGATGGAAGGGGATGCCATGGGCAGAGTCTTCACGTTTCCCATACCAACGTACAACATCACGACTGATTTTGACTGGGATAATCCCAATCTGGACAAGATATGGCACATGACCGGGAAGTTTGGGACTCCGTATTTTTCAAACTTTGTGAACTCCGACATGTCGCCGGATGATGTTCGGTCAATGTGTTGTCGCCTCAGGTTATCGAACAAAGAGCTGATGAAACGCGGTGGCGGTCTTTTCGGTGCAAACCCGTTAACCGGATGTTATGATGAGGAGACTGAAATATTAACTGAGGAAGGGTGGAAGCACTTCAGGGATTTATCCGAAGGAGACCTCGTTTTTACCCTGTCCGAAGGTAATATGATAGAACTGCACAAACCCAAAAGGCTGTTTCAGTATGATTATGAAGGAATGATGTGTAATTTCAATGCAAGGTCTCTCGATTTGTGTGTCACCCCGAACCACAGGATGATGGTTGACAAAATCAACAACAAGAGGAGAAGGGCCTTTGTGGAAGCCAGGGACTTTGATGTCAATAACCACCGCATCCCCAAACAGGGAACATGGCTCGGTGAGGAAGCGGAATGGTTTGTTCTGCCTGAAATAAATGGCGCGCAGGGAAATACGCCTTGTGAAGTGGTCAGAGAGCCTCTTAAAATAAGTATGGACGACTGGCTCAGGTTCTTCGGCTTTTGGCTGGCCGAAGGAAGTTTTGACAACGAAGACATCGCGCCCTCTCACGGATACAGGGTTTTTGTCACACAGAAGAAAGAGGACATCCGGGAGGAAACCGAGGCGGTTTTGGATCGTCTCCCGTTCCGGTATGTTAGGGAGTCCGACAATTATATCATCTGTGACAAGCAACTGTGGTCTTATCTCCGGCAGTTCGGGAAATGTCATGAAAAGCATATTCCGAAAGAGATAAAAAAGCTCTCCGAAAGGCAGTTGAACATCCTCTTTGAATGGATGGTGAAAGGGGACGGGCATGTACGAGAAACCGGTCAGACAAACTACCGGACATCATCCCAAGTGCTTGCCGGTGATGTTCAGGAGATTATCCTGAAGATCGGGAAACTCGGTTCCCATACCACGACCAAGGGCAAAGTCGGTTCTGTTAAAGGCCGTGAAATAGCCACTGCAAGAACCTGTTACAATGTGGGCGTGCAGATATCCAAACATTACCGGCTCCGGGAGCATAACATCTCTCAGAGTCGTTATGCAGGAAAGGTCTATTGCTGCGAAGTGGATAACAACACCGTCTTTGTCAGAAGAAACGGCAAGGTAAGCTGGTGCGGGAATTCCATTGGCGTGGTAACCATCAACCTGCCCCGAATCGCCCATCTTTCAAAAGAGGAGAAGGACTTTCTTGATCGCCTGAGGGAAATGGTGATCGTCGCGAAGGAGAGCCTGACCATCAAACGGAAGATACTTGAAAGTTTTACCGAGAAGAACCTGTATCCGTACTCCAAATTTTATCTGAGAGACGTCAAAAACGGTACCGGCCTTTACTGGCGGAATCATTTCTCCACCATCGGCATTATCGGCATGAACGAGGCGTGTCTGAATTTCATGAGCAAGGATATCGGAACCGGTGAGGCCCGGGAATTTTCGCTCAGGGTCATGGATTTTATCCGTGACATGATCGTGGAGATTCAGGAAGAGACCGACGACCTCTTCAATCTGGAGGCGACACCGGCAGAGGGAACCTCTTATCGCCTTGCGATGCTGGACAAAAAGCGGTTTCCTGATATCATCTGCGCGAATGAGTGTTGTGACATTGAAGAGCCGTACTATACCAACTCCACCCAGCTCCCTGTCAATTACACCGATGATGTTTTTGAAATGCTGACGCTTCAGGATGATTTACAGTCCAAGTATACAGGAGGAACTGTCCTCCATATTTATATGGGAGAGATGGTCAGTGACATTGAGGTTGTCAAGGGACTGATCAGAAAAATCACGGCAAATTTCAGGCTTCCTTACTTCACCCTCACCCCCACCTTCAGTATATGCCCGTCACACGGGTACCTGAACGGCGAACAGGAAAAATGCCCCGCCTGCGGTGCTGAAACCGAAATTTACTCAAGGATCGTCGGCTATCTGAGGCCTCTTAAACAGTGGAACAAAGGCAAGCAGGCGGAATTTGACAAGCGAAAGACGTTCAAAGTGGATTTTCCGAACTAAACCAGGGAGGAGTGCTAAAATGAAATTTTAGCATGACTATTACACAATGATTCTGATTCTGATGGTTTCTGTGGTCTGAATCCGTTTTTAACCGCGAGGACACGGATCACGCACAGATCACCGCGGAGTCACACCTGAGTCTCCGCGATTCTCCGCGGCCTCTCTGCGACCTCCGCGGTTTTCCGACCTTCCAGAATTATACGGAACCACAAAGTCCGTCAGAACCAGCTACGACTTATAAATTCATCCGTATTGCCAAATTCCGCGGCTCGGATTTGGTGATGAACCGGTGCCCGCCTAAAGGCGGAACTACGAACTGAAAGATATCTGATTATGATTTTTGGCGGCTTGCAAAAGAACTCGTTCATCGATTACCCGGGAAAGATCAGTTGCGTTCTTTTTCTTTCAGGATGCAATTTCAACTGCCCTTATTGCCATAATCCGGATCTTGCAAAGGGATGCCTGAAGTGTCCCCATTTTCTGAAAGAGAGCAAGGTCTATGATTTCCTGGAAAAACGCATGGGATTTTTGGATGGCGTGGTCATTTCGGGCGGGGAGCCGACCCTTCAGAGCGATCTGGTTCTGCTTTGCGAAAGGATCAAAAATATGGGGTATCCGGTAAAGGTGGATACAAACGGGAGCCGGCCTGATGTTATAAAGAGGTTGGTCGATAAAGGACTTGTTGACTATCTTGCAATGGACATCAAAACCGATCCTTTCCATTATTCCCCTCTGATAAAAAAGGACTGCGATTATGAGAGCATCCTTTCGAGTATCCGCATCATTATGGAATCGGGGCTGCCTTATGAATTCAAAACAACCTGTATCAAGCCTTTGGTGGATGAGCAAGTCATCAGAAGTATCTCCCACATCATTCAGGGGGCAATGCTGTATGCTCTCCAGCAGTTTCACAAAACCGAGGTGTTGCAGCCTGAATTTTTTCGGAAAAATATTTACGCTTACACCTTTGATGAGCTGATGTTGCTGAAGTCTGTTGCGGAACCGTGGGTGGAGGCGTGTATTGTCAGGAATTGACACTTTGAACACAGAGGGGCCAAAAGAAATTTAGGCGATTTTCGGCCGATATGAAAAAAACCATGCTGACCGAAAGTCGGCCAATATGATGAAAACACATTCTCCGCCTTGTGACAGATATGTAAAAAAATCAGACATAATCTGAAAAATGATCTTTTTTGTTTTTTGTTTGTTGACAAATTTTTTATGCTATTAAACTTGTTTATCTGTGGGATGGCTTTTGATCGGTGGGCCGCTCATCTTAATGATTAGAATCTGTGTACAGGACAAAAAACTTTGGATGCCTGAAAGCCGGCTCGCGTCATTCCGGGCGGAAATGACAGGAATCGGCAGGATTCCTGTCATTTCCGACCCGGAATCCACTTTTTGTCCTGTACAGGATTAGAATATTATGGAATCGGGTCTGCCTTATGAATTCAAAACAAACTCCATACAAAAATATAAGGGAATCCGTCAAATGATTTGAACCGCTGCCAAAAAGGACTTTGATATGATGAAATGGGTGAAAATACGAGAACAATATCCCGACAAGTTTATCCTGCTCGGTGACATTGTTGAGGAGAAAATAACAGATACGAAATTCAGAATTTTGGAAGGCAGTATAGTAAAGGTAAGTGATAATCCGAAAGAAATCCGAAAGGCATATCGGGATTACAAGAGAAAAGGTGTCAATGTTATTTATGCCCTTCCCGGCACACCAAATGATTTTATTGTTGAAAATGTTTACTTTGCAGGTATTCTGAAATGATCAAACATCAAGCATCAAGCATCAAACATATTGATTATGCGGCCTTGTCAGACGACGTTTTGGGTCAGTTGGCACTGGGTAACGAACTTTACATTGCCACATCGGCCCTCAGTGAGTTGTCCGGGCGCAACCCGACTTTAACCGTGCCAGTCGCATGGCAAATCATAGCCACCGGGCACGGGGATTATTATCTGCAGAAACTGGCTACGGAGTTGCTATTTGAACATGCGGCCAACTCTGTAACCAAGTTTGTTCACCGAAACAGGTCAGGATTGCAAAATGACAGGCTGGTTCAGTATGCCGATATGATTCAGTCGGCCGGGTTCCCGGATCGGATATGACAGCGGATCCCAGGGATTAAACGGATATCCGTTTAATCCTCCTATCCGCTGTCATATTTTCGGGCCTTCCAAAATCCGTTTTAATCAGATCCGTTTTAATCCTCCTATCCGTTGTCATATTCCCCCCAAAATTCGTTATAATCAGTCAAGTTTCAAGTTTCAAGTTTCAACTTTCAACTTTCAACTTTCAAGTTCCAAATTCCAACTTCCAAATTCCAAGTTTCAAATTCCAAGTTTCAAATTCCAAGTTTCAAATTCCAAGTTCCAAGTTCCAAGTTCCAAGTTCCAAACAGCGGGGGTTTTGCATATTCATTTATTTTTTTATCTTCGCTTGACTTCCCAGAATATTCATGTTATTGAGCTGATGCTTACCGACATGGCGTTAATGACCCTCATGGATTCTTCTTTGGTCATGACTGTCGGCAGTCTTTTTTTTCTTTTGGCTCGGACAGAGTCGATACCCTGAGGCAGTTCGATTTTAAGAAACTGCTGATAAAGAAACAGCAGGGCATTGAATGCCTGGTTCCGGGTGGAGGGCCACATTCCGATTAACTGCGGGATGGGTCAGAAACGCTTTGATTTCCGGCTTTCCCATTTCACGGAGGGCTTCATGATTGCCGCGAGATCATCTGTATCTTTTCCCGCAGACGATTTCAGAGCGGGGTCGGACTTTTCAGATTCATAAATATGCCCCGGGTGTTTCGGAGTTTCGGTCCGAGCCGAACTGATATCCGGCAGATCAGTATTAAGGAACTGCCGGTAAGGAAACAGCAGGGCGATGAACGCCTGCCTCCGTGTGCCGGGAGCGGCGTTCAGATCATCCGTCAGGTGGCTGAGAAACGCATCGGTTTCCGGTTTTCCCATTTCAATGGGATGGGTTTTGCTGTGAAACAGGATATATTTCCTGATCCGTGATACATAGGCCTCTTCGGTCTGAACGGAATATTGTTCTGACCGGATGAGATCGCGTACCTGATCCGGAAGCTTTTTTTCGGCTGTGTATTCATTTATTTTTTATTTATGCTTGACTTCCCAGAATATTCATGTTATCTACTTTTTTCCGGTGATTACGAATCAGCTTTCTGTCATTATATTATATAAGAGGCAGGCACAGAATTTGTTGATATCGAAGTTTGACAAACTTCTGTGTTAAAAAAGGCGGAATCCGTGAGTCTGAACCTGTCGGTTATGTTTTATTCAGGCCTGATGTTTCGGAAATTCCGGGGATAAACAGGAGGTTCCCTTATCTGATGAAAGCACGGATGACTCTGAGACCCGGTCAGAAAGGCACTCTGAAACTGGCTGAGGAATACGGAGGCAGTTTGGGCAATCTTCTGTTCAGATTGAGACAGGTGAGTCATATATGACAGAACAAATTGGTGAATCCATGGAAGGTCTTGTATTGATACCATAAGTGTAAACTTAAAGATTTCCAAATCTCTTTATCTTTATCTTTATCTTTATCTTTATCTTTATCTTGCTCTTTATCAGGATAAAGATAAAGAGCAAGAGCAAGAGCAAGATCAAGATTAAGCCCTAAGTTTACACTTATGGTATTGATACATACAAAAGAAAAAGGAAGCATTAAAGCTATTTGGAAAAAAGGTGGAGAGTCAATAACAGAACGTGGTGATAAAGTTATATGGGGGATATTATTATGCCAGCCCTTCTGATGTAAGTTGGGGAAATAGTCATAATCCAGATTTATATGTGTCTGAACGGAACACTGTTCTGACCGGATGAGATCGCGTACCTGATCCGGAAGCTTTTTTTTCGGCTGTGTGCTCATTTATTTTTTATTTATGCTTGACTTCTCAGAATATTCATGTTATCAACTTTTTTCAGGTGATTACGAATCAGCTTTCTGCCATTATATTATATAAGAGGCAGGCACAGAATTTGTTGATATCGAAGTTTGACAAACTTCTGTGTTAAAAAGGCGGAATCCGTGAGTTTGAACCTGTCGGTTATGTTTTATTCAGGCCTGATGTTTCGGAAATTCCGGGGATAAACAGGAGGTTCCCTTATCTGATGAAAGCACGGATGACTCTGAGACCCGGTCAGAAAGGCACTCTGAAACTGGCTGAGGAATACGGAGGCAGTCTGATTTATGTCCGATACCGATATGACGAGGAAAGAAAAAAGCGGATAAGGACGGCTGAGCTTATTGCTGATGAGACTGAGTGGGAACCGCAAAATAACGCGGGAGCTCCGACTGCCGAACCGCGGAACTGCATTGTGGCTGATTCGGTCGTCGGTGTCCGTGTCGGCCTGCGCGAGAAGGATATGCGGACCCGGATAAAGAAGGCGGGCGGGAAATGGGACCGGAAAAGGGCCACATTCCGATTAACTGCGAGATGGGTCAGAAACGCTTTGATTTCCGGCTTTCCCATTTCACGGAGGGGCTTGTGGTTGTGAAAAATGATATGTCTTTTTATCCATGAAAGGTATGCCTCTTCGGTTCGGATGGAAGGATAAAATTACTTACCTGCTTCGTGAGTGCCGCGAGATCTTTCTGATGAGCGGAGGAGTCTGTATCTTTTCCCGCAGACGATTTCAGAGTGGGGTCGGACTTTTCAGATTCATAAATATGCCGCGGGTGTTTCGGAGTTTCGGTCCGAGCCGAACTGATATCTGGCAGATTAATATCAGGCAACTGCCGGCAGAGAAACAGCAGGGCGATGAACGCCTGCCTCCGTGTGCCGGGAGCGGCGTTCAGATCAGCCGTCAGGTGGCTGAGAAACGCATCGGTTTCCGGTTTTCCCATTTCAAGGGGATGGGTTTTGTTGTGAAACAGGATATGTTTCCTGATCCATGATACATAAGCCTCTTCGGTCTGAACGGAATATTGTTCTGACCGGATGAGATCGCGTACCTGATCCAGAAGCTTTTTTTTTCGGCTGTGTTCATTTATTTTTTTATTTATGCTTGACTTCTCAGAATATTCATGTTATCTACTTTTTCAGGTGATTATGAATAAGCTTCCTATCATTATAATATATAAGAAGCAAGCACAAAATTTGTTAATATCGAAGTTTAACAAACTTCTGTGTTAAAAAGGCGGAATCCGTGAGTTTGAATCTGTCGCCGAATTGCATTGCGGATGATTCGGTCGTCGGCGTCCGTGTCGGCCTGCGCGAGAAGGATATGAACGCAATTTATATTGACGTGTGCATCTCGTCTCAAATATGAGCTGCGGCTGTTATTCAGTATCGCAAAGCTGATTGCGATCAGCGGGTCACCCGATCAGGGCGGGCTTTCGGGAGGCTTGAGTCGTATGAGGTGAAAGTCTCATGTACGGTTCTGAGGGGGCTTGGGACTGGAAACAGCCCCCGGCTACCCGACCTTTATCATCAGATTCTAAAGAAGAGAGGGGGTGTGATTATGATCGTAAAATAGCATAAGCTTTATGTTCAAATTATGACAATGTACAATTATAATTAACAATTTAGTTGCAAAGTGGGGTGATGAAAATCGATGATTCCGGTCGATTGTGATCGATCCCGTTTTTGTTCCCCAATCTCGCCCCGAGTCTCCTCCGGCCCGATTCCGAGGGCCTGTTCGGGCGGAACGGGAATCGGCGCGAAGATGGCTGAGAAAGATGGAAATTTTCGTCACCCAGTTGCAAAGGAGAGATTATTATGAGAACGAATCTTATTATTCTGGTAGCACTTCTTTTTTCGATGCTATTTCCCATTGGTGTAATCGCAGGTATAACCCCTATCTATGACCTTTATGGCAGCACCACCACTGGAAGTCCGGTGGTCGAGGGGAGTTACAAGCTGTACCGGCTGGATATCCCGAGTTCGGGAACCCTGACTGTCTGGACGGAGTCCGGGCATGACACATACGGATACCTTCTTGATTCCGACCAGTCTCAGATCGCTTCCGACGACGACGACGGTCCCGACAGGAACTTTGAGATCCAGCATCAGGTAACCGCCGGAAGGTATCACATAAAGGTCGAGGGTTACAGTGGCGGGGCTGTCCCGTCATATACCGTGCATGTCGATTTCAGCGGTGGTTACAGTCTTTAGTATTTAGGAATGAGTATGAAATAACTTGTTCATTTCATTCTGCCGATCCGTTGAAAAACGGTTGTTTCAATTTTCAAAACGGGCATATTATTTCATACTCGTTCCTTAGCATCTCAAGCCTAACCCCAGGTTGCTCGTGTCAGGATGTTGGTACGGGGTGATGTTGGTACGGGGGTGATGTTGGTACGGGGTCGGGCCGTGGTAAGTGTTTGATATTAAAAGAATTATTTGCTTATTTTGGCTTAAAAAAGGGCCCATATCGTCCTTTTTGGGGTCAAAAAGAGCGATATGGGAAGAAAGGCGTATGTTCAGGTACTGTTTACATATCTATTATTAAGAGGTGTTTTGTTCTGTACCTGAGTTTATGAACTCAGCGACATCTGCCGACAAATATTTTATTGTCTGATAAATTTTTATGTAGTGCTTTCGTGTCTTCGCTGACCTTATACCGTCGTGATTTTTTTCCATACGCCTGAATTTCCAAAGCTCCGAGGCAATTTCCAGCATATCCCCGTCCTGATTTTCCTCACCCTCCGCCTTCAGCTTTCTTCTGTATTCCAGAAGGCACTTTTTCAGATGTTTCCATATGTTTTTTGCCGTATGAAAGTGATCGGCCTGAAATTTCGCGTCAGGAAACACCTCCCTGACTGCTTTCACATAGCTGTCTGAGTAATCTGAGAACGCCAGACTGACTGTCATTCCGCAATCTTTTACCTTCTGAAGAAACTGCCTGGCATCATCACCGTTTTCCGAAGCAGCCTCATGAGTAATCAGAATCCGGTCTGACTCATCTTTTATAACCATGACGCAGTTGTCTGTCCTCATGGGATAATAGCCGTCAATATGACACTGGTCCGGTTCTTTCAGTTCCGTAAGCTGTCTCAGAATCTCATCTTCCGAGGGAAGGCTGCTTCCGACTGTGTCAATCCATCTTTTCACAGATGACTTGCTTACAGGAATCCGAAACAAAACTGCGAATATTGTTGCAATGTTCCTCAGACTCACTCCGCAGACAACGGCCAGAAAGCAGGCCAGCACACTTCTGCTCACATGCTGCCGCGCTGACACTTCTCTGAGCTTCGGGGTAAACCATATCTGCCTGTTCTGATCATCATAATACCAAGCCTGCCCTGATATAAACCGGCAGACAATCGGATTTTGGAATGTCGAAAATTCGTGTATGTCCACATTGTATGTCTTTTCAGGCCAGCAGATATCATAGTTTATCCCGGCTTCCTTCTGATAATCCCGCTTCCTCATGTCAAATTCTATGATCGTATTCTCCCCTTCCGTATATGACCGGGTGAACACATCCAGGTTTGCCTCCACAACGGCGGAAGTAAACTGACTTTGAATTGTGACAGGCATTGCCATCCTCCTTTTCCATTCAGATTTATATGACAGAAAATGACGATTGTCCGGCACCAAGTCAAGTAAAATTTGCAATTTTTCAGAAAATATGCTTTACCAACCAGATTAAAATTTCATTTTACCATGAAAATATAATTCTACAAAAGAGCGTACTTCTCCTATCTCCGTCAGACTGCTCTTTCGGACTGTTTTAATTCTCTGAAATTATGCTGCTATTCTGTCTCTTCTCCCTGAAGATAACCGTATTTCTTTAGCGCCGTAATCCATCTTGGCGCATTTTTCCTGACAGGCATTTCCTCATAATCCGTTTCCGGATCTTTGTAAGGAACCTTATCCTTTAACATGGCATGGGCTGTCTTCAAAATTTTATGCCCTGCTGCAATTATGGCCCTTTTGTGCCCCCGTCTTATCACAAGACCTTTGTAAAAACCCTTGAACTGACTGTCGGTTTTTATTGCGGCATTGGCGATTTCACATAACAGTGTCCGAACATTCTGGTTTCCTTTTCGGGTCTTGCCGCTTCTTCTTTTTCCCGCGCTTTCATTATTTCCCGGACACATGCCGGCCCATGAACTCAGGTGATTCCGGTTTTTAAACTGGCTCATGTCAACGCCGATTTCTGCCAGCAGCATTGCGGCACACCTATTTGATCTATTCCCGGAAGAGTCTGAGGCAACTGCCACTCCTCCCTGTACCGGTTGCCCTTCGGAATCCTCCCGAAGCAAAGTGCATACAATAACTGCCTTATGAATATCCAAGCCCGCAACACACTTCGCAATAGCTGAAATCATTACATATCACCACCCTTTCATCCAAATCCGAATATTTGTCAGAATCAGACAAGGGACGGA